>JAFDEK010000019.1 GCA_019310385.1 Deltaproteobacteria bacterium
TGACGGCGAGGGCGGGGTCGGCGTGAGTGTCCTCGCCAACGCGGCTGTCGACTGCGTCGCGCCGACCATCTCCAATGTGCAGGCCGTCGACGTCACCTCCTACGGCGCGCGGGTAGCCTTCGACACGGACGAGTCGACGACGGGAACCGTGCACTACGGGCTGAGCTGCGCGGCGCTGACGGAGAGCCAGGGCGAGGAGGGTTACGGCAGTGCGCACTCCATCGCACTCGCGGGTCTGGGCCCCTCGAAGACCCACTTCTACAGCGTGAGCGCCGAGGACTCGGGCGGCAACAACAGCAGCGAGAACAACGGCGGGGCCTGCTACTCCTTCGCGACGCCCGAAGCCCCCGACGACTTCTTCACGGAACGGTTCTCGGCCGACGACAACGATCTCGACAACGTGAGTCTGGTATTCACCCCCGACGGCTCCGTCGAATTCTACGCGATGTGCGCGCTTCCCATCACCAGCCTGCCCGTGGATCCGACCGGCGGCACGACCCTCGTCCTCGGAGACGACGAGAGCGTGCTGGTGAATCTCGGCGCGGACACGGTTTCGATCTTCGGCACGAGCCATTCTTCTTTCTACGTCGGGAGCAACGGCTACCTCACCTTTGGCGCCAGCGATACCGCCGTGACGGAGTCCCCGTCGAGCCACTTCGCGCTGCCCAGGGTCTCGGGGATCTTCGACGACCTGAATCCCGCGGTGGGCGGCAGCGTGAGCTGGAAGAAGTTTGCGGATCGGGCGGTGGTGACCTTCTCTGCGGTGCCCGAGTACGACATCGGCGGCTCGAACACCTTCCAGATCGAGTTGATCTTCGACGGAACGATTGTGATCAGCTTTGTCGCTGTCGACGCACTCGATGGTTTGACGGGCCTGTCGTCGGGCGCCGGCCTTCCCGTCGACTTCGTCGAGAGCGACCTCTCGGCGGCGGAGTCCTGCCAGGGCATCCCCTGCGATTCGGACGGCGACGGCGTGTGCGACTTCCAGGACAACTGCGTCGACGTCTCCAATGCGAATCAGTGCGATACGAACCTCGACGGCTTCGGCAACGCCTGCGATCCCGATAGCGACGGGGATCTCGTGGTCGGCATCGCCGATTTCAATGATCTCAGGACCTATTTCGGGCAGAGCTGCGCCTCGTGGGGCACCTGCGCGGACGTGGACTGCAGCTGCGACGGTACGGTGGGGTTGCCGGACTTCAACGTCCTGCGTAGCCACTTCGGCGCCGCGCCGGGGCCCTCGGGGCTGAGCTGCGCGGGTAGTAGCCCGTGTCCGGCGAGTGCGTGCAGCCACGGTGAGTGCACCTTTGGGGCGCCGCTCCATCCCGCCTGCAGTTCCTGCGCCCGCACCGTGTGCGCAGCCGATTCCGCCTGCTGCGTCACCGCGTGGAGCCCGGCTTGTGCCAGCCTGGCCGCTTCGCTCTGTGGCGGCGTGTGTGGCGACGCGGCCGCCGTCGGCGACGAGCTGCGCCCGTAGCAGCCCGACCGTCTACCCGATGCTCAAGAGCTCGTGTGCGCCCTGCATGCGCTCCTGGATGGGAATGTCGAGGGGGCATGTGCCCGCGCAGGGTGCCGGGCAGCTCGCGCAGGCCTCCGCCCGCTTCTCGAGGCGCGCGTAAGCCTCGATGCCCTGCTTCTCCGCGCGGTAGTCCTCGAAGTACATGCGGTGTCGCAGGATGTCGTTGATGGGGAGCCCCTCCGGGCAGGCCTCGAGGCATTCGCCGCAGTGCGGGGCACAGTAGCTTCCCCGAATCTCCGCGTCGTACTTGCGCAGGACGGCAAGGTCCGCCCCGCTGACGCTCCGGCCCGAGGCATGGAGATACTCGTCGATGTGCTGCATCTCGAAGAAGGAGATGACCGCGCAGGAGACGTCCGGGTTCGAGCGCGCCCACTTGAGTGCTGCCTGGGCGTAGCTGTCGGCTTCGTTGCGGAAGCCCGCCAGATTCTGGTGCTTGGCGCCCTTGAGGGTCTTCATGGCGACCACGCCCATGTCCTGCTCCTGCCGCGCCCGCCGGATCACGTTGCCGAGGGCGCTCCAGATGCCGTGGTGGTAGGCGAGCATCATCACATCGAAGCGGCCGCTGTCGATGGCCGCATTGGCGACCTGCACCAGGTTCGGTGTGTGGCTGGAGAAGCCGAGGAAGCGCGCCTTGCCCTCCTGCCTGAGCTCTTCGAAGGCCTGGTGGGCGTTGGGGTCGAGCAGGCGGTCGATCTCGTCGCAGGAATGGATGTGGATGAGATCCACGTAGCTCGTACCCAGGCGAGCGAGGCTTTCGTAGATGACCTCTTTGTAGCGGGCCACGGGCGTGCCGGGAGGCAGGTGGCCTGCAGGCGTGCAGAACTTGGTCGCGAGGAAGAACTGATCCCGCGGATGCCCCTCGATGCCCTTTCCCACCGCCTGCTCGCTCCCCGACATGGAGTAGTCGGGAGCGGTGTCGATGTAGTTGATGCCCCGGGCCAGAGCCAGCCGGACCAGCTGCGCCCCGTTGTCGCTGCGCAGGGGGCCGGTACCCATGACGATGTCCGAGACCTTCCACTCGGTGCGTCCCAGGCGCCCGTAGGCCTGCACGCGGCTGCCCTTCCACTGCTCCTTGTAATCGGGGTGGGTCCTCACGACTTCGCCGCCGAAGACCACCTCGATGGGCTCTTTCCAGCCGCGGCCTCCGTTGCCCCAGCCCAGCATGGCGCGCCCGTACATCGCGGTGCCGCCGGCTACGAGGGCTCCGACCGCCGCCCCTGCTCCGGCGCCGGCGCCCGCCAGGAAGCCGCGCCGGCCCGTGTCCGTCCCCTGCGCGGGCCTGCGCGAGACATGGCGCACGATCGCGAACGCCACCATGGGTACGACGAGCACCGTACCGAGGGCGAGCACCAGCCCCCCGACGGCGATCTCGAGATGGGGGAAGAGCGCGAGGCCGATGGACTGGACGAGCTCGCCGAAGGGAAATGCCGATGGGTCGAGACCGATCGACGCTCGGGCCAGATAGCGGCCGGCCACGAAGAAGCCTGCGAGGGCGGCCGCCAGGATGCAGATCACGGCAGCGAGCGTGGTGCGGGACTTCATGGCGAGCCTCCATGGGTCCGTGAGGGAATCCCGTGACAAGGAGATTGCCGTGCGATCGGGCGCTGTGCCGCACGGCGCGTGCTCGAGTATAGGACGCGCAGAATATGCAGCCTACGAGAATGAGGGAGCTCGGCGTACCGCAGCTGCGGATGGACGATCAGCGTTTCGAGAAACGATGCAGTGCGCCCGGCAGTCGCAGGGGGCGGCGGCTCTTCTTCTCCGCCTGCAACGTGTCTTCCGCCTCGATCTGAACTCGGACGCCCTTTTCCTCCAGGCCCGAGTACAGGTTCTTCGTGAATCCCTTGAGAATGGCCTTGCGGCGGCTGATCAAGCCAAGATCCGCCAGCACCCTGCCGATCTTCGGAGCCTCGTTGTCGAAGAGCTCCTCGGGGTTCTGGATTTCGATCACGATGCGAATCGACAAAGCCGGTGTCCTCTCGTGTCCCGGGCCGAGGCCAGAAACCGGACTCCCTGATCGACCCACCGCCAGCACACCTGAACCGCTCATCCCCCGGAACCAGCCCCAAAGGCAAAACCCGCACCATCCCAATGTGACGCCCCATCACAACGGAACATCGGAAGGAACGTCCCCCCCCCCGCCTGGACCTTGCGTTAAGGACCGTCCCCGCGGCTTGCGTTAGCGTTTTAGGATGGTGATGTTCATGGCGGCTACTTCGCCGTTGATGGTGCCGCCGCCGTTGTGGGCGAGGCCTACTCGTGCGTTCTCGACCTGGCGCTTGCCTGCGCGGCCCTGGAGCTGGAGAGTGAGCTCGAGGATCTGGCTGATGCCGGTGGCTCCCACGGGATGGCCCTTGCGGAGCAGGCCACCCGAGGTGTTGACCGGGATGCGGCCGCCGAGCTTCGTGTCGCCGTCCTCGAGGAGCTTCACCACGTCGTCGGGCTCGCACAGGTGGAGATGGTCGTAGCTCATGAGCTCGCAGGGGGCCGAGGAGTCGTGAAGCTCCACCACGTCGAGGTCCGCGGGGCCGACGCCGGCCTCGTAGTAGGCTTCGTCGACGGCGAGGCTGGTGACGTTCTCCTCGGCGCCTTCGGGATGGTCGAAGTAGGAATAGAGAGCCGTCGAGACTACGCGTACCGGTCTCTCGATGCCGAGCTGTCGCGCCTTGCGCTCACTCACCACGATGGCCGCCGCGCCGCCGTCCGCGACCGGGCAGATCATGGGCCGCGTCAGCGGATCCACGATCATGGGCTGGGCCATGACCTCTTCGACGGTCATCTCGTCGTGAAACTGGGCGTTGGGATTGAGGCTGCCGTGAAGGGAGTTCTTGGCGGAGATCATGGCGAAGTGCTCGGGCGTGCAGTCGTACTTCTGCATGAGGTCCCGAGCCATGACGCCGTAGAAGTCGGCGAACATGGAGCGCTTGGTCCCGGAGCCCTCGCTCTGGCCCGCGGTGATCTCGGCCATCATCTGGTCGCGCACCTCCACGTCGATGGCGCCGCCGAAGGCCGCGTAGGTGATGGCCTTGTTCTCGTGGAAGAGCTTCTCCACCCCCAGCGCGAGCACCACGTCGTAGTAGCCGGCCGAGACCATCATGCAGGCCTGGTTGAGCGCGGTGGAGCCGCTCCCGCAGGCGTTCTCGATATTGATGATGGGAACCTTGCCGAGGCCGATGGAGCTGAGGATCACCTGGCCGCGGATGGACTCCTGGCCCGTCACCGTGCCCGCCGCGCAGTTGCCCACGTAGGCGGCCTCGATGTCCGAGAGCTCGATGCCGGCGTCCTTGACCGCATCCAGCACGGGGCGGCCCCCGAGCTGCTTCAAGCTCTTGTCCATGTGCTTGCCGAAGGGTGTCATCGCGACACCGGCGACGATGGCGTTCACACGCATGGGGAACCTCCCGTCTCAGGCTGAGCCTGGGACTCGCAGGGCGGGGATCAAATCATCCCCGAGCCGGGCAGCTTGTACTTCTTCGCGATCTCGTCGATCTCCTGCTCCCGGTTGGGCGTCGGCGCCGGGGCCTGGAAGAACTTGTCCCCGGTGAGCTCGTTCACCACCTCCTGGGAGCGCGGGAAGGGATTGTCGATGGAGTTGAGCTGGAAGAGATTCTCGAAGGGCAGGCGAGGGCGCTGGCCACCGGCGTCGGCCGTCTCGAGGGGGTAGCCGACGGTCTGGGCCACCACGATGCGATCGCCTTCCTTGAAGCCGAAGGCCGCCTCCACCTTGGTCCAGTCGCCGGAGCCCTGACAGCAGGTGCCGAGACCCTGCTCGAAGGCGATGAGGGTCGACTGGGCGACGGCCTGGCCGAGATCCATGTCCGGCATCCCGGGGCCCTTGAGGGCGTCGCCGATGCGGTTGAAGAGAGGCACCAGGGTCTCTTCGAGCTCCTTGTGCTTGTTGGGGCCGTAGCCGAGGGCGCCGCACTGCACCAGCTCGCGCAGGCGCTCGCCCGCCTCGTCCATGGCAGCGGTGTGCACGTACCAGAGAATGATGACCGGGGCGAGATTCATCTGGAAGCCGCCGACGGGGGAGTGGAGGCTCTCGACCTGCTCCTCGGTCGCGCTCTCGCGATGGACGACCAGGGCTTGGATCGAGCTGTTGTTGCCGAAGTGGGAGGCGATGCGGGCCGCCTCGAGCATGCGCTGGATCTTCTCGATCTCGACGGGCTTGTCGGGGTCGAGGTAGCGGATCGAGCGTCGGTTGCCGATGACTTCTCTGAGCTCCATGGGGGTCTCCTTGCTCTGCGGGGATGCCCGCCGGGCCGACGGGCGGCAAGTAGTGAAGCACCAAGTAATCGACTAATCAATCGATTTCACAATCCCCAAGGGGATGTGACAAAGACAGCGTGCTCCACGTGATTCTACCAGGCGAGGATCAGCTCGCAGGGGTGAAAAACTGGCCGCGCAGGAGCTGCTGGAAGCCTCGCATGAGCGCCGCGAACTCGTCCTCGTTCACCAGGGCGCGGCGCTGCAGAGCCAGCCCGCTCGTGCAGGCGACGATGGTCCCGACCGCGGCCTCGAGGTCGACGTCGGGAGAGATCTCGCCCCGCCGCTGGCCCTCCTCGAGCAGCCGATGAAAGAAGGCGAAGAGCTCCAGATGCTCTTCGAGGAGACGGCTCTCCAGCTCCTCGTGGCGGGGGATCTCGCTGATCGCGGTGGCGACGAACTCGACCAGACCCGGGCGCTCCCGCGAGAGGTTGCTGACCCGCTCGATCCCCTCGCAGAGCTGCTCGACGCAGGTGTCGCGATCGGCCGCCGCCGAGCTGTAGGCCTCGAGCAGGGCGCCCAGCACGTCGCGGTACACCGCGGCGAAGAGTTCGGCCTTGGATTCGAAGTAGTGGTAGAGGGAGCCGCTGGTGATGCCCGCGGCCCGGGCGATCTGCTGATTGCTCGCCTGGCTGTAGCCGAGCTCGGCGAAGAAGCGGCAGGCCGCCTCGAGCAGCCGGGCCTGGGTCTCCTCGCCCGTGGCGCCGGTGGGTCGTCCGGCTCGCTTCTTTGCTTTGGCCATGGTCTACGAGCCTCGCTTCACGGTTGCACCAGAGCCTCAGTGTAAGCATCCAGGCGGATGATGCCGCGGGCCACGCGCAAGATGGTCTCTTTATCGACGCGCCCGATCTCGTCGGCGTAGCGCTGGCAGGTGTCGGGTCCCAGGCCGTAGAGGCCGTCCAGAGCCATCTGGGCCGCGTGATAGCTGTTGCGCTGCTGTTCGATGGCATGGTTGCCCGTGAGATTGCGCTTCGCCTGGGCGAGCTCGTCGTCGGCGGGCGGCTCACGGATCAGCAGCTCGAGCTGCTCCAGGATGCCACTGCGCGCCTCTTCGACCTTTTCCGGCGCCGTCGCGATGTAGAGCGCGAAGAAGCCCGGCGCAAAGCCCTCGATGTTCATGGCCGTGACCGAATAGGCGAGGCTGCGCCGGTCGCGCAGCTCGAGGAAGAGGCGGCCGCTCTGGCCCGTGAGCAGCTGGGTGATTACGTCGAGGGCATGGCGGTCGGGATCGGTCACGCTGAGACCGCGAAAGCCCATGACGAGGTGGGCCTGGGCGCGGTCCTTGCTGACACTGGCGGCGCGCCGCTCGCCGGGCGGCGCTTCCGCGGGCGGACTCGGGGGCGTGAAGGCGCCCGAGGGCAGGGAGGCAAGGCGCCGCGAGAGGGCCGAGGCCACCGCGTCGGGATCGACGTCGCCCGCGACGGCCATGACGAGGTTGTCCGCCTGGATGAGACGCTCGTGGTGGGCCCGCAGCTTCGATTCGTCGAATCCCTCGACGCTCTCCCGCAGGCCGACCAGAGGCAGCCGGTAGGGGTGCCGCTCGAAGTGGGTCTCGGCGAAGAGCTCGAAGGCCTGCCGGGCGAGCTGATCCTCCCGGCGCTCGATGGCGGCCAGGGTGTCGCGTCGCTCGCGCTCGATCTCCTCGTGATCGAAGGCCGGCTCGAGCAGCGCCTCGGCGAAGAGGTCGAGGGTGGGATCGAGCTGCGCGCTCGCCGCTTCGAAGGAGATGCCCAGGCTGCTGCGGCCCGAGAAGCCGTCGATCTCCGCGGCCAGGCTCTCGACCGAGCGCGCGAAGTCGCTAGCCGTGCGGCTCTGGGTGCCCCGGGTCCACATGGCCGTGAGAAAACGGGTGAGGCCGGCGCTGTCTTCGTCCTCGGCCAGGAGTCCGCCGAGAAAGGCCGCCCGCCCGGCTACGATGGGAAGCTCACGGCGCGGCAGCACGTGGAGCCGCGCGCCCGAGGGCAGGCGGTAGCTCTCGATGGCACTGGCGGGGCCGCTCGTGGAGGGGGGGGGGCTGGAGGGGACGGAGGAAGCAGACGCGCTTCCGGTCCCCGCGCGCGGCAAGTGCTCGGGGACGGCAAAGATGCGGCCCAGCTCTTCGATGCCGTTCGCGACTTCTCGCTCGATAGCCCCGGAGTCCAGGGCCGCCCCTTCGCCTTCGGGCAGCAGGGCCCCGACGGTGAGCGCCGCGGGCTCCAGATACTTGCGCGCCGTCGCCAGCAGATCCGCCGGCGTGGCGCTGCGCAGGGCCTCGAAGTAGGCCTCTTCGCTGCGCCAGCCGCCGCCCAGGACCTCGAAGCTGCCGAGCTTGCCCGCCAGGGCCGAAACGCTCTCGCGCTCGAAGTGCTCGCTGGCGAGGAAGTTCGCCCGGGCTCGCTCGAGCTCCTCCCGGGAGACGGGCTCCTCGCGCAGCCGCTCCACCTCGCGCACGGTCGTGCGGAGCGCCGCCGGCGCCCGGGCCGCGTCGGTCTCGATGTTGACGGAGAAGACTCCCGGATCGAGGGGGGTATAAGAGGAGGAGTCGATGCGATCGACGAGCCCCTCGCTCTCCTTCACGCGCTGCACCAGGCGACTCGATTCACACTCGCCCAGCACGTAGGAGAGCAGGTCGAGATGGGTGGCGTCGCGTTCGTGAAAGGCCGAGGCGGGCCAACACAGCTCTGTGCGTACGCGCTCGAAGTGGCGTTCCAGGGAGAAGGCTCGCAGCCCCTGCTGCCGCGGCTCAGCGCGCCGCTCGCGCCGGGCCTCGCCCGGGGCGGCCCCTGCGAAGCAGGCGCGGATCTCACCCGCCAGCTCGGCGGCATCGAACTGCCCGGCTCCCACCACGAGCATGTTGTCCGGCGTGTACCAGCGCCTCCAGAAGTCCATCACCATGCTGCGGTCGAAGCGGGACACGTTCTCGGCCGTGCCCAGGATGGGTGCGCCGTAGGGATGTTCGCGGTAATGCTCGCGGAAGATCGCGTCGCTCAGCACGTGGCCGGGGGAATCCTCGGAGCGTCGGATCTCCTCGAGTACCACCTCGACCTCGCGGCTCACCTCGGTCGGATCGAAGACCGAGTGGCGCAAGGCGTCGCACAAGACGTCGAGGCTCGTGGCGAGGGCCTCGACGGGGAAGGTCGCGTAGTAGACCGTGATGTCGAAGGAGGTATAGGCGTTGATGCGCCCGCCGGCGCCCTCGATCTCTCCCGCCAGGTCGCCCACGCCGCGCTTCTCGGTGCCCTTGAAGAGCATGTGCTCGTGGAAGTGGGCGAGCCCTTCCTCGCCCGGGCGCTCGTCGGCAGAGCCCACCTTCGCCCAGATCTGCAAGTTGGCGACGGGGGCGAGTCGGGTCTCGCGCAACAGGATGGTGAGGCCGTTGGGTAGGACCTCCCAGTGGACGTTTGGGTCGTGCATCGGCGTGAACGTAACCGAGGGGCCGTGCCGGCGCTCCTCGCGGCGCCGGGGCTGTCGCTCTGCAGGCGCTATGGTGGATCGTGGGAAGGAGGTCGCCATGGAGCAGGGCAATCTCCGGCCGCAGGGGCCGGCTCGCTCGGACCCGCGAGACGGGGACGACGGCAGCCTGGGCGTCTACGTGCATGTTCCCTTCTGCGAGCGTGTGTGCCCCTACTGCGACTTCGCCGTCGTGGCGGAGCGCAAGCTCGCACCCGGCGCGCCGGATCGTTACGTCGCGGCTCTGCTCACGGAGCTCGAGATGGGCGCGGCGCGCTTCGCCGGCCGCAGGTTGGAGACCCTCTACTTTGGTGGCGGCACTCCTTCGCTCCTGGCGCCCGAGTCCCTGGGGCGCTTGATCGAAGCGGCGCGCTCGCGCTTCGGTCGCGAGCCCGCGCCCCTGGAGATCACCCTCGAAGTCAATCCCAGCAGCCTCGAACGGAGTCGACTGAGGAGCTTTCGCGAGGCCGGCATCGATCGCCTCTCCATCGGCGTCCAGTCCTTCGACGACACCGTGTTGCGTCGACTCGGGCGGGCCCACCGCGCCGGGGAGGCGCGTCGCACCCTCGAGGCCGCCCGCTCGGCGGGCTTCCAGAACCTCTCCCTCGATCTCATCTTCGCCGCCCCGGATCAGCGCCTGGTCGATCTGGAGCGTGACCTCGACGAGGCGCTGAGCTTCGCACCCGAGCACCTCTCGGTCTACGAGCTCACCGTCGAGGCCGCCACGCCCTTCGCCCTTGCCGAGCGGCGCGGCCAGCTCCGACGGGCCGGTGAAGCAGAGGTGGTGGAGATGGTCCGTTGCATCGAGGAGCGCAGCGCGGCGGCGGGGCTCGCGCGTTACGAGCTCTCGAGCTACGCGCGTCCCGGTCGCGAGGCCCGGCACAACAGTCGCTACTGGGCGCGGCGGCCGGTGCTCGGTATCGGGATGGGGGCCTGGTCCTGTGAGCCGCCCAGCGAGGCCGCTCCCTACGGCGCACGGCGAGTCAACCCGCGCGACCTCGCCGCCTATCTCGAGCGGGTCGAGGCGGGGCAGCCGCCCGAAGCGCGGGTCGAGATCCTCGAGCCCCGGGAGGCGCGGGCCGAGGCCCTCTTCCTCGCTCTGCGTCGGCGTGAGGGCCTGGCAGCCGCGGCCTTCGCGCTGGATTTCGGCGCCGCTCCCCGGGCCTTCTTCGCCGAGTCCCTCGATCGCCTCACCCGGGGCGGCCTGCTGGAGGAGAGCCCGGAGGGGAATCTGCGCCTGACCGAGCGTGGGCGGCTGCTTGCGGACTCGGTCTTCGAGCGCTTCGTTTGATCCCGGGGCCCCGGGGGCTCCTGCGGGAGCCGCGTCTCGCCGATGGGTGAGCGGGGGGAGCTGTTGCCGCTCGCGAAGGGCGCGTTGACGGTCGCCCTCCCGGGTGGTAGGTAGTCGCCAGGGCGAGGGGATTAGTGACCGAATTCATTGAGGTTTTCCATTGAGTCGACGATCTGCGCAGCGCGCGGACGCGATGCCCTCACTGAGCGAGCGCCAGAAGCGGGTGCTGGGCGCCCTGGTGGCGTCCTTTGTGGGTGACGCGGCGCCGGTGGGCTCGAAGACCCTCTCCCACCTGCCCGACTTCAACCTCTCGGCGGCGAGCATCCGCAACACGATGTCGGAGCTCAGCGAGATGGGCCTCATCGAGCAGCCCCACGCCTCGGCGGGACGGGTTCCCACGGATCTGGGTCTGCGCATCTTCGTCGATCGTCTGGTTCCCAGGGAGGCGGTCGCCAGCGCGGAGCGTCGTGCCCTGCGTCACGGCCTGGATGAAGAGAGCGACGCGGACGGGGTCATCCACATCACCTCGCATCTCCTCTCCCAGCTGACCCGGCAGCTGGGCTTCGTGGTTTCTCCGAGCCTCTCACGGGTGCAGCTGCGACACCTGAGCCTCGTACGCCTCTCGCGCGAGCGGGTTCTGGTGATGCTGATCTCCCAGGCGGGTCAGATCCATCGCCGTACCATCGAAGACGCCGCGAGCGGCGACCAGGCAGAGCTCGATCGCATCACCGCCATCCTCAACGAGCGCGTTGCGGGCCACACCCTCGACGAGCTCGTGGCCCTGCTGCGCCATGAGGCCGAGCGGCTGCGCACCCGGGCCGAAGACACCATTGCACGCGCAATCCACCTGGGCGAGCGCGCCCTGGCGCTTACGGCCGAAAGCGACGCCGCGGCCGACCTCGTCATCGCCACCCACATGGCGCTGCTCGACCAGCCCGAGTTCGCTGACTCGGAGCGCCTGCGCGAGCTCTTCGCCGCCATCGAGACCAAGGAGCGGCTGGTGGAGCTCTTCGAGAGGGTGCTCGCGGGCGAGCCTCGCGACGCGGGAGGCGTTCGGGTCGCCCTCGGCGAGGAGCTCGCCGAGCCGGGCCTGCGCCACTGCGCCCTGGTCGCGGCTCCCTACGGAGGAGACCCGGGAGCCCTGCTCGACACTGCTGCCAGCGAGCGAAGCGGTGCGCGGGCGCCGCTGGGAGTGCTCGGCGTCATCGGCCCTACTCGCATGAACTACGCGCACATCATTCCGCTGGTGGGCTATTGCTCCCGGCTGGTCACCGAGAAGATCAACGAAACTACTACCACTACCACCACAACAACAACATCAACCACGGAAGAGTCGACGGGAGTGAAGAGAGCAAGCGAAAGATCGAGATCGAGAGCCCGGAAATCGAGAAACCGGAAGAGGAGGCCGAGGGCCTCGAGGCCTTCGCGGAGGAGGCCGAAGGCGGCTCGCTGACTCCGAGCGCGGAGCTCGAGGAGGCGCTGCGTGAGGCGAGCGAGGCCGTCGAAGGGCGGCACGCTGGCGACCTTCGCGCGGCCGACGCCAAGCCCACTGCGGACAAGATGACCATCGAGCTTCTCTCGGGCGAGCTCCAGGCCCTCAAGGCCGAGTACGAGTCCGCTCAGGCCGATCTCGAGCAGGCCAACGAGCGTTACCTGCGCATGCAGGCCGAGTTCGAGAATTTTCGGCGCAGGGGGCTCAAGGAGCGCCAGGAGGCCCACTCCTACGGTCATCAGAATCTCGTCAAGGATCTCCTTTCGACGGTCGATAACCTTGACCGCGCAGTCGAGCACGCGGAGCAGAACTCCGGCGGGGACTTGCAGGCGCTATTGCAGGGTGTCGAGCTGGTTTCGAAGGAGCTGCTTGGAGCGCTGGGGAAGCACGGAGTGAGCAGAATCGAGGCGCAGGATCAGCCCTTCGACCCTGCGGTCCACGAGGCGATGGCGCAGATCGAGAACGCGGACGTTGCGCCGAACACCGTGCTGCAGGTGCTCCAGACCGGCTACATGCTGCGAGACCGCATGCTGCGCCCGGCGAGGGTCATCGTATCGAAGGCGCCCGAGTGAAGTGGGCGCCGTGGCTGGAAGAGCGTCGTGGCTGGAAGAGCGCCTCGGCAGGTGATAGCAGGGCCCCGGCAGTGTTGACGCCGCAACGCCGGTCCGGGGTGGGGGGAAGCGCCGAATGGGCAAGGTGATCGGGATCGACCTGGGGACGACCAACTCCTGCGTGGCCTTCATGGCCGGCGGGAGCGCCGAGGTCATTGCCAACGCCGAAGGGTCCCGCACGACACCCTCCATGGTGGCTTTCACCGAATCGGGCGAGAAGCTCGTCGGGCAGATCGCAAAGCGCCAGGCCGTCACCAACCCACAGCGCAGTGTCTTCGCATGCAAGCGCCTCATCGGCCGCAAGCAGGAAAGCGAAGAAGTCGACAGCTTCGCCAAGGTCGCACCCTTCTCCATCGTCGCCGCCGAGAACGGTGACGCGTGGGTGGAGATCGACGACGACGCCTGCTCGCCCCAGGAGATCGCCGCGGTCATCCTGACGAAGATGCGGGATACGGCTTCCGAGTATCTCGGCGAGCCGGTCGAGGAAGCGGTCATCACCGTCCCGGCCTACTTCAACGATGCCCAGCGCCAGGCCACCAAGGAGGCCGGCACCATCGCGGGCCTCAACGTCCTGCGCATCATCAACGAGCCCACCGCCGCGGCCCTCGCCTACGGATTCCAAGACGACCAGGAGAAGAAGATCGTCGTCTTCGACCTCGGCGGCGGCACCTTCGATGTCTCGGTGTTGCGGATCGGAGACGGCGTCTTCGAGGTGCTCAGCACCAACGGCGACACCTTCCTGGGCGGTGAGGACTTCGACAATTGCATTGTCGAGTTCCTCGCCGAGTCCTTCGAGAAGGAGCAGGGGATCGACCTGCGCAAGGACAGCATGGCTCTGCAGCGCCTCAAGGAGGCGGCCGAGCGCGCGAAGCACGAGCTCTCCTCGGCGGAGGAGACCGACATCAATCTGCCCTTCATCAGCGCGGACGAGGAGGGCCCCAAACACCTGGTGCTCTCCCTCGACCGCGAGACCCTGCAGGACCTGGTGGCGGAGTTCATCGACAAGCTCGAAGAGCCCTGCGAGACGGCCCTCCTCGACGCCGACCTGCAGAAGTCCGACATCGACGACGTGATCCTGGTGGGCGGCATGACGCGCATGCCGCGGGTTCAGGAGAAGGTCGAGGAGATTTTCGGCAGGGAGCCCCACAGAGGGGTCAACCCCGACGAGGTAGTGGCAGCGGGAGCCGCGATCCAGGGCGGCGTGTTGAACGGTGAGGTCGAGGATGTCCTTCTCCTCGACGTGACGCCGCTCTCCCTGGGCGTCGAGACCCAGGGCGGCGTCTGCACCACGATCATCGAGAAGAACACCACCATCCCGGTCACGAAGAGCCAGGTCTTCTCCACCACCGAGGACAACCAGGACGTGGTGCGGATCCACGTGCTCCAGGGCGAGCGCGAGATGGCGGTGGACAACATCACCATGGGACGCTTCGAGCTGGTGGGCATTCCGCCCGCGCCCAGGGGCGTGCCCCAGATCGACGTGACCTTCGCCATCGACGCGGACGGGGTGACCCACGTGTCGGCCAAGGACCTCGGCACCGGTCGTGGCCAGAGCATCCAGGTGACCGCCTCGAGCGGTCTGAGCGAGGAAGAGGTGCAGAAGCTGGTCCGCGAGGCCGAGGGCCATGCGGCCGCGGATCAAGAGCGGCGGCTGCTCATCGAGGTCCGCAACAAGGCTACCGGCCTCATCTACTCGACCGAGCGCACCCTCGAGGAGTTTGCCGAGCACATCGAGGACGCCGATCGCGAGAAGATCCAGCAGTCCCTCGAGGAAACTCGCGCGGCGATCGAGACTGAGGACGTCGAGACGATCGAGGCCGCCCTTGCCGCGCTCTCGTCCGTCGGCTTCGAGATGACCGAGAAGCTCTACGCCAGCCTGGGAGAGGACGAGGAGGAGTCCTGAGAGGCGACTTCGGCCGTGGAGCCAGGGAGGGCCGTGGAACCAGGGAGGGCGCCGGGGGGTCTGCCCCTTGCACTTGCACGATCCGTGCTTAGCCTTCGCCGAACTGCGGTAAGTTCCCAACGCTGCACCGCTTTTTCGATGAATCCGCCACCCGGAGCCGCACTCGCGGCGATCCGCTCCGAGCTTTCCAGGACGAATCCTTGAGCAAGCGTGACTACTACGTGATCCTCGGGGTCGAGCGTGACGCCGCCGAGGCAGAGCTGAAGAAGGCCTATCGCACGCTCGCCCTGCAGTATCACCCCGACCGCAACGCCGACGACGCCCAGGCAGAGGAGCGCTTCAAGGAGCTCTCCGAAGCCTATGCGGTGCTCTCGGACCCCCAGAAACGCCGCCGCTACGACCAGTTCGGCCACGCCGGCCTCGGCGGTGCAGCGGGCGGACCGGGCCCCGATTTCGGCGACCTCGGCGGTTTCGGAGACGTCTTCAACGATCTCTTCGGCGACATCTTCGGTGCGAGCGGGGGCCGCCGCCGTCGCGGCCGGGGCCAACGTGGCGCCGATCTCAGATACAACCTCGAGCTCGACCTCGAAAATGTGCTCGATGGCCTGGAGGCCAATCTCGAGATCCCGAAGATGCGCTCCTGCGAGACCTGCACCGGCTCGGGAGCGCGGCCCGGAACCAAGAGCGAGACTTGCGGGCGCTGTCAGGGCAGCGGCCAGCTGATGTTCCAGCAGGGCTTCTTCCGGGTCAATCGTCCCTGCGACGCCTGCGAAGGCGCGGGCGAGCTGATTCGCGATCGCTGCCGCGACTGCCGCGGGGCCGGGCGGGTCGAGGGCTTGCAGAGCCTCAAGGTCACCATCCCCATCGGCGTCGACGACGGCACCCGGCTGCGGCTGGTGGGCGAGGGCGAGGCCGGCATTTCGGGGGGAGAGCCCGGCGACCTCTACGTCGTGATTTCGGTGCGGTCGCACACACTCTTCGAGCGCGATGGCACCGATCTCCACTGCGAGGTTCCAGTGCAGTTCGTCCAGGCCGCCCTCGGCGCGGAGATCGAGGTTCCGACCCTGGAAGGCAAGGTGCAGATGCAGATTCCGGAGGGCACCCAGTCGGGAACGATCCTGCGGCTGCGGGGAAAGGGGATCCCGCCCTGCCAGCCGCGCGCCGACAAAGATCAGCTGATGCGCATGCGGGGCGAGCTCTTCGTGCGGATATTCGTCGAAATTCCGACCAAGCTGAACGAGCGCCAGCGCGAGCTGCTGGAAGAATTCGCCGAGGCGAGCGACACTGAGGTCTCACCCGCCGCCAAGGGATTCCTCGACAAGCTGAGAGATCTCTTCGACTGATCGCCGGCGCGGGGCGCGAAGCGTAGGCATCGGGCGAGCAGGGCGAGCCTGGTGAGACGAGCCTGGTGAAGAGTAGGGCGGAGCGGTCGAGAACGTGAGGCTGGGCAAGACGGACGAGCTCGGGGTGCGGCTGGCACTGGTGATCCTGGTTTGCCTCGGCGTGGCGTGTGCGGGGCTCGGAGGCCCCGACCGCAAGGCCAGCGATGAGGAGCGCGCGACCTACGAGGCCGCCGTGGCCGAAGTCGGGCGCGATCCCGTCTCGGGCGCTGCGAAGCTCGAAGCCTTCATCGACCTCTATCCGAGGAGCGCCCTCGCCGACGACGCCGCGGAGCAGCTGGCCCGGCTGTCCCTCGAGCGCGGCGAGAAGGAGCAGGCGCGCGACTGGCTCGCCCTCATCGTGCGCGACTATCCCAAAGAGGATCGCGCCGACATGGCCCGGCTGGGCCTCGCCCGCATGGCGGTCGCGTCCGGCGAGCCCGAAACGGCCCGACGCGTGCTCTCACGGGCCCGCTTCTCGCGCCTCGATCTCGCCGACCGGCGCGCCGCCTATCGGCTGCTCGCGGAGCTCTCGGAAGAGAAGGTCGAGCGCCTCGTGTGGCTTGCCCGCGAACGGGGGGCGCTCTGGGAGGAGCTCGAGCGGGCTCCCGACTACCCCGACTACCCGGAAGAGCCCAGTGAACTCGATTCCTCCCCGCCTCCGAAGGTCCCCCCCCACCTCGCCTCCCTCCAGGCCGAGATCGCCAAGCTCGACGCTGCCCTCGACGATCTCATCGTGCAGCTTTCCGACGAGGAGCTCGAGCTTGCCGCGCGCACCCTCGACCAGGAAGACGCCGCCACCCGGGCATGGCTCCATCTGGCCCGGCGTGCACTCGCACGGGGTGACATCGACGCGGCCGAAGACTACGTCGATCGCGCAGCCGGCGGAGCCCGCACGCGGGGCGACGAGATCCTCCTCACCGAGCTGGTGCTCTTGATCGAGCTGCGCGCGAAGATGGCGGAGGCCGGCGACTTGCCCACCTTCGCCGAGGTGGCCGACCAGGACCCGCCTTCGACGGAGGGCGCCACGGGGACCCTCGGTCTCGTTCTTCCTCTCTCGGGGCGTTTCGCCTCCTACGGTGAGGAGAGCCTTCGCGGGGTCCTGCTGGCGGCTCGCATCTTCGACATCCCCGTGGAGTTGCCCGACTCGAGTGCGCCCGCAGCCGCGGCGCCGTGGAAGCGCCGGAGCGAGAGCCAGGCGACATCCGGCGAAGCCCTGGGCGAGAATACCGAAGCTGCAGGCCCGGACGCCGACGAGCCGGGTGGACTGCGCCTCGTCGTGCGCGACAGCCGCGGCAGTCCGGAGGTGGCCGCAGCGGCGGTTCGCGAGCTGGCGGACGTCGATGACCTTCTGGCGATCGTCGGGCCGCTTCTGGGTGCGTCTGCCGAGGCCGCCGCCGACGCGGCCGAAGATGAGGGCGTCCCCATGTTGGCTCTCACCTCGAGGGAAGAGGTGGCTCGCGGCCGCATCGGCGTCTTCCGGCTTCGCACGACGCCCGACGACGAGGTCCACTTCCTCGTGAGCCATGCGGTGGGTCAGCTGGGCGCGCGTCGCTTCGCGGTCCTCTATCCCAAGGACGGATATGGCCGGGGCATGCGCGATCGCTTCTGGCAGGCCGTGGAGGCCCAGGGCGGCGCGGTCGTAGCCTCCTCGGGCTACGAGCCCGATGCGACGGACTTCGGTGAGGCCATTCGCAAGATGATCGGCTACTCGCTCCTCACGCCCGGTGAGAAGAAGGCCCTCGAGGAGCGAGAGGCACTGCTGCGTCGCGGCCGGCGTCTCGATCCGGCCGATGCCGCAGTGGCGCGGCGAGTGGCCTATTCGATCCTGGGACCCGAAGGCCAGCCGCTTCCTCCCGTCGTCGACTTCGACGTTCTCTTCATTCCCGATACCCACGACAAAGTGGTGCTGATCGCGCCGCAGCTCACCTTCCACCAGGTCGTCGACGTGCGCTTGCTCGGTCCCAACGGATGGAACCATCCGGATCTCGTCCCCATCGGCCGCAAGCACGTGAGCGGCGCGGTAATCTCGGCTCTCTTTCACGAGAACAGTCGCTTCCCCTTCGTCGCGAGCTTCGTGGACGACTACATTGCGACCTTCGGCGAGGCGCCGGGGGTCTTTGCCGCCCACGCCTACGACGCCGCGAACCTGGTGCTCGTGCAGCTCGCGCAAGGGCGAGATTCGCGGGACGAGGTGCGCGACGGCATCCTGCGAACCCAGGGCTATCCGGGAGCCTCCGGCGTGATCAGCATCATGCCCGACGGCAATGCGCGCAAGCGCCCCTTCCTGCTGGGCGTGCGCGGCGGAAACATCATCCCTCTCGACTGATCTCTCGACTGGCCTCGCGACTGGCCTCTTGACTGGGGCGCGCGTCTCCGAAGTGTGAGCGCCCGGTTGCACTCGAGTCGCGGGTCAGGCGGAGGGCCGATCCCCTGGAGCTTTTCGTCTCGAGCGGATCTCTGACATCCCGCTTGTTTTCGGCTGTACTTGCGGCCGCTCGATGTGTTCCATTGCGGACGGCCCGTGCTGGCCTTCCCATTTCCGGGACTGAGTTGCCGGTACCTCAAGTTGCCGAGTCGCTCCGACGAATATTGAGCCATGATCGAGTCTCCCCCCGAACAGTCGACGCCGGAGGAACTTCCGGTACTCCCGTTGCGGGAGTTCGTGCTCTTTCCGTACATGGTGTTGCCGCTCTTCGTGGCGCGCGAATCGTCGATGGCCGCGGTCGAGGACGCACTGGCCGGTGACCGGATGCTCCTGCTCACCGCACAGCGTGACCCGGAGATCGGCGAGCCCGAGCCCGACGACCTCTATCGCATCGGTACGATGGCGATGGTGATGCGCAGCCTGCGCCTGCCCGACGGTCGGCTGAAGGTGATGGTCCAGGGGCTTGCCAAGGCCCGCATCGAGTCCTTCATCGATCACGAAAACGGCACCCGGGCACGGGTGACGACCTTCCCGGCCGACGAGTGCGGCGACTGGTGCGTCGAGAGCGAAGCCCTGGTGCGCGCAGTACGCACGCGGGTCGAGGAGCTGCTTCCGCTCAAGAACCTCCCGCCCGAGGTGCTCTCGGTCACCACCAATGTGGACAAGCCGGGCCGTCTCGCGGACCTCATCGCCTCGAATCTGCGCCTGCGCCTGGGTGAGGCCCAGGAGGTGCTCGAGATCCAGGATCCCATCGCGCGGCTGCGGCGGGTCGACGCCCTGGTGCGGCGGGAGCTCGAGGTCACCACCATGCAGGCCGAGATCCAGTGTCAGGCCAAAGAGGAGATGACCCGGGGCCAGCGCGAGGTCTTCCTGCGCGAGCAGCTGCGCGCTATCCAGAACGAGCTCGGCGAGGCGGATCCCCGTGGTGAGGAGAGCGACGAGTACCGCTTCAAGGTGGACGAGGCGAATCTGCCGGGCGAAGCCCGCGAGGAGGCGCTGCGCCAGCTCCGGCGGCTCGAGCGCATGCACCCCGACGGCCCCGAGGCCCAGGTGGTCCGCAACTACCTCGACTGGATCGTCGAGCTTCCCTGGGATAGCGGCTCGCCCGATCGCCTCGACCTGTGCAACGCCCGCGCCATCCTCGATGCCGACCACGCCCATCTGGAGGGCGTGAAGGAGCGCATTCTCGAGTTCCTCGGCGTGCGCAAGCTGCGCCAGGATTCTCGCGGCCCCATCCTCTGCTTCGCCGGCCCGCCCGGCGTCGGCAAGACCTCTCTCGGCCGCTCCATCGCCCGCGCCATGGGGCGCGAATTCGTTCGCGTCTCGCTCGGCGGTGTGCGCGACGAGGCCGAGATTCGCGGCCACCGCCGCACCTACGTGGGCGCGCTGCCCGGTCGTATCATCCAGGGTCTGAAGAGTGCCGGAACCAACAATCCCGTCTTCATGCTCGATGAGATCGACAAGCTCGGCGCTGACTTCCGCGGCGACCCCTCCTCCGCGCTGCTCGAGGTGCTCGATCCCGAGCAGAACGCGCGCTTCAGCGATCACTTCCTGAATATCCCCTTCGACCTCTCGAAATCCCTGTTCATCGCTACCGCGAACATGCTCGATTCCATCCCGCCACCGCTGCGGGACCGCATGGAGGTCATTCGCCTCTCGGGCTACACGCCCGAAGAGAAGAGCGAGATCGCGAGCAAGTTCCTGGTTCCGCGGCAGGTGGCGGAGCACGGGCTGCTGCCGAGTCAGCTCCAGTGGTCGCGCAGCGCTCTCGAGAAGCTGTGCGGCGAGTACACCCGGGAGGCCGGGGTGCGGAACCTCGAACGCCAGGTGGCGGCGGTGTGCCGCAAGGTCGCCCGGCGTGCCGCCGAGGGCGATGCCTCGCGGGTCTCGATCACGGGCCGCAATCTCAAGCGCTACCTGGGCATTCCGCCCTACCAGCAGGATCTCGCCAAGCTCGAGGGCGAGGTGGGGGTGGTGAACGGCCTTGCCTGGACCGAGGCCGGGGGCGAGGTGCTCGAGCTCGAGACCAACCTCACCCGCGGCAAGGGACTGATGCTCACCGGGCAGCTCGGCGACGTGATGAAGGAGTCGGCCCAGACCGCGCTCAGCTACGCGCGCTCGATCCTGCGCGAGATCGACGCCGACGAGGCCATTCTCAGTCGCAACGAGGTGCACGTCCACGTGCCCGCCGGCGCGACGCCCAAGGACGGTCCCTCGGCGGGCGTAACCATGGCGACGGCGCTCATCTCCCTGGCCACCGACATCAGCGTGCGCGGCGGTGTGGCGATGACGGGGGAGATCACCTTGCGCGGTCACGTCCTGCCCGTCGGCGGGATTCGCGAGAAGGCCCTGGCCGCGCTGCGCTCCGGCATTCGCACCGTGATCCTCCCCAAGCAGTGCATGCAGGAGGTAGAGGAGATTCCGCGGGAGCTGAAGCGAAAGGTCGAGTTCATCCCCGTGTCGAACATGCGCGAGGTGCTGGACGCTGCCCTCGAGCGTCCGCTGCGCTGGCGCCGCTCCGGCGGCCAGGCGCGCTCGGGAACCTCGCCCGCGGCGCCGGTCGCGGCACGATCCCTCGACTCCGAGGACTGACTCGGCGCCATCCCCGCGCCCCGGCGCCCAGCGAGATACGTACCCGCAGTAGGGGTTTGCTGAGAAATGCAGGCTAGTCTGCCCCCATGCGGCGGCTGCGCGACATCGGCGAGTTCGGCCTGATCGAGCGCATCGAAAGGCAGATCCAAAGGTCGAGGGAAAAGCAGATCGAAGAGCGCCGCGCCGGACGCAGCGCGCCCGGCGTCCGCCTCGGCATCGGGGACGACGCCGCGCTGCTGCGCCTGCGCGCCGGGGAGGAGCTCGCGGTCAGCACGGACGCCCTGGTGGAGGACGTGCACTTCCGCTGGCAGACCCAGAGCGCGGTTACCGTGGGGCGGCGCGCCGTGGCGGTCGCGTTATCGGATCTGGCCGCCATGGGGGCTCGTCCCCTGGGCTGTACCCTCGCCCTGGCGGCCCCGCCCGAGCTCCCGCTGCGGCGCGTGGACGACCTCATCCGGGGCATCGTGGCCGAGGCCGAGCGGCACCGCTGTCCCCTGGTCGGTGGCAACGTCGCGCGGGCCTCGGAGACCTCCCTGACCCTCACCGTGCTCGGCGGCGTCGCGGCCGGCCGCGCGCTGCGGCGCCACAGCCTGCGCGCCGGCGACCGGCTCTACGTGACGGGCGTGCTCGGAGCGGGCGCCCTGGCGCTGGCCCGCTGCGAGCGCGGGGCCACGCGGCTCCGGCACCTCCCCGTCCCGCGCCTCGCCGCTGGCCGGGCGCTCGCGGCCATGGGCGAGCGCTGCGCCTGCATCGACGTATCCGACGGGCTGCTCGCCGATCTCGGCCATCTGCTCGAGGGCAGTGAGCTCGGGGCCGAGCTGGAATACGACCGTTTCCCCCGGCCCCGCGGCTTCGAGTCCGCCTGCCGGCGCCTGGGCTGCGACCCGGCGCGCCTCTGCCTTGCGGGGGGAGAAGACTACGAGCTGCTCTTCACGCTGCCGCCACGCGTCCGGCTGCCCGGAGGCTCGGCGGGCCGGGCCCGGCGCCTCGCCGTGGCGGTGACGGAGATCGGCAGAATCACGGCGCGCCCCGGTCTCCGGGGCCTGCCCGAGCTTCCGCGGGCGGGCGGCTGGCGCCACTTCTGAGCGCCTGTTCTGATCGCTAGGAGACGGGCTGTAGTCGGCCTCTCAGCGGACGGCAGGCAGAGGCCCGAAAGGGCCCTCTCCCCACGGCATCCCCATCAAGGTCCCTCCTGAACGGGCCGATAGGGGGTGGGTGAGAATCGCTCTTACGCACAAGTTCGTCGTCGGCTCGCTAGTCGTGGCCGGGTCCGCCATCGCCCTGCCGCGGCTGATTCGCGCCCTCGGCGTGGACTTTCCCGAGTGGGGGGCGCTCTTCGTCGCCATGGGGGTCGGCGGCGGGATCGGCTTCTTCCTGTCCCTGCGTCTTGGGCAGAAGTTCGAGGCGCTGCGGGCTGCGACCGAGCGGATCCGCGACGGCGACCTCATGGTCGAGGTCGAAGTCAACGAGCATCCCTTTCTGGGTGACGAGACCGACGACCTGGCAAAGAGCGTGAGTCTCATGCTCGACAAGCTGCGCAGCTTCGTGGGGATCGTCCAGGGCACGGCGGACAGCGTCACCAGCGCCGCCCAGGACCTTACCGGCGAGATCCAGCAGGTGCGCTCGGGCAACGAGGGCATCTCGGCGACGGTAAGTCGGGCCGCGGAGGATGCCGAGCGGCAGCACGCACTCCTCGACAAGGCCTCGGGCATCATCCAGGAAATTTCTTCGGACATCGAGCTCAATGCCGGCCGCGCTCGGGAGGCCTTCGGCTTTGCCGCCGAGGCGAACCAGAAGGCGGGCACTGGCGTGGACGTCTCGCGCCTCGCCATCGAGAAGATGCGCACGGTCTTCGAACGGGTCGAGCAGACCGGGGGCATGGTCTTCGACCTCGAAGCCAAGACCCGCCACGTCCATCAGATTACGGAGATCATCACCAGCGTCGCGCACCGCACGAACCTGCTCTCCCTCAACGCTTCCATCGAGGCCGCACGGGCGGGCGAGGCGGGTCGCGGCTTCTCGGTGGTCGCCGACGAGATCCGCAAGCTGTCGGAGAGCGCGGGCCGCAGCGCCGAGGAGATCTCCCAGCTCATCCACGAGATCCAGTCGGACACCAACGAGGTGGCCGACGAGATGCGCAAATCGCGAGAGGTGATCGGCGAGGGGCGGGAGGACGTCAACACCATCGCCGACGCCCTGGGCCAGATCAGCATGGCGGTGAGCGAGGCCGCCGCCCGAGCCGAGGAGATCTTCCACGGTGCGGACAGTCACGCCATGAGCGCCGAGCGCATGGTGACGGCGACGGACGAGCTCAAGAAGGGCGCCGCGGTGAGCGCGGCCAAGGTCGAGGAGGTGGCGCGGACCGCCCGCGAGCAGCTGGCGGCCGTTTCCAAGGTGGTGGACGGGTCCGAAGACCTGGTCGCACTGGCGGAGCGGCTGCGCGCCGTGCTGCGGGGCTATCGCACGAGCGAGACGGAGGCCCAAACGGCCTCCAGTCTCCGCATGGAGGCTGGGGCATGAGCGCGGCGAGCGCATCGGGCGCGAGCAGCGACCGGCTGCTCACCTTCGAAGTTGCGGGGACCGTCTACGCGCTTCCAATCTCCGAGGTTCTCGAGGTGGTGGAGTCGGGAAGGGTCACCTGTGTTCCGAGCATGCCCAAGAGCCACGGCGGCGTGATGAACTGGCACGGCGAAGCGCTTCCGGTAGTGACGCCGGCTCTGTTGTTGGACAGCGAGTTGTTGAGCAGCGAATCGTTGGACAGCGCCTCGGTGGACGGCGGGGAGGGCCCGGCCGAGCAGCAAGAGCGCCGCGACGCCCAATACCTCGTGGTCACGGATCGGGCCGAGGAGAATGCCCGCCTGAGCCTGCCCATCGATCGTGTAATCGGACTCGTGGACGGCCATGTCAGTCGCCTTCAGGGGCCGGATGTCGTCGCCGAGCGCAAGCCGGTGGATGGTCGTGTCGTGAGTGTAATCAACCCGCGTCGCTTGGTGGAGCGCGCGGCGAAGGTCATCGAGAACGCGGTCGGTTGACGGCTGCGTTCGAGAGGGAGTGAACATGAAAGCTCGAGTTCTGATCGCGGACGATGCTTCCTTCATGCGACAGATGATCCGGGAGATCATCGAGCCGGAAGGCTATGAGGTCGTGGGGGAGGCAACCAACGGCGTGGAAGCCGTGGAGCAGTACCTGGATCTGCATCCGGACCTGGTCACCATGGACATCGTGATGCCCAAGCGTTCGGGCATCGACGCCGTGAAGGGCATCCTCGCGGAGGATCCCGGCGCACGCGTCGTGATGTGCAGCGCCCTGGGCCAGGAGACCCTGGTGATGGAGGCGCTCCAGGCGGGCGCGCGCGACTTCATCGTCAAGCCCTTCAAGCCCGAGAGCGTCGTCGCCACCCTCGAGAAGATCCTCGAAAAGGGCGACTGAGCTTGGCTCTCGACATGGCCAAGTACCGCAAGCTCTTCCTGGAAGAGTCTGCGGAGCACCTCGCGGAGATCAGCCACGCCCTGCTCGAGCTCGAGAAGGACGCGGCCTCGGTGGAGTCCATCGACATCATCTTTCGCATGGCGCACTCCATCAAGTCCATGGCGGCGTCCCTGGGCTACGACAGCGTGATGGAGGTCGCTCACGCCCTCGAAGACCGCATGGAGGGCGCCCGTGCCCACGGCCGCGTCGAGGCCGGAAGCGAGCTGGGACTCCTCTTCCGTGGTCTCGAGGGCCTGGAGCAGATGGTCGCGATCGTGGGCGAGAGCGGCGAGGCTCCTCCTCCGCTGACCGAGCTGATCGCCGAGCTGACCGTCGAAGTAAAAAAAAAAGCCCTGAGCCCGAGCTAGACGAGAGCGCGTCCGCTTCCGAGGTGGCCGCGTCCCCGGGCAGAGCCGAGGCGCCCTCCGCGGCGCCTCCCGTGGCCTCTCCCACCGTGCGCGTGCGCACCGAGACCCTGGATCGCTTCCTGGGCGCCGTGGGCGAAGTGATCCTCAGCACGAGCCAGCTGCGCGGGACGGCGGCAGGGGAGCGCCAGAGCGCCGAGTTGGCGGCCGGCTTCGACAGCGTCGAGCGCCGGGTGAGCGAGCTCCAGCGCCGGGTACTGGACCTGCGCACGACCCCGCTCCTGCGCGTGATGGACACCTTGCCGCGGGTGGCCCGCCAGGTGGCCGAGCGCTCTGGCAAGCGCGTGGAGGTGAAGCTCGTCGGCGCCGAGCTCGAGCTCGATCGCTCGATCCTCGATCGCCTCACCGAGCCCCTGCTTCACATCGTGCGCAACGCCGTCGACCACGGGATCGAGGGACCCGATGAGCGAGCGGAGTCGGGCAAGACGTCGGTGGGCCAGGTGATCATCGAGGCCCGGCGCGAAAAGGACTCCATCGCGATCGAAGTGCGGGACGACGGTGCGGGCATCGACCTGGAGGCGCTGTGCGCGCGGGCCGTCGAGGTGGGGCTGCTCCATCCCGGCCTCGCCGAGGATCTGCCGCCCGGGGAGATCGCCGCCCTGGTGTTTCAGCCGGGCGTCTCCACCGCGGCGAGCGTCTCGGAGGTCTCGGGCCGGGGCGTGGGGATGGACGCCGTGAAGGCCACCATCGAGTCTCTGGGCGGAACCGTCGAGCTGCGCACCGAGCGTGGTGTCGGCACGGCGACGACCCTGAGGGTCCCCATCACGGCGGCCGTGCAGCGCGTACTCCTGGTCCGGGTGGCGAGCGAACGCGTGGCGCTTCCCATCACCAAGGTGGAGCGCATTCTCGAGGTGCCCGCCGACTCCATCGAGCGCAGCGGCGGCGAGAGCTTCACGCTGATCGACGATGAGCCGGTGCCCGTCCTCGATCTCGCCGACCTGATCAAGCTCGAGAAGAGCGAGTCCTCCGAAGCCGTCCCCCTGGCGCTCATCGAGATCCGAGGCGCTCGCGTGGGCCTGCGTGTGGATCAGCTTCTGGGCCAGCAGGAGATCTACGTCAAGCCGCTGCCCGATCTTCTATCCAAGGTGAAGGTCCTGGCGGGGCTCACCGTGCTCGAGGACGGATGTCCCGTCTTCCTGCTGGACCTCAACCACCTCGCATGATTCATCGGAGCCGGAGATGAAGAGCAAGGATCTCGATCAGCTTTGTGAGCTCGCCGGCATCGGTGCGGGTCATGCGGCGATCGCCTTCTCGCAGCTCACGGGGCGTAGTATCCAGACGGGTCCTCCTCGCGTCTACGGGGGCGTCGAGGCCGAGATCGCCGACGATCCCGCCGTTGCCGAGGAGTGGTGCTCGGGCGTCGTCTTCGAGTTCGAGGGCTGCGTCGAGGCCCTGGTCGCGATCATGTTCCGGGAGTCCGTGCGCGACTCGGTGGTGAGGCAGCTGCTCGGAAGCGCCGAAGAGCCTCTGCCCCGGGAGTCCGTGGAATCGGTGCTCATGGAGGTGGGCAACATTCTCGCCTCCTGTGTGGCTTCCTCCATTGCGGACACCCTCGGAGAGCCGCTCCTGCCCTCGATCCCCACCCTCGCCATGGAGCACGCCCAGAGCGAGCTCGCCGAGCTGGCATCCCGGCGCAGCGGCCAGTTCGAGGTTCGCATCGAGTGCGAGCTGCTCGAGCCGGGCGGAGAGATGGGCGGGCTGGTGGTCCTGATTCCCGATTGAAATGGGCTGGCGCCTTCGCTGCCCTGCCGTGTGGCGTCGCTGCGACTTCCCGGCTCCTTTGATACCGTGCATTGTCATGAGTCGTGAAAGGCTGCGGGCACTACTCGAGGACGTGAAGAGCGGGTCGACGGAGATCGAGGTCGCCCTCGAGGACCTGGCTCGGCTGCCCTTCGTCGACACGCCCAACGCCCGGGTCGACACCCATCGCTCCCTGCGCGCCGGAATCCCGGAGGTGATCTTTGGCCTCGGCAAGCGCGTGGACCAGATCCTCGAGGTCGTCCGCACCCTGCTCGAGGCCGGGCAGTCGGCGCTCGTGACCCGGGTGCGGGTCGAGGTCGCCAGCGAGGTGCTCGCCGCGCTGCCCGAGGGCGAGTACGACGCGGACGGAGGCCTGCTCTGGTTCGGCCCGGCAGAGATCCCCGTCACGGGCAAGGGGACGATCGCGGTGGTTTCCGCCGGCACCAGCGATCTTCCCGTGGCCGCCGAGGCGGCCGGGGTCGCGCGCCGCTTCGGCAACGAGGTGGAGAGCCTCTACGACGTCGGCGTCGCGGGCATCCACCGGCTGCTCGCTTCCCAGGACCTGCTGCGCTCGGCGCGGGTGCTGATCGTGGTGGCGGGGATGGAGGGGGCGCTGCCCTCGGTGGTGGGCGGACTGGTGGACAAGCCCGTGATCGCCGTCCCGACCAGCGTGGGCTACGGCGCCTCTCTCGGCGGCGTGGCGGCGCTGCTCGGCATGCTCACCAGCTGCGCGTCCAATGTGACCGTGGTCAACATCGACAACGGCTTTGGTGCCGCCTATGTCGCGACGCTCATCAACCGGCTCTGAGGCCCGGCCCGCCCCGCGCAAGCGGGCGCGTGGCAGGCGCAGGGAGCCCGGCGGCCGGGTCCTGCACCTCGACGCCTTCTCGGGAATCGCCGGCAACATGTTCCTCGCCGCGTTGCTCGACCTGGGTCTTTCCAGGCGCGAGCTCGAGCAGGACCTCGCCGGCCTCGGCGTCGAGCACAACCTGCGCGTTCGGAAGGTGAAGCGGGGCGCCCTCGCGGCGCGCCACCTCGAGGTGCGCGTGCCCGGTGCCAGGAGCAAGCGCTCCGGCCAGCACGACCCCCATGACGACCCCCATGACCATCCCCATGACGACGGGCATCACCACGGGCGCAGCTATGCGCAGATCCGGGCCCTGCTCGAGAAGGCCAGGCTCGACGAGCCCGTGCGCGTCCGGGCCCTCGCGATCTTCGAGGCCCTGGGGCGCGCCGAGGCCCGGGTGCACGGCTGCGCACTCGACGCGGTGCACTTCCACGAGGTCGGCGCGGTCGACGCCATCGTGGACGTGACGGGAGCCGCCATCGGGCTCCACCGCCTGGGGATCGAGCGGGTCACCTGCACTCCCCTGGCCCTCGGATACGGCAGCGTGGACACCGCCCACGGCCGTCTCCCGCTGCCCGCGCCCGCCACCCTCGAGCTTCTGCGCGGAATCCCGACGGTGCCCGCGCACGTGGAGTGGGAGACGGTGACGCCCACCGGCGCTGCCATCGCGCGTACGATCGTGGACGAGTTCCAGCAGCTACCCGCCCTGCGCGTCGAGGCCATCGGCCATGGAGCCGGCGAGGATTCCCACGGCCCCATGCCCAATCTCCTGCGCGCGGTCATGGGTCGCGCCGAGGGTCTGCTGGCGGATCGGATCGTCTCCCTGGAGTCGAATCTCGACGATCTCGTGCCCGAGCACTTCGACTATCTGATGGAACGCCTCTTCGAGGCGGGCGCCCTCGACGTGTCGCTCCAGCACCTGCAGATGAAGAAGAACCGTCCGGGCTTCCTGGTTCGCGTGCTGGCGCGCCCGGCCGACCGCGAGCCCCTGGCGGCGCTCCTCTTCGCCGAGTCGACCGCCATCGGTGTGCGCGTTGGCGAATGGGACCGCATCGTGCTCGAGCGCGAGCAACGACGGGTGGAGACGCCCTACGGGCGCGTCGGAGTCAAAGTGGTGCGACACGCCGATGGACACCTGGATGTGTCGGCGGAGTACGAGGACTGCAAGCGTGCCGCACGGCGTAGCGGCGCGGCCCTGCGCGAGGTGGTGCGCTGCGCCGAGGCCACGGCGCGGGAGGAGCTTTCGTGAGTGCTGCGCCCGCGCAGGCGGTGGATTCGGCGCCCTTCGAGCTCGGCCCGCCCGAGGGAGAGGGAAGGGCGGCGGCCCTGTGTCTTCACGGCTTCACCGGAACCCCCTACGAGGTGCGCTCGGTGGCCGAGACCCTCGCGGCCCGGGGCATCCGCTGCCGGGGACCGGCGCTCCCGGGCCACAACACGACCCCCGACGAGCTCGCCAGGGTGTCCTACGCGGATTGGCTCGACCACGCGCGCGGGGAAGCGCTAGCGCTGCGCGCGCGCCACGAGCGGGTGTTCGCGGTGGGGATGTCCATGGGCGGGCTGGTCAGTCTCTCCCTGGCGGCCGAGGGAGCTTTCGACGCCCTCGCGGTCGCGGGGACGCCCCTGGGTCTGCGCCAGCCCATCCCGCTGCTGGTGCCCTGGTTGAAGCACCTGCGCCCCTTCAGCCGCAAGCGCGGCGGCGCCGACATCCGTGACGCCGCGGCCCGCGAGCGGCATCCGGGCTACGAGGTCCTGCCCCTGGCCGGTGTCCACGAGCTGCTGCGCCTGCAGGCTCACGTCGGTCCGCGCCTGGGGGCGGTCTCCGTTCCGCTGCTCGTGGCCCACGGTGCCCTCGATCGGACCGCAGATCCCCGGGACGCGCAGCGGATCCTCGACGCCGTATCGGCCGGCGAGCGGGAGCTGCATATCTGCGAGCGCTCGGGTCACGTGGTCACGGTGGACCACGACGCGCCGCAGCTCGCCGCCGCGGTCGCGGACTTCTTCGATCGACAGCTCGCCTGAGCACCTTCGCCGCGCTGGGCCGCGCGCTCAGGGGTGGACGTAGGGTTGTTCCAGCTCCTGCAGGTAGTTGATCAGGAGCGTTTCCTCGGCGGTGTCCGGGAAGGAATGGAAGCGCAGGCCGACGCCGCGGTGATCGCGCCCCGCCGTGTCCATCTGATAGAGCACTTCGGCCTCGACCTTGATGCTCTTGCCGATCTCGTGGAGGGTGACCCGAAGCTCGTGCAGGCTGCGGTCCGGGAGGTTTTCTCTGGTGTTGAGAAAGATGCCGCCGCGGTTGAGCATCGTGGCCGTGCAGGGCTTCTCAGCGCCCGCGAGCCGGGCCGAGAGCTGTTGCGGGTAGCGCGTGAAGCGGCGTCGCCTCGGCTCGTTGACCATCTTCTCGAGACGTTCGGCGATGCGCGAGACGTCTACGGGATAGGAGAGATAGCCCGCGGCCCCGGCGCGCTGGGCTGCCTGCCGGCGCGAGGGGCGCTTGTGGGTGTCGATCAGGATCACCGGAACTTCTTCGATCCCTACGATCTCGCGCAGGGCGGGAATGAGCTCGATGCCCTCGGAACGGCCCAGGCTCATGTCGGCGATCACCAGCTCGGGAGAGCCGTGTTCGAAGATCGAGATTGCCTCCTGGGGATTCGAGGCGACGTCGACCTCGTAGCTGCGCAGCTTGAGGGAGTCGATGCAGCGGCGCTCGTTCGCGATCTGGGGGCCGACCAGTAGCAGGCGGTGAGAACGCTGGGTCGCCGAGCGGCCGAGTAGTCCTTCCGCCTCGCGCACCGCCTGCCGGCGCCGCTCTGCCTCGAGGCGCCGGTCGATGCGAATCAGCTCTTCGATGCGGTTCGAAATGCTGATGTCGAGGTCTACCGAGGAGTGTATGCCCGGCTCGATCTCGTGGAGACGATCCTCCGCGCGGCCGAGCGCGACGCCCGAGAGCGGCCCCCTCCCGGGCAGGATTACCGTGCGGGGCTTGCACACATAGGCCCGGGCCGGCCGATTTTCGCCGGAGATGGTAAGGGAGAGGAGCGAGCCGTCCTCGCTGATGCCCATTTCGGCGTTCATGCTCTGCCCCCAGCGTTGGCTGGCACGGAGCTCGTCGAGGTGTTGCCGCCAGGCCGTGCGAATCCGCGCTTCGATCGCCTTTGCATCCCGGCAGTTGACGACTCGCAGCAGCGGCAGCGCAAAGAGCAGCCGCGGTCGCAGACACTTGATGCGATCCTGGCCCACGGTGCTGAAGACGACGTCGTCCACTCGCACCGCCCGGCCGAGAGTCTCGAAGGGCTCGCTGCCCACGCTCATGGAGGCGAGCACGGTGCGCCCGCCGCTCATCAGGCGAGTGCGTATTCCCATTTTATTCAGGCGATTCAGGATCGCGAGCTGTCGAGGGTCGCCGGGCTCGTCGCGCAAGTGTGCCTCCCGTTCAGGAAACGGGTGATTCCTCCTCTATGATCGGCAGTTCTGCGCGCGGTCTTGACGCCCAGCCTGGTCTCGAGGGCCTCTCAGCCCGAAGGGGCGGAGGGCGCGGCGGCCCCGGCCTCCCTCAGGGCGCGCTGCAGCTCCTCGGCGACGGCCTGCATGCCTGCTTGGGAGAAGTGCTCGAAGGTCCCGTCGTAGAGCGGGCGGGCTTCGCATGGTGACAGAGATTTCCAGGATTCCTTGAGATCGACGACCTGGAAGCCCCGCGCTCGGGCCTGCCCCACGACGGCGTCGTGCTTCGGGTCCCGGCGTCCGAGCTCCTGTGCGTAGGCGGTGACGAGGACGACCACATCGAAGTCCTCCCGGCGGCCGAGCTGCTCGAGCCGGTCGAAGAGGCTCCAGACCCGCTGCGGATCGCTCAGCTGCGGAAAACGCCTCCGCTCCCGGCGGTGCAGGAGATAGGAGACGAGCTTGCTGCGCAGGCGCGAGCCCAGGGCCTGGGGAGATGTTTCCCGGGCAAGCGCGCCGAAGCCGTCGGTGTAGGTGTCGTCGTTGGGCACGTAGGCGAGAAGCACGACGTCGGGATCGAAGGCCAGCACCTTCTGCTCGAGGACGATTGCCTCTTGCTCGGCGTTGTAGCCGACGACAGCGAAATTGAGCACCTCGAAGCGTCCGGTCGCGGATTCGTTGAGCTGCTGCTCCAGGAGGTCGGGGAAGGTGCGCCCCTGGGCGATGGGGCGGCTCCCGAAACCGAAGGCCACGGAGTCGCCCAGGACGCAGATGCGCGTCACGCCCGGAGGCTTGGCGAGGTCGTACTCGTGGTCGCGCATGCCGTGTCGATTCGTGCGGACCCGTCCCCGGTAGGCCGCCGCTGAGGGCCGGAGCTCGTAGACGAGCCCATCGATGGCCGAGTAGCGGTGGATGAGCCCGCGCTCGGGTGGGGCGGGGTAGTCGACGGCTCCGCTGTGTACCAACGCGCGAAACCCGAGCTCGGCCAGCATCAGGCCGACGGCGAGCGAGAGCGCGAGGGTGAGTGCCTTGCGCAGCATGGTTCAGGCCAGCGCTCGTGCCCAGGCGGCGAGGATCGCCAGCGAGGCGAGCAGTCCCGCGCTCAGCTGAGTGGCTGTGCCGGGTCGTTGCGGACTCACCCAGGGCGCCATGGCGAGGCCGAGCAGCATGCCCGCCAGGAGGCCGAAGAGGTGGGCGCCGAAGTCCACTCGCCCTCCGCCGGCGCCGAGCATGGCGAGCACCCCCAGTCCGGCGCCGAGGGGCAGCCAGGCTCCCTGCCATGGCAGGGCGAGACGCCGCCGGCGCCAGGCTTCGAGGCCCGAGAGGAGGCCCAGAACTCCGAAGACCGCCGTCGAGGCGCCGATGGAATTGTGGGCGTCGTCGTACGCGATGGCATTGGCGAGGTTCCCCAGTGCTCCGCTCGCCACCGCGCAGCCGAAGGCCACGCCCACGCCGATGCGGCCCGCGAGGGAGGCCAGGAAGAGGCCGCCGATCAGGGTGTTGCCAAGGACGTGGAGCAGGTCCTTGTGCAGGGTGAGCGCCGTGAAGATGCGCCAGTACTCGCCCGATACGATGCGCCGTGCGTGGGCGCTGCCGCGCTCGAGGAGCAGTCCGGCCTCGCTGCGGCCGTCCAGGCTGACATGGAAGGCGAGCAAAGCGAGCGCGATCCCGTAGGCGAGGGGGAAATCGAGGGGGCTGCGGCTGCGGATCAGCCGGGTCTCGGGCGGCGGCGGCCTGCGCCGGTTCTCTTCACGCCAACGCTCGAGGATCTCCCCTGCCCGGGAGATCTCGTGGGGCAGGAGCTCGAGTGCGAAGCCCAGCTCCGTCTTCCGCACGATCGGCCTCAGGCCCTCAGAGGTGAGAACCAGCGCCCACTCCTCCGCTTGCCGTCTCCCGCCCGCCACGAGGAGCGCCTGCTCTGCCGGCTCCGGTCCGGCTCCCTCTTCCGGGTGCTGGCTCTGCAAGTCCCGATTCCCGTCGAAGCTCGTCACTCGTCGAAGCTCGTCACTCGTCGAAGCTCGTGGTCGGAGGAGGTGGCGGAGCAGAGTCTAGCGACTCGGCCCTGCGCGCCCGGACGACTTCGCTCCGGCCGCTCAGGCGCTTCCGCCCACCTCGCGATCGCGTACGCCGATCAGGTAGAGGATGCCGTCCAGTCCGAGGGTCGAGATGGACTGCTCCGCCTCCTCCTTCACCTTGGGCTTGGCGTGGAAGGCGATGCCGAGCCCGGCGGCCTCGAGCATGGGAAGATCGTTGGCGCCATCCCCCACTGCGATGACCTGCTCGAGGCGGATGCCCTCCTGCTCGGCGATCTCCCGCAACAGCTCGGCCTTGCGGGCGCCGTCGACGATGGGGCCCGTCACCTTGCCCGTGAGACAGCCGTCGCGGATCTCGAGATCATTGGCGTGGACGTGGTCGATGCCGAGCTCGCGCTGCAGGAAGCGGCCGAAGTAGGTGAAGCCGCCAGACAGAATCGCGGTGGTGTAGCCGAGGCTCTTCAGGGTTCGAATCAGCCGCTCGGCGCCTTCGGTCAGGGGCAGGCGCTCTGCGACGTCGGCGAGTACGCTCTCGGGCAGCCCCTCGAGCAAGCGCAGCCTGCGCGTCAGGCTCTCGCGAAAGTCGAGCTCGCCGTTCATGGCGGCCTCGGTGATGGCCGAGACGGCGTCCCCGACGCCCGCCGCCTTGGCGAGCTCGTCGATGACCTCGGTCTGGATGAGGGTGGAGTCCATGTCGAAGGCGACCATGCGCCGGTTTCGCCGGTACACGTCGTCCACCTGGATCGCGATGTCGACGCCCAGCTCGTGGGAGACGTCCAGCAGGTCGGCGCGCAGGGTGCTCGGATCGTCGGGAGCGCCGCGCACCGAGAGCTCGAGGCAGGCGCGGCGCGGCTGCTCGGCGCGTTCGAGGGAAACCCGGCCAGAGAGTCGCGTCATGATGTCGATGTTCATCCCGTGCTCGGTGATGACCCGGCTGATCCGCTCGAGGGAGCGGGCGGCGAGCTCGGGACCGAGCAGGGTGATGATATGCCGGGGCTTGCCCTGCTCGGCGACCCAGCTCTCGTAGGCGTCGCCGTTCACGGGCGAGAAGCGTGCCTGGAGCCCCAACGCGTGGGCCTTGAAGAGGACGTCCTTGAGCACCGGGTCGGCTTCGGAGTCCTCGGGAAGGGCGATGAGGATGCCCCAGGTCAGGGTCTGGTGGATGACCGCCTGGCCGATGTCGAGCACCTGAACGTGATGGGTGGCGAGGATCTCGGCGAGCTCGTGGGTGAGCCCCGGGCGATCTTCCCCCGTGAGGTTGATGAGCATGATCTCGGCCATCGATGGAGCGTAGCCGGATTTCCGGTGCCTGCTCGAGCTGCCCGTGCGTGTCGCGTCTTCTCTCAGTCCCGCGACTCTCAGTCCCTCGACCACAGCGCGAAGTCCCACTGCAGCCCGAGGTAGGCGGCCCAGCGGACCCGTCGACCGACCGAAGTCTCGAAGCCTGGCCCGCAGGAGGCGAGCAGGTGAGGGCCCCACGGCATGACCCAGTCCAGGCCCAAGGTGAGCCCGGCGGCGGAGCGCTCGTCTCCTCTGGCCCGACCGCCCCAGAGCTCGGCCAGAACGGTCAGCGATTCGCTCGTCGACCAGCCGCCGTAGACGGCCACGAACCAGAGGTCCGAGTGGTCGAGGTCGACCACGTAGCCCCCATCCACTCCGAGCGAGAGCCTCTTCCAGCCGTACTCGATCTGCACTGGAAGCAAGACGTTGGTTTCATCGAGTAGCGGCGCGTTCAGGGACACGGTGGGTGTGAACGACGCATTCCAGTGATCGCCGCGTAGGGGCTGCCACTTCAGGCCGAGCGAGGCGGCACCGCGGGTCTCGACGGGGGCATCCGGACTCACCGTGAAGGCCGGGGACAGAGCCACTGCCACGTCGAAGCCCTCGAAGAGGCCGACGGTCAAGTCGACGAGTGGGACCGCGACGTTGGCGGAATCCTCGAAGCCGAAGGCGGTCGCCGCCACGATGGCCTCGACGCGGCCCGGGCCGACCGTGTGAGGATCGTCGGAAAGCAGCGGGGGGCCCGCGTGGGCGGTGCCGATTGCGAGCATGACGATGGCGGGGAACGAGCACCGGGAGCTGTAACGCACGGCGGCAGCGCAGCACCGCCGAAGAACCCTGTCAGACGAGTCTGCCATCGTCGCCGGCCGGACTTCTCAGGACACGCGGCCGAGGAGTGTGGAGAGCGGGTCGGCGAGGCCGCGGAAAAAGGAACTCAGCCAGGGTGAGACGAAGATGAGTAGGATGATCGCGCTGACGAAGATCCGGTAATCGAGGGTCCGGCGGCTCTGGCGCCAGGGCATCCAGCGGCTGGGCCGAGCCGTCTCCGCGTCTCCGCCCTCCATACGCCTGCGGGCCTCGAGGACACGCCGCGCGACGGTGAAGAAGGGAAAGATGCCCAGCAGCCAGAGGGAGGTCGCCATGTGGCCGGTGACCGCGCCCACCCCGAGGCAGCCGATCCGCTCTCCGCGTTGCCAGAAGCCCACCCCCAGGCCCTCGGTCATGTTCTCGCCGCGGGCCTTGACGTAGCTGGTCTGCACGGCGGCGGCGAGTCCCGCACAGGCCAGCAGCACGTAGGTGAGGTTTCCCGCGCTGGCGAAGTAGAGCGCACACGCGCTGAAGAGTGCCATGTCGGCGAAGCGGTCGAGGGTGGAATCGAGCAGGGCGCCGTAGTGGGTCATCAGCCCACCGCGCCGGGCCACCGCGCCGTCCAGGAGATCTGCGATGCTGGACAGCAGCAGAAAGAAGGCCGCCGCAAAGGGCCACCAGCTGCTGGGCACGCCGATGAGGTGGCCTTCGAGGGGTAGGGCGTGGCCAGCGCCTCGGACCAGGCAGAGCGCCGCCAGGGCAGCGCAGACGAAGCCCGCCCAGGAGACCCCATTGGGGGTGACACCCCGTCGAACGAGGCCCACGACGAGGCGGTCGAGCCCGCTCTGGCCATCGCCAGCCGGGGACCCTTTGCCCGAATCGCGCTGCAGGATTCCGGGGATGTCGTGGGCGCTGCTGGTGTCTTCCAAGCCTCTGCTCTCACTCAGTCGGTGGCGCCCATGGTAGCGAAAGCAGGGCCCCCGTTTCCCCCGTCGCGGTGTTAACGTCGCTCTTGGGACGGGACACGGATGGAGAGCTGAAACCATGGCGAGAGAGATCGATTTCGAGTCCATCGGGAGCATCGCGCAGGCCTTCCGGCGTACCGCACGCGAGCACGCGGATCGGCTTGCGGTGCGCAGCCTGGACGGCGAGTTGGAGCTCACCTGGGGCGGCCTGCGCGAGCGTGTCGATGCCCTGGCGGGCGGACTGGCGGAGCTCGGCCTCGGCCGAGGCGACACCATGGCGATCATGCTGAGCAATCGGCCGGAGTTCCACGTGGTGGACCTGGCGGCAATGATGCTGGGCGGCGTCCCCTTCTCGGTCTATCAGACCCTGTCGCCCGAGCAGATCGCCTTCGTGGTCGCCGATTCGGGCGCCCGCATCGCGGTGATCGAACGCGCCTTCCTCGACAGCTTCAGCAAGGCGGCGCAGGATCTCCCTTCCCTCGAGCACGTGATCGTCGTGGACGGCGAGGGGGAGCAGGGAACCCTGCGCCTCGACGAGGTCGAGCGTCCGGGAATGGACATCGATGCTGCCGCCGCGGCGATCGGGGCCGACGATCTTCTCACGCTCATCTACACCTCCGGCACTACCGGTCCGCCCAAGGGCGTCGAGCTCACCCACGGCGCCATGATCGCGACCGCCGAGGCCTTCCACGACGTGATCCAGTTCCCGGACGCCGCCCGGGTGATCTCCTGGCTGCCCTCGGCCCACATCGCGGAGCGCGCTGCCCACCACTACCTGCCGGTGATCTTCGGCTTCAGCGTCACCACCTGCCCCGATCCGAGACGCATCATCGAGGTGCTGCCCCAGGTGCGGCCCCACTGGTTCTTCGCTGTGCCGCGCATCTGGGAGAAGATCAAAGCGGGGCTCGAGGCGCGCCTCGCGAGCCTCCCCGAGGAGCAGCGGAGCTCCGCCCTGGCCGGGCTGGAAGCTGCGAAGGAGAAGGTACGCCGTGAGCAGGCCGGCGAGCCCGTGCCCGCCGAGCTCGCCGAGGCGGTGGCCGCGGCGGACGAGGCGCTCTTCTCGAAGCTGCGCCTCATGCTGGGCTTCGACCAGGCCAAGGCGGTGACCGTAGGGGCTGCACCGACGCCGCCCGAGGTGCTCGAGTTCTTCCACGCCATCGGGATTCCCGTCGGCGAGCTGTGGGGCATGTCCGAGACCTGCGGCGCGGGCACCACGAACCCACCCGGCGCGGCGCGCATCGGAACGGTGGGACCGCCTGTGAAGGGCGCCGAGATCCGTCTCGCCGACGACGGCGAGATCCTGATGCGCGGGCCGATGCTGATGCGCGGCTACCGCAATCTCCCGGACAAGACCCGCGAGACCATCAACGAGGAAGGCTGGCTGCTCACGGGAGATCTCGGCGCCTTCGACGAGCAGGGCTACCTGCGCATCATCGATCGCAAGAAAGAGATCATCATCAATGCCGCGGGGAAGAACATGTCGCCCGCCAACATCGAGAGCACCCTCAAGGCGGCGGGTCCCTTGCTGGGGCAGGTCTGCGTGATCGGGGACGCGCGCCCCTTCAACTCGGCGCTCGTCGTTCTCGATGCCGACTACGCGCCGATCTGGGCCGAGCAGCAGGGCCTCTCCGAGCGCAGCCTCGAGGCGCTCTCGAGGGAGGAATCGGTGCGCGCCGCCATCGAGGCGGAGATCGCGCAGGCCAACGAGAAGCTCGCGCGGGTGGAGCAGGTGAAGAAGTTCGTCATCGTGCCGGGCGACTGGCTGCCCGGTGGCGACGAGCTCACTCCCACCATGAAGCTCAAGCGCCGCCCCATCGCGGAGAAGTACGGCGAGCTGATCGAATCCATGTACACCGGGTGAGGCTTCGCCTGCTTCGCGTCGGTCAGGCCTGCTTCGGGTCGGTCAGGCCTGTCTCGACGGTGTGCGTCGCATCGTACCCTGCGCCGAGGGAGGGCCCCGGCTCGTGCCGCGCAAGGGTGACTCGTAGTCGAGCCAGAACGCCATACCATGACGGCTGCGCGCCCAATCGGGGGAGGAGGTCAAGGCGGCATGAGTGACTACTTGAACGACGTAGTAGGTCTGTACCTGAACGAGCTGATCGACTGGGAATCCTACTTCTCCTGGCGCAAGGGCGAGGCCGTGGACGTGGCCGCCGAGCGCGAGGCCCTGGCCGGCGTGCTCGAGACCGCCGCCCAGATCTGCGCCGAGTTCGAGGAGGCGACCCGGGCGGGCTGGGAGGAGGACGCCCGCCTCGTGGACGGCAAGGTCGTCTACCCCGCCCACATCGCCGACTTCTACGCGGCGCTCAAGGAGTCCGGGCTCATCAGCTTCGGGGTCGAAGAGCAGTACGGGGGCTTCGAGCTTCCTTCCTTCATCGCGAACGTCATCATGCAGATGATCTCCCGGGCTGACGCGGGAATGATGACCATCATCGGCCTGCAGGCGGGCGTCGCCGAGGACATCCAGATCTACGGCTCCGACGAGCTCAAGGAGCGCTACCTGCCGGGCCTCGCCTCCGGCGAGCTCATGGGCGCCATGGACTTGACCGAGGCCCAGGCGGGCTCGGACCTGGGCGCCATCACGACCCGCGCCCGCGAAGAGGAGGGTCGCTTCTTTCTCGACGGCGAGAAGATCTTCATCACCAACGGCGGCTGCGAGCTTCACCTGGTGCTCGCCCGGGACGACGAGAGCTACGAGGAGAGCAAAGGCAGCACCCGAGGTCTCTCCCTCTATCTGGTTCCCCGCGAGCTCCAGGACGGCAGCGCCAACGGCGTGGCGGTGACGCGCCTCGAGGAGAAGCTGGGCATTCACGGCTCACCGACGGCGGCCGTGCAATACAGCGGAGCCGAGGGCTGGTTGATCGGCAAGCAGGGCGAAGGCTTCAAAGCCATGCTGACCCTGATGAACAACGCGCGCCTCGGCGTGGCGTCCCAGGGGATCGGGATCGGCGAGGCGGCGCTGGCCTCGGCGCTCCGCTACGCGCGGGAGCGCGTTCAGTTCGGCATGCCCATCGCCGAGCAGCCCCTCATGAAGGACAAGATCGCCCGGATGGCCCTCGTGCTCGAAGGCAGTCGCGCCCTGCTGTACCGGGCCTGCTCGCTCATCGACCGCAATCGCGCCATCGAGGGGGCCCTGGCCCGGGGCGGCCTGTCCGAGGCCGAGTCCGTCGAGCTCGAGGAGCACCGCAGCAACAACGATACCCGCATTCGACTGCTCACCCCTCTCGCCAAGTACATGGCCACGGAGGCTGCCGACTCCATCAGTCGGGACGCCATCCAGATCTACGGGGGACTGGGCTTCATGGCGGAGTCGGAGGTCGGGAAGCTCCACAACGACGCGATCATCACCACCATCTACGAAGGCACCTCGGAGATCCAGGTCTCCTTCGCGCTCAAGGAGCTCGCCAAGGGGGCCCTCACAGTCGTATTCGACGGGCTCGAGCGGGAGCTCGAGCGCTTCGAGGATCCCCAGCTCAAGGAGTTCGCCGACAAGGTGCTGAAGGGAATGGGGCTCATTCTCGACGCCTCGAGCGCGCTCCTGGCGGATTTCAACTACGCGCTGATGTCAGCCCAGAGCCTCGCCGAGGTGGTGAGCAGCGTGATCGCCGGCGCCGAGCTGCTCAAGCAGGCCGAGGCGAATCCGGCGCGCTTCGACCTCGCAGCGTCGTGGATCAATCGCCGCATGGCGGATCTCGAGACGCGCTGCCAGCGAATCAAGGAGGGCTCCGCGGATCGACTCGACCGCTGCGAGAAGATCATCGCGCTGGTCAAGTAGTCCGCTGCGGGATCCGGCCGTGGCCGCGGCGAGTCCTGGGACGGGCTGCTAGCTGCCGGGGCGGAGCTCGATCAGCTCGGCGAAGGCCTCTTCGAGCATTTCGGAGAAGACGTCGATTTCGGTCATGCTGGTGCCGTCTGCATCGAGGCCGATGAAGAGCTGTTCGCGGTAGCCGTAGAGCGCGATGCTCACCGGGCAGTGGGGCACGGTCGGCGCGATGGGGTAGGCGGCGGTGATCTCGGACCCTCCCACGTAGCGCGGCACGCGAATTCCGGGGATGTTGGTGACGATGAGATCCATCGCGCCCTGGGCGGCGAGCACCGCCGCACGGTGCACGCGGCGCGGAAGGGTGGCGAGCATGTGGGAGAAGAGGGGGAAGACGTCGAGGGCGGGGTGATCCCGGTGGGCTTCCACCGTGCGGTGGATCTCCTCGAAGCGTCGGCGCGGGTCGCGCTCCGCGATGGGCAGGCGCATGATGATGGCCGTCACCTGGTTTCCCAGACCGGCTTCGAGTCCCTGGGCATTGCGGGCGCGCAGGTTGATGGGAACCGTCGTCAGCAGCGATTCCACGTCCTTCCTTCCCGCGTGTCGGTGCCACTTGCCCATGGCTCCGGCCACGCCGGTCAGCATCACTTCGACAGTTCTGCCGCCCAACTCGTCCCGCACGGCGCGCAAGGGCTCGAAATCGACGGAAAGGCCTGCAAGTCGGCGTGCTCGGCCGTAGGCGCTCGGCGGCGATGTGCTGAGCTCCATGAAGGGCTCCGAGAGCGCTTGTCCGCCCCGCGCGAAATCGAGCAGGCGCGCGGGCTTGCGGGCCAGGCCGAGCAGCCCCCCGGCGGCACCCCGGGCGCGATCGTATTCGTCCGCGATCCGGTCACGCATGGCCTGAGAGAGGCGCTCGGCGAATCGCGGCTCTGGCCAGGCCCCCGGCGGCTCCGGATCCGGAGGCGGCAGGGGCGCGCCGTCGCGATCCGCGTCGGTGAGGGCGCCGAGCACCGCATTGGCCCCAACGCCGTCGGCGATGGAGTGGTGCAGGCGGCAGAAGAGCGCCGAGCGGCCCTCGGGCCGGTCGATCTCGATGATTTCCCACAAGGGTCGCGTTCGGTCGAAGGGCCGCTCGTAGATCGGCCCGATGGCGCGGAAGAGCTCGGCAAGGTCGTCTCTTGCCGAGACCCCGGCGTGCAGCGAATAGCGTCGCAGGTGGTAGTCGAGGTCGAAGGTGGGGTCCCGCTCCCAGCGCGGAATCGCGAGATCGAAGGGGGCATCGACAACCCGCTGCCGCAAGCGGGGCACCAGCTCGGCGGCCCGTAATACGGTGCCCCTCAGCCGCTCCGGGTCGGGAGCGCGATCCAGCAGCATCAGCATCGCCATGGTATTGCGCTGGCGGGGCTGGTCGCTGTACCACCAGGTCAGATCTTCGGGGGTGAGCGGCTCGCGCACACCCACCCCGTGGCCCTTCTCCACGAATCTCACTCCTCCGCTCGGCTTGCGCGTGAGACTAGCCCAGCTGCGGGGCGCGTAGCCCTGCTAGACTCCCGTCTTCTCGATCGACGAGACGGAGGGCGATCGACGAGACGGAGGGCGCGTGGAGACGAACATCGTCAGCGGAACCGGCCTGTGGGCCCCCGAAGAGTCGATCAGCAACGCGGAATTGGTGGAGTCCCACGTCGTCTCGGCGGAGCACTTCAACCGGGAGAATGCCGCCGCGATCGAGGCTGAAGAAGTCGAGGAACGCGATCCCTCCAGCGTTCGCTTCATCGTGAAGGCCTCGGGCATCCACAATCGCCACGTGATCGACAAGGCGGGTGTGCTGGATCCCTCTCGAATGCGCCCGCGGCTGCCCCTGCGCGCCAACGACGAGCGCTCGATCCAGTGCGACATCTCGCTCGTCGCCGTCCGCGAGGCCCTGGCGCGGGCCGGGCGCGAGGCCGGCGAAGTGGACGCCCTGCTCGTGGCCTGCTCGAATCACCAGCGGCCCTATCCCGCCATCGCGGTGGAGATCCAGGATGCCTTGGGAGCCGGGGGCTGGGCCTACGACCTGAACGTGGCCTGCTCCTCTGCCACCTTCGGCATCCAAGCAGCCTGCGACGCCATCGCCAACGGCCACGCCCGCTGCGCCGTGGTGGTGAGCCCGGAGATCACGAGCGGCCACAACAACTTCGAGCTGCGCGACAGCCATTTCATCTTCGGCGATGCCTGTACGGCGGTGGTGATCGAGGGGCGCGAGACCTGTCGAGGGAAGACCGGCTTCGAGGTACTCGGCACGAGGCTCGCGACGCGCTTCTCGAACAACATCCGCAACAATTTCGGCTTCCTCAACCGTTGCGAGACGGAGCCGCGAACGCCCCATGACAAGCTCTTCCGCCAGCGGGGGCGGCAGGTCTTTCGCGAGGTGTGCCCCATGGTGGCCAAGCACATCGAGGAGCACCTGGCCGCCCTGGGCCTCTCGGCCGGCGACCTCGAGCGCATGTGGCTCCATCAGGCCAATCTGGGCATGAATCAGTTGATCGCGCGCACCCTGTTGGGGCGGGACCCCGAGCCCGGTGAGGCGCCGGTGATCCTCGACGAGTACGCCAACACCAGCTCGGCGGGATCCGTGATCGCCTTCCACCAGTTCCACCAGGACCTGGAGATCGGCGACGTAGGTGTGCTCTGCTCCTTCGGCGCCGGCTACTCCGTGGGCAGTGTCGTGTTGCGCAAGGTCGCGATCTGAGGGCCGCTGTTCTGAGTGCTGCAGTGGTTCAGGCGCGTCGTCCGCGGCGGAGGCCTGCGCCGAAGAGGAGGGTGCCCACGCCGAAGAGGGTTGCGGCGCCGGGCTCGGGGATCGTGGTCTCGGGCATCGCAGTCTCGAAGCTCTGCTCGATCTCGGAGATGCTGGCAATGATCCCGCCGTTTCTGGCGTCCACGACGATGTCCTTCGTGACGTGGAGCCCGGTCTCCTGCGTGGCGAGCGCAGCGATGTCCGAGGGAGTCTGTGCGCCCCCCGCTTCCCGGATGACGTTCAAGGTTGTGGTGTTGCCGGAGTCGCCGTCGATGGTCTCGGTCACGCTGGCATAGGCCGAAGAACCCACCGCCGAGGAGACGAAGCCCAGCCCGACGCTGAGGATCCGCCACCCGGAAGCCGCCGCGACGTCGAACTCGATGACCATGTTGCCGACGTTCGAGGAGAAAGCCGACATGGGCCCGTCGAGCTCCAGGATGCGGAAGCCGAAGCTCGAATCGAAGACTTCGACGTCGAAGATGTCCAGGTCCAGACCCGCCAGGACGTTCGGGGAGCCGTCATAAATCGGGTCGAGGGTCACTACGAAATTATCGAAGGTCAGCGCGCCATCGAGGGTCGAAACCGAGCCGCCTGCTACCAGGTCGCCCAGGGTGAGGCTCGACGCCGGGCTCGACAGCAGGCAGGCCAGGAAGAGTGAGAGCAGCGTGGTCGCTGCAATATGTCGGTTGTGCACAGCTCTACCTCCATCGATCATCGATCACCCGGACCTGCTTGCCTGCGGGGCTCACGCGACCACATAGGGACTCAGCGCGACCGCAACCGTCCGGAGCGCCCTGATCGAGCACCCCGCTTTGGGCGCGATCCGAGCGAGACTCCTAACAGCCCGCATAATACCAGAAATCCACTGGCGGGTTCCGGAACCGCCTGAAATCGCTGCCTGAGCAGGTCGATTCGTGCGAAGTCGCCCCCGGAGGTATCTCCCGGCGTGTAGTTGACGATGATGTTCTTGACGATGTCGAGCTCGTTCCGGGGCGCTGCGAGCGATTCGATCGTCGCCGGATCCGAGAAGGACGGGCTGTGGAAGACCGTAGCCGTAACTGAGGCTTCCTGAGCGAGAGTCTCGAAGACATGCACGAAATAGCCGCCGGTCGTGTCAGCCGTGAGCTGGCCTGTGGCGTCGGTCAGGAAGTTCCCCACGCTGCCGATCTGCTCGCTCGAGGACACGGTGAACTCGAGCTTGATGTCGAAGAGCGAGGGGTAGTGGGCCGTCAGTCCGTCTCCCGGCGGGTCGAGAGGGGACATGTCGAAGCCCAGACCATCCACATCCGAGGACATCTCGATGACCACCTGACTCAAATCGACGTCACCGCTCCCCTCCACCTTGGTCCAGTCGATGCTGATGGTGCCGATGGACGTGGTCATACCTTGCAGCGTATCCAAGGGGATAGGTGCTGCACTTGCACTAGGGGCCAACAGCCAGAGAAGCGCCAGGCGAGTGTTCGTGCAACACGGGGACCGATGAAGCCGGGCCGAAAATTCGAGCCTTCCTGGGTTTCTCGGAGTCTGGCTGACACCAGACAAAAAAAAGGGAAGGCGGCCGCGGACAGCGGTCCCCTTCCCTAGATCAGTATTTGTATAGCAAGTTCCGTTCCTCTTTTACCACTCTTCAAATACAGCTACTTACGCAATCGCGTGCAGACCGCAGAGCCATTTTCCTTCCCATATGTGGAAAACCTCTTCCATTCTCAACCCCAAGCAGGGGGAGGTGGGAATTTGCCACAGTTGCGCAATGCCGACGCGGCGCCTCTACTGCCGTTGCCGCGATCGCCGGCGGCCGACGGCCGTCCCAAGTGAGCGGCCGTGGCGCCTGCGAGCCGCTCTCGGCTTTCTTGACACCTGCCGCCATGGGATTCGGAAAGCTGGCCTGAGGCCGGCGTCTCGGGGTATTGCCAACCATGGGATCGCTCCGCAAGTTCCTCTTCGCCTCTCTGCCGACCCTGCTGCTCTTCGGTGTCTTCGCGCTCGGTTTCCTGGGCGAGCCGGAGAACGACCCGTGGATCAATGCGAGCCCGTTGTGGGGGCCCGGCGACCCCTTCTACTCCGTGGATCCCAGGCGGGCCAATCACCTGTCGCACCCAGTCCTGATCTGGCGTGGCCGGCCCGGATACGTGGGCGAGTATCTCTACCCCGAGGCGGGGGTCCTGAATCGCTTCGGGAACAATGAGTGGGGATTTCGAGACGACGAGGTCGCCGATCCGAAGCCCGACTCGGTGGTGCGCGTCCTGAACGTGGGCGACTCGGCCACCTGGGGGCTCAATCTCCCGGGCCGGGGGGCGAGCTACTCCGACCAGCTCGAAGCGATGCTGGCGCGCCGTGCCTCGGCCGGGGTGCGGTACGACGTCGTGAACGGCGGCGTCGTCGGCTACAGCAGCCTGCAGGGCGTGCAACTCCTGCGCAGCTGGCTGGGGGATCTGGATCCCGACGTCGTCACGGTCTATCTCGGGAACAACGACTCGTCCCCCGGATCCGTGAAGGATGCCGAACGTGTCGCGGCCACGGCCGGACCCCTTCACGGTGCGCTGCAGCGCAACCGTTTCTATCTCTTGCTCCAGAAAGGGCTCTTGCACCTGCGCGCCGGCCGCCTCGAGAAGCAGCGCGCGGTCCTGCAGCAGCGGCAGGCCAAGAAGGAAGCCTACGACAGCCCCGAGGGCTTCTATCGGCTGGCGGCGAGGGTCACACCGGATCAGTACGAGGAGAACCTGCGCGAGATGGTTCGACTCGTGCGGGATGCCGGGGCGCGGCCCATTCTGATCGAGGTTCCCATGAATCTCGTCTGGCCGCTTCGCGTGCGCCCCTTCCCGAGCGATCAGCTCGTTGAGCTCAATTGGTGGGGCGCGACCAAGATCGAGCTCGGGTATCTGGAGCGCGTTCGCGCGGGCAAGCCGGTGTGCGGTCGATCACTTGCGGGCCACCCCTACCTCTGCCTCATCGAGCCCTCGGATCTCGTCTCGAAGGGCGTCGTGGACGCCGTGGAGCTCGCCCGCCGTGCCGCCGACCCCTCGCTGACCGAACGGGAGCGGCTGCGTTCCGCTCACAACGGCGCCCTGCGTGAGCTGGTGGAAGGCAATCCCGCTCGCGCCCTTCGGCGCTTCGAGGCTGTCATGGCCGGCGCCGAGGACTGCGACTGCCTGCGGCCCAGGCAGCGCGCGTGGGTGCTGTACAACCTGGGAATCGCGCGGCTGGTGCTGGGCGAGGAAGATGCGGCCTTCGATGCCCTGGGCCGGGCGCGAGCCACCTGGCCCTTTGCGATCAGTCCCGACTACACGGAGCGATTCCATCGCGTCGTCGAGGAGCTCGGCGTCGAGTGGGTCGACCTTCCGAAGCTCTTCGCGGAGGCGGACCCCCGCTTTCGCGGCTCCGCGCTGATTCACGACTGGGTGCATCCCAACCCTCGCGGCAACGCGATCATCGCCCGCGCCCTGGCGGATAAGCTGCGCTAGGCGGGCCAACGTGCGAGCCAGGCGGGCTTCCCGCCGCCGCGGAAGCTAGTCGCCGGCTTCCGGGGCCAGGGGCGCTGCGGGAAGGGGATTGGGGTCGTGGGCGACGAGCCGCGCGACGAGGGGATGAATGGCGTCGGCCGCGATCGCGTGTCCGCGTTCGTTGGGGTGCTGATCGAAGCTCGAGAGCCAGAGCTCCGAGGCCTCGTGGCCAGTGTACGCCGGCAGCAGGGAGAGGGTCTGGATGTCGTTCGAGCGCGCGAAGTCCGCAATCACGTCGACGACGTTCCGCAGGGGATAGTCAGGGCCCAGGTCGAAGAGCACGGGGAAGATCACCATCACGAACTTCGCGCCATGCTCCTCGGCCCGGTCGCGCATGGCGAGCACGTTGGACTGGGCGCGCTTCCATTCCTGCGTCCGCGCCGGGGGGCCGAAGTAGCCGTCCGCCATGGTCGAGAGGTACTCCTTGCCGACCTCGCGGATCAGCGGACGCACGAAGAGCTGGCGATAGAGATAGGAGTGCTGGAAGAGGAAGCTGGATCCGTGGAGCTCCCGCAGGCGCTCCTTCATCTTGCGGACCGCCGTCGTGCTCCCCGCGCCGATCTGGCCGTCCCTCAGGAAGAAGACCACGACCACCAGATGCGGCTGGAAGAGCTCCTGGGCCGCTTCGTGCAGCCCCTTCCAGGAGCCCGTGAGGCTGCCGGGAATTCCGCCGTTGAACGCGATGTGCTCGCGGAAGCCCTCGTTGGGCGGGCCTTCGTTCAACCGGGTCACGATCCGTGAGACGAAGGTCTGGGATTCGTCGACGCCCACGCCATAGGTAAAGGAATCGCCGAGGAAGAGGATGCGATAGGCGTCCTCGGGAGCGGGGGCTTCCATCCCGGCCCGCAGGTACTCGACGGCGGCGCCGACCCGGCGCTTCATGAACGGCGGCCACGACGACTCACCGTCTTCGAGATACCAGGGAGCGGGGAGGAGGAGGCGTGCTCCGATCTCCGCGAGGCCGAGGGAGAGGAGACACGAGATCGCCACGGCGACCACGAGACCGAGCCTGAAGGCTCTCTGCTTTCTATGCCGGCCCGTCTCCATGGAGGCCCATCCTACTCCAGGCCCATGCAGCTCGCGTAGTAGGTGGCGGTGGCCGGCCAGTCCGAGAAGATGGCCCGGATCCCCACGTCCTTCGCAAGCACGTCGAGGAGCTCGAGCATATCGCCGTCGCGGTCGACGGCCTCGCGGACGCTCTGGTAGTACCAGCCATCGCCGTCCGCCACGGGGCCGTAACGCTCGAGGCTCCAGGCGATGATGTCGAGGCCCGCGCGCCGGGCCAGCGCGGCGTAACGGGAGGGCACGATCTCGTTGCGATGGTCCAGGTCGACGAGCGCCCACAGGGGGGGCGCGACGATACGCACGCCCTGGTCCCTGAGCTCCTGCATGTTCGCGAGGGTCGGCCTGAAGCTGGCGTCGCGAAAGACCCGGTCATCGAGGAGGACCGCTTGCTCGCCGAAGCGTGGAGCCTCCTCGATCCAGTAGAGCAGATCGGCCAGGAAGAAGGACTGGGCCCACACCCTCCCCGGATCGATGCCCGCCTCCTCGTACTCGTCGATGAGGTGTTGGGCGTAGCGTTCTTGGGTGTAGGGCTCCCGGGCGTAGGACTCCCGGGTGTAGTCGCCCCGGAAGGGCATCTCCACCTCGGGCTGCTTGAGCTCGGGTGCGAATCCCACACCCAGACTGGAGAAGAGCTCGATGCTCTCCGCGTGGCTGAGCAGGGTTCCGCAGCTCGCGTAGAGGTCCGTGCGCCAGCGGGGCGTCCCCTTCATGTACTCCTCGACGCTGGTCGCGTCGGGGTCGAAGGCGTCCATCTTCCCGCACAGGGTCTTGAACTCGGCGAGCGTGATGTCGCTGGCGCAGCAGCGTGCGGAGGCGGGCCTGTGGCGCTGCGGGTCAGCGGGGCTGAAGGGCTCGCTGCAGCGCGCCGCCAGCTCGGGGATCGCCAGAATGTTGGTGGTGGCGTGGAGATCGCACTGTGCGTGGCGACACACGAGCTGCTGGTCCCTGGTGAAGGTGACGTCGCACTCGAGGATGCCGGCGCCCATGCGAGCCGCGGCGAGATAGGACTCCCGGGTGTGCTCGGGGAACTGCAGGGGCGCGCCGCGGTGGCCGATCACGAACTCACTGCTGCGGAAGGGACCCTCCGAACAGGCCTGCAGGGCCGACTTGAGCTCGCTCTCCTCCATGGACTCGACGAGATAGAAGGGGCGCGGGCCGAGCTGGACTTGCATCTTGCTCCCGTGGGCCCGCGCGGAACCGGTCGTGTCGGTGCGGCTCCCGGGTTCACCGCATCCGCCGGCCGCGAGGGTGAGGGCCGTGGCGACGCCGAGATAAAGTTGCCTCACGTTCATCTGCTGCTCCTGGCCAGGTCAGTCGATGGGTCGGACTTCCGGGAATCTTCGGGGCAGCAGGGGAACCGACCTGAGGGTGAAGCACGCCAGCAGGTAGGTGCCCAGGGCGATCAGGAGCAATATGCGAAACCCGAAGGACATGGCGAGAATCGTCGCGAGCATCGACGCGATCACGGAGAAGACGCCGTTCACCGCCCAGCACCAGGCGACGTACTCGGTGCGCATCTCGCCCAGTCGGGCCACCGTATCGAGGCCCAGGGGCATGAAGGCGCCGAGGCACAGGCCCAGTGGTGCCAGGGCCAGCACCGTGAGGCCGATGCGCACCGGCAGCGGCGATCCGATCATGCGGCTCACCAGCGCGTCGAGGCCGAACTGGTAGAAGAGCGTCATCCCAACGAGACCCGCGAGCAGCAGGAGCAGAGCCCGGTCCCGCCGCTCCCGGTAGTGCTCGCTCGCCAGACTCCCGACCCCCGAGAAGAGGAGCAGCGCGAACAAAGTCACGGTGAGGGTGTAGCTCGGGTAGCCCAGGAAGAGGGTGAGCTTCTGGATCAGACAGATCTCGTAGAACATGAAGCCGAGGCCCAGCAGGGCGAAGTAGGCGGCAGTCGCCCCCTTGCGGGGGAGCCGGTCCCAACGCTCTCGGACGGCCCAGAAGGTGAAGAGCAGGACCGATCCCCCGAAACCGGTGGACACGGCCAGCATCAGCAGGAGTGCCCGCTCGCCTTTTCCGTCCTCGGGTCCGATGGATTCGCGGAGCGCCGGGTTCCCGCCGGCGATCAGATCCCAGAAGCGGGCGAAGTGCCAGAAGAAGGGGGCGTTGTCGGTCACGGGCCGGATCTCGTAGGCGTAGGACTCGAAGATCGACTCGAGCCGGTCGGCCCCTGCGTTGATCACGGCGTTGGGAATCGCCCTGTCGCCTTGCACGCCCCAGGCATGCCGCACACGGGTTCGCGGGACTTTGTTCGCGACCTCGACGAAGGCGTCGACCTGGTCCTTGCTGAAGGGGGTCGCCTTGATGAGGAAGGTGGAGACCTCGATGGGGAAATCGACGGTGGTGGCGAGCAGGACGTGACGGGCGAAGTCCGCGATTCCCAGCTCCTCGAAGGCGCTGCGGGCGGTGGCGAGATAGCGCGAGGTGCGGTTGGGCTTCCTGCTGTAGTCCACCTCCCCGAACTGCATGCACAGCACTCCGCCCGGTCGCAGGTGCTGCAGTGCTTCGATCACCATCTCGCGGGTGTAGAGGTAGCTCTCGACGAGGACGAATCCCGATGCTTGGGATGCGCTCATCGTGGCGTAGCTGTCCGGAGCCACGAAGTAGATGATGTCGTACTTCGACGGGTCGCGGGCGAGGAAGGAGCGCCCCTCGTCGTTGATGAGTTCTACCCGCTCACGCTCCGCGATGTGCCCCGTATAGTCGGCGAAGTGCTCCCGCAGCAACGAAACGGTAACGGGGTTGAGCTCGACGCCCGTGATCTGCTCGGCGCCGTAGTGCAGGGAAGCCATGATCTCGTTACCACCCGCCGAGCCGATGATGAGGATGCGAGGGTCCTCACGCGTCACCGCGAAGGGGAATTCGCGACTCGAATTGGCATACATCTCGGCGAGGGTCTCGTCACGTCCGTCGAACTCCCACAGCGCCGAGCCCCAGTCTCCGTCGTGAGCGAGGGCCATGAATCCATCGAGGAGCGGTGAACGAAGCACGTCGACGCGAAAGACCGGGCTCCATCCGCCGAAGACCGACTCGAAGCCCCACTCTTCTGTCTGCGTGGAGCCCATGGACTTGGCGGGATCGACGACCGGATCGGGGAAGCGGTCCGCCAGGCCCGCGGCCAGCGCCAGGACGAGGGCGAGGGGGCCGCCCAGCCACGCCAGCATGCGTTGCTCCGACCAGGCCAGCCGCAGGCTCGCCAGCGCGAGCGCCATTGCGGAGGCCAGCACGCAGCCGGGCGGCGTGAGCAGGACCAGGAGCGGGATCACCGCCATGCACGCCGCGCTGGCCCCAGCGAGGTCGGCGGCGTAGAGCCGGGGTATGTTCTCGGGCCGGTTCGCGATCATGACTGCGATCGCGATACCGACGAAGAGGAAGTTCGAGAAGAGCACGGCGCACACTACCACCAGGCGTGCGGCCGTATCGAGGCTCGACGGGAGCTCGTAGGTGCTGAGCTCGATTCCGGCCACGACGAAGTAGCCCAGTGAAATGGTGACGGCTCCCAGGAGCAGGAGCGGCGGCAGCAGGCTCTCGGGAAGACTCGTGCGCAACCTTCCCCAGAGCGCGACGAAGATCCCGCCGGCCCCGGTACCGAGCAGCGCGAAGCCGAGCACGAGAAAGGTGAAGTAGGAGGAGATCTTGAAGGAGAAGATCCGCGTGTAGCTGATCTCGAGCAAGATGGCCGCAAAGGAGACCAGGAAGATCTCCAGGTACAACCTCCGTGCTTTTCCCTGGGCAGGCACTGGCCGACTCTACGAGATTCCCTGTGAAATGGGAAGCGAGCTTCGGCCATGCTTCGGCGCACCACGCAAGAAGCCCCCCGTCACACTCGTGACGGGGGGCTTCGATCTTTCTCGAGGCTCGAACCCCGACTTACATCATGCCGGGCATTCCGCCGGGCATGCCTCCGGGCATGCCGCCACCGCCCGCGTTCTCCTCGGGCTTGTCGGCGATCATGGCCTCGGTGGTGAGGAGCAGGCCCGAAACGCTGGCCGCGTTCTGCAGGGCCGTGCGGACCACCTTGGTCGGGTCGATGACACCGGCCTTGATGAGGTCCTCGTACTCCTCGGTTTGGGCATTGAAGCCGTTCGCACCCTTGAGGTTCTTCACCTTGTCGACCACGATGGAGCCTTCGATGCCGGCGTTGTCGGCGATGAAGCGCAGCGGCGCCTCGACCGCTTTGCGGACGATGTTGATGCCCGCCAGCTGATCGCCCTCGGCCTCGACCTTCTCGAGAGCCTGCTGGGCGCGCAGCAGCGC
>JAFDEK010000088.1 GCA_019310385.1 Deltaproteobacteria bacterium
CCGCGTCAGCGAGGAGCCCCGGTGGGAGTTCGGGCTCTCTTTGCTGAGCTACGGACGAGGAGAGCATCCCGCCGGCGTCAAGCGCGCCACTCTACGCCTCGAAGGCAAGCGAGGCATTCGCTACCACCGCGGCGACGTCGTCGAGTGGTACGTGAACGAGCGCCGGGGCCTGAAGCAGGGTTTCACGTTGCACGCACCTCCCCGGCGGGGTCTCGGCAGCAGCGGTGCATCCGGCCGCGCGCTCGGCGCTCGCGAAGAGACCGCGTCGGGCTCTACCGAGCCCGCCTACGTGGCCCTGGCCGCCGATGGTGACGCCCGCCCGGTAATCCAGCCGGACGGCCGTTCCGTCGCCTTCCTGCGGGCCGGCGAGCCGTTTGCCATCGCCCACTACTCCGGCCTCGAGGTCCGCGACGCGAGCGGCGCGCTGCTCGACTCCTGGATGGAGGTCTTCGAGGAAGGATCGCTGCGTGGCGTGCGGCTCGTCTTCGACGATTCAGCGGCCGCTTATCCGGTCGAGATCGATCCGCTGGTCACCACGCCGTCGTGGAGCGTGGAGGGAAACCAGGACCGAGCCGGGCTGGGCTTCTCGGTCGCGAACGCCGGCGACGTCAACGGAGACGGCTTCGAAGACGTGCTCGTCGGAGCCCCGTACTACGACGCAGGGGAGACGGCGCTCAACTCGGGCCGCGCATACCTGTTCCTCGGTTCGAGCGCCGGTCTGTCGCCCGCTCCTGCCTGGTTCGCTGAGGGTGAGGACGTGCAGGACGGATTCGGCACGGCTCGGAATCCGGCCAGCAATGCGCGCGTCGGCTTCGCCGTAGCGGGCGTCGGCGATCTCGACGCCGACGGGTACGCCGACTTCGCCGTCGGCGGCAAGGGCAACGCGCGCGTCTACGTGTATCGCGGCTCGCCGCTCGGGCCCGCTCCCCTCTCCGACAGGGTCTGGAGCGGGTTTCCCGAGCGCGAGACCGGAACCTCGATCGCAGCGGTGGGAGACGTGAACGGAGACGGCTGCGCAGACTTCGCCTTCAGTGAGCCGGCCAACAACTTCGACAGCGTCTTCGTAGTGTACGGTGCGGGTAGGCCCGGTTCCGAACACGGCTGCGATTTCGAGTCGGATACGGGCCTCCGAGAAGGCAGCGGAACCCCCAGCCCGTACGCCGATCGGCTCGGCCCCGCCGATGACGAGCGCTTCGGAGACCGCGTGGCGGGAAACGTCGACATCAACTGCGATGGATACGACGACGTCATCGTGGGCCAGCCCAAGTATGCGACCAATGACCGGGGGCGGGTGTTGATCTTCCTTGGCTGGAGCGATGGACTCGCACAGCCGGGATACAACGACGATGGCCCCCTCGTATTCCCCCACGTGCGCGTCAATGGGGACTTCGACGGAAGCACGGGAGCCAATCGTTTCGGTTCGGCCATCACTGGAGCCAGGATCGACCGCGACGTAGCGGTTGCCGACGACGACTGCCCGGACCAGGACGATCCCTACCCGGACGATGTGTTGATCGGGTCACCGAATCGCGACACGGGCGGTAATGGTGCGCCCTACGATGTGGGGGCGGTCTACCGCTTCCGCGGGAGCTCGTCGATTCAAATCGATCCGGAGGACCCCAGGACGCCGACCTTCGATCCCTTCGTGCTCCAGGACGGGGTTGAGGTTCTCTGGGCAGGCGAGCGAGAGCGCGGCGAGTTCGGGCGCTCGATCGCACGGCTGCGCTGGCTCCCGGCCTATGATGCTCGCGGCCAGGCGCGAGACATCGAAGGCTACCTCGTAGGCGAGCCCGGCCAGAGCCATTCGGCCAGCGATTCGTCTGGCCGGGCCTACCTGTTCCCGGGTCCGCTCTGCCCCGGCGACCCGCCCTGCGCCGGCGAGGCGATCGGTCTGAATGCGACCTGGAAGGCGGAGGGTCGTGAGGAAGACGAGTACCTCGGTGCGGCAGTTGCGGGGTCCGATGTCAACGGCGACCGAATTTCCGACGCGGTCGTGGGCGCCGCCGGAACTAAGTTCTACGAAGGTGAGGGGCAGAAGCCGGGACGTGCGCTGGTGTTCAATGGCGTGGAGCCCGTGACGACCGAGCTTCTGGGAGCACTCCTGGGCGGTGATGCGGGCGCCCTCCCCATCCGCGATTCCTTTGCCTGGATCGGCAGCGAGACGAACGGTTCCTTCCCCCCTCGCGAGACTCGGAGCGCCTCCAGCCCGGCTCTCGGCGCCGGCTCCAGCCCCGGCAGCGTGCTGTTGTCCACCGGTCTGGCGCAGGACGGGGGAGCCGGGAACACGGATTGGGATCGCGACGGCACGCCCGACGAGGCGACGGTGCAGCTCGTGCTCGACGTGCCGGAGCGCATGCGCACGCTGCGCTTCACCACACAATACGTGACGGGGGGGCCGACGGACGACCCGCGCGATATCGCCGACATCAAGTACCAGTACGGGCTCGAAAAGGCGGTGCCCGATCTGAACTTCTCCTTCGACCTGATGCCTCGCATCGAGCAGCGGGGTCGAGGTTCGGAGCACGCCGCCATCACGCACGGCCTCGACGTGACGGACAAGGACCACGTCGCCCTCCAGCTCGTGGTGGAGGACAAGGAGGATCTGGACGAGGCGCAGAACGACTCGGCCCTCGTGCTCTCGCGCGTGTTCTTCTCCGAGGTCGCCCTGCCGGACTACCTGAGCGACCCGGAGTACGACGAGTTCCCCCCGGACAATGACGGCGATGGCCGGGCAGACTACGTCAGGAATCCGGTGTCCAACGACATCACCCGCACCGCGGGCACCTTCAGCCATGCCATGACCCTCCTGGACGTGCCCGGAAAGGGCATGCCGTTCCAGCTCAGCATCACCTACAGCTCGGAGCGCGATCCAGGGCGAGACGAGAATCTGGGGCGCAAGTGGAGCCACAGCTACTACGCAACCGTCGAGGAGTTCTCCGACAGCGACGATTCCGACTGTCCGGACCTTGTCTACGTGTGGCTGGGCGGCGGACGCGTCGAGAGCTTCGAGGAGGTGAACCCGGAAGACCGGGATAGCTGCGAGTTCGCACCGTTCCCCGGTGTGTTTAGCGAGCTGCTCGATGATGGGATGCCGGCGAGCTCGTCGCCGGTCTACCGGCACGTCACCAGGGAGAAGATCGAATCCAAGTTCACGGCAGGCTCGTCGCCGATCTACCGGCTCGCCGAGAGGCTGGATCCGAACGGCCAACGCATGGTGCTCGGGTATGCCGGAGGACAGCTCGAAAAGGTCACGGACACGCGAGGCGAGGAGTTCTTGTTCGCCTACGACGACGACTCCCGCCTCGCGAGCGTGACGACCGTCGGCGCCCAGGTGCGCTTCGGCTACGGAAGCCTCGGCGACCTGATCTCGGTGACGGATCCGAACGGCCTCGAGACCCGCTTCGACTACGCCGAGAAGGGGAACCTGCTGCAGATCACGGATGCCGACGGAATCACCCAGACTCGAAACGAGTACGAGGCCTTCGCCGGGCTCGGCATCGACCAGGTGGGCGACCGCGTGGTTGCGCAGTTCAACGGACGATCGGGCGATCCGGGTCAGCACACCGAGTTCCGCGGCGACGCCCACGAAGTGCTCCTGCGGGAAGGGGGACGCGAGACCAACCTCTACGACGTCTTCGGCCGGCGTGTCGCTCAGCGCGTGCTGCTCGAGCACGGACGGGACCTGGCCGAGTGCAAAGAACGACCCGAAGCCGCGGACCCGTGGTGCGCAGTCACGAGCTTCGAGTACGACAAGGACGGAAACCCAGTAGAGAGCCGCGACCCGCGCGGAGTACTGACGCGCAGGAGCTTCGACTTGTTGGGCAACCTCGTCGAGCAGATCAAAGACGCCGAGGACTGGGACGGCGACACCTACTCCGACGTCACCAAGATGACCTATCACCCCGATTTCAACGGCCTCGAGGATCGCCTGGTCCAGCGCCGGGACCGCCCGGACCAGACGACTTGCGATGCCGAGTCGCCCTCACCGGAGCACTGTTTCATCGAGAGGCGTGGGTACGACGACGCGGGCAACCTGACCGCACACTACTTCGTAGACGAAGGTGGAGACGAGCTCGCGAAAACCGTGCATGAGTACTACAAGGTGGATGATCCGCACCCCGGACTGCTCAGATTCACCTACGACGGGAACTGCCCCGGCCCAGAATGCGGGGTGTTCGAGTACGACTACGATCCGCTCGGCTATCTCGCCAAAGAGACCGACCCCACTGGCGCGGTCACCACCTACGCGAACGACAACCTCGGGCGCCGTATCGCGGTCACGGACGCGCGCGGCAGCACCGCGCGCTTCACCTACGACGCCGGGGGCCGCCTGCTCGCACAGATCGATCCCTTCGGCAGCGTGGTCAGCTACACGTACGACGCGCAGGGCAATCCCCTGACCGTGACCCAGGAGCTGGACCCCACGGATCCGGGCGACGACCTGCTCTGGAGCTACGTCTACACGCCGACAGGCATGCTGGAGCAGAGCATCGCCCCAAAGATCTGCGCCGATGAGGATTGCAACGACCCACTCTACATCACGACTGTCCTCGAATACGACGGGGACGATCGCCTGACGGCGATCACGGACCCCCTCCTCCGGCGCACCTCCTTCGAGTACGACGCGGGAGATCGACTGGTCAGCGTGACGGAGGACCCAGCCAGCCCCGAAGTGGACCCGACCGAAGTGACCGCAAAATATGACAGCGCTGGCAATCGGACCTCCGTGATCGGACCGGGAGGACAGGAGACCAAGCTCGAGTACGACGCCCTCGGCCGCATCATCACCGAGACGGACCTCTCGACCACGCCGGTCGGCACGGTCTCCTCCACCTACGACGAACGCGGCCTGCAGGACTCGATCACGAACGCAAGGGGACACACGACCACGTACGACTTCGACGAAGCGAGCCGACTGCAACAGATCTCGTTCTCCGGCGGTGGCTACGCTAGCGGGGTGAGTGTCAGCCACACGCTGGATGGCAACGGCAATCAGATGAGTGCGGTCTCGAGTGATCCCACTCGGCTCGCCAGCGTGACGGGTCGGAGCTTCGACCGCTCCAATCGCCTCACGAGTCGAACCGTGGAGCTGGCGCCCGGCGTGAGCAAGACGCTCCAGTACTCGTACGACGAGGTCGGAAACCTGTCGATGCTGACCTACTCCGACGGCTACGAGGTCGCGTACGAGTACGATGCGATGAACAGGCTCACGAAGGTCTGTGCGGGCGGCGCCTCCTGCCCGCAGCCCGAGACGACGGAGTACGCCTACGACAAGGCCGGCAACCTCGTCCAGGTGCGCCGAGCCGACGGCTCGCAGGCGGACTACGTCTTCGACGAGGCCGGCCGGCTGACCTCGTTGTCCGACGGGTTCCCGGCAGGACAGACGATCTACAGCGTCGACTACCAGCTGGACGCGGCAGGTCGGCGGATCTCGGCCAGCGAGACAGCGCCCCTCGCTGCAGCCACCTCTGCGGCGTCGACGAGCTTCAAATACAACCTCGGCAACCAGCTCCTCGAGCCCAACGGAGGCGCCTACGCCTACGACGCGGACGGCAACATGGTGACCGGTACCCTCCAGGGCGTACCGCTGACCTTCGCCTACGACGAGCGGAACCAGGTGGTGGCCGCCGGAGCCGACACCTTCCGCTACGACGCCGATGGCAACCGAGTCGAGAGAGCGGTGGGCGGCCTGACGCGTCGCTACGTCTACGATCCGACCAGCCGACACAGCCGCCTGCTCGAGGAGTACGACGGAAGCGGGAACCTGGTTGCGCGGTACGTGTACGGAACGGGCCTCGTCAGCCGCGAGGCAGCGGGCGGGACGCTCTCCTTCTATCACTTCGACACGCGCGGCAGCACTGTGGCGCTGACCGATGCGTCCGGCACGGTTACCGACACCTACGCCTACGCGCCCTACGGAGGAGTGACGCGAGGGGGCGGATCGAACAACACGCCCAACCCCTTCAAGTACAACGGGCGTGACGGCGTGGTCGACGACGGCAACGGCCTCTACTACATGCGCGCCCGCTACTACGCTCCCGAGCTGATGCGCTTCGTCCAGAAGTCTCCCGCGTCGCGCGGTGATCTCATGCGTAGCCAGTCGCTGAACCGCTATGCCTACGTCGAGGGGAACCCGATCTCGAACGTCGACCCCACGGGCGACGTCTTCGAGAAGGACTCGACCGCGGAGGAGGTCCTGTGGGACGTGGCCATCATCGCCGTCGTGGCCGCGGCGGTCTTCGTCCTGGCGCCATTCCTCGGCGTTGGTGCTATCGGGACGGCCATCGTCGGTGGGATCGTCGCCCTCAGTGGAGCGTACCTCATGGCCCGGTACGGCCCGGGCGAGTTCGTGAATCCACTCACGGACTTCTCAGGAGCCTTGGACTACTGGCTCGATTACACACCAGTGGGCTTGAGCTACGAAACGCTGCTCTTTCTCAAAGATAATTACCTAGCCGAGTTCGAAGCTTACAAGGCGGGAGCAGTGTTGTTGTACGAGCTCGGCGATGCGATCTTCACGGGCGATTCCGGCGGGCTCGGAGATGCGTTCGGCAAACACGTCGATGCGCAGTTCAACCGTGTGTCGGAGGGGCTCGAGACCGGCAGCCAGATCGTCGAGTTCGTCATCGGGCTATTCTGAGGGCCCGCAACGTCGAGGTGCGCACGCCCGGATTCCCCGAGCAGAACCGGGGTGGTACGCGTCGGATCGAGGGCGGATGAGACTAGAGGGCGGTGCTACGCGCATGATCTCCAGACTAACGATTCCTTCGGCTGGGACGGCTAGGACTTCACGACCCCGCGCTCGAAGCGGGGGACGCCGTCCGGGATCTCGACCCAGGGCTGCTTGCTGCTGGTGAAAGTGGGCGTGGTGGCACCGGTGATCGACTTCCTCTTCTAGGAGGCCTGAGGGGAATGCGAGCGGGCGCCACCGTGAAGGCGAGCCGCGGTCGCCACACACGTAAGCGAAGAGGCACGAAGTAGCAGCGTTCTGAATCGCAGCCGGATACAGGCACGTGACTCGGATGCAAGTACTGCCGAGATCAAATCGCAGCAGGGGGCAGGCCGCAGATGCTCGAAGCACCGCCGCCGAATAGCGAGAGCTGCTCCCGCTTTGCCCCGGATCGGGACAATTCCCAGGCATTTTCGAGCCGATTGACATCACGCTACTTATCGGTCCTCGCGAAGACCGCGATCACGGAAGTGCCGGCCGATCCGTATTCTTGCAGGGCCTCGACAGCGACGACTTGAAGAGGCGAGGTGAGCCCGAGAGCTGGTGCTCGGGGCGATGGGCTTGGGTCTCGCGACCATCGGGGCGGCGGCTGGGGACCGTCGGGTACGAGCTCGAGACCGCAGGCACCTACGGCAGCCTCCGGATTCGCTCCAGGGTGTTCTCCCGCCCGCGTGCCGGCAGCCTTGGACGCGATTACATCATCGACCTCGTCACCACGTGCCCCCATTTCGGCGGCCCGCGCTGGTGGTTCCGGTGCCCCCTGTCCGGGTGCCGGGTGCGGAAGCTCTACGCGCATCCGAGCACGGGCCACTTCGCAAGCCGGCAGACCCTGGGGCTGACCTACCAGGTGTGCCGTGAGGAGCCCCTCGACCACGCTGCCCGGCGCGCCCGGGAGCCCGGAGTGCCTTCCCTCTGGGCCACTGGGTTGCCGACCCTCTCGGGTGTCACCTAGATTCACCCCCATCCAGATGCCCGGCCCCGGCGTCCTCGGAGCACCGCGGCGGGAGCCGGCATGCATGGGGAGCGGAAAACAGTGGGCAAGAAGAACCTGCTCATGGCCAAGGCGGAGGGGGATCAGGAATCCCACCCTCTTCGATTTCGCGACCTCGACGACGGCGAGTTCGAGCAGGTAACCCCGCCCGAGGAAACGGCCGCCACAACGAGGCGGATGTTCGGCGTCAGCGACACGGATACGGGTAGCTTGGGGGCTCGCCTGCTCAGTCAGGTCGTGGGTGGGATGGAGGCCCTGGGGGGCGGCGCCGCGAGTGCCCCCGAGCTGAACGATGCCGCTGCGCTGCTGGAAGGGATCGCTCCGCGAGATGCCGTAGAGGGAATGCTCGCCATCCAGATGGTCACGGCGCACAGCGCCGCGATGCGGTGCCTTCGGTTGGCCTCGTTGCGCGGGCAGAGCTACCAGGGGGCCGAGTCGAACATCAATCGCGCCACGAAGCTGATGCGCACCTACACGGCCCAGATCGAGGCGCTGAGCAGGCACAGGTCGAAGGCCCGCCAGACGATGATCGTGAAGCACGTCCACGTCCACGAGGGCGGACAGGCGATCGTCGGGAACGTGGCGGAGGGCGAGGGGGAGAGGGGTAGGTCATGAAATCCGCAGAACTACCCCGTGCACCGCACCGTTGCGGCGCGAAGACGCGAGCCGGCATGCCGTGCAAGACGCCTCCCGTGAGAGGCCGAACCCGGTGCCGGATGCACGGCGGCACGTCGCCCGGAGCCCCCAAGGGAAACTGCTATGCCTGGAAGCATGGCCGGTATTCGGCGGCGGCGATAGCAGAGCGTCGAAGGTTCAGAGCCTTGTTCATGGAGCTGAAGGAGGGCCTGGACGAGATCACCGAGTTGGAGAGTCGCGCCCGGAGGTGACGAACGCCTCGTCCCGGCGGACTCACCGACATGCTCGATGAACACGGGCCCTCGGGCGACGCCCCGTCCACGGCGTGCGCGAGCTACGACCTCTCCACCCACACCGCTCTCGAGCCCGGGGTGCCTTTCCTCTGCCATGGGGTTGCTGAACCTATCTGGTGTCACGTAGATTCCTGCGCATCCGGGGCCTAGAGCTTGGCTCGCTACCTAGCTCGAACGACGCCTCGCTCCAGGCGTCTGGCCCCGGCCCTACTGGAGCACCGCGAGGGGAGCGCGCGGCATGAGCACCAGTCTGTTCGATGAGATCGTGGACCAATTGAGTGCGCTTGAAAATCGGCTCGGCACCTCCGATCCAGCGCCCAGTGGAGAAACCACTGGCGCCCAGCACAAGCAAGATTCACGAGCGCAGAAGGCAAGAGGCACGAGCACCCGTCTGTCCGAGGAGATCCTTGCCACCCTCATGTTCCTAGAGAATCAGCCTGATTCAATGGAGCTGATGAAGAGCGGACAGGCCCTTGAATCCGGGCAGGTGCCTACCGAGGCTCTGACGATTCGCGTTCTCCTGCTCGAACGATTCTACCGGTGTACGGTGGAACTGCTCAATTCGACGCAGCGGCAGACGGCGAAGAGTTCAAAGCCTGAGCAGGTAGCTGCGGTTTTCGAGTTCGCAGAGTCGCTGGGTCTGATCTCCTCGAGCCGCGACTCGAAGCAGGTCCACTTGCTCGCCAGCTTCGCTGGCTTTCTTACCGACGCGGGCTACGCGGAGGAGCTTATCGCAGCGATTCGGGAACATCGCAGGGCAGACGTTCCGATCGAGATTCGCAAATCAGCGGTGTCCAACGTGCAGACCGAGTTCGGGATCAACAGCTGGGGTGCGGCTCGGCGACGACTTTCGGATGCGCAGCGTTCGGTCTGCACGAGCACCGGCATTTTGTCCACGTTTGCCTCGCTCCCCATCCCCGGTGGAGACGTGGGAGAAGACTGAGAGAAATTCTCCCAGCGTGGCTGTTTCTGTGATGCTGAAATACTCGGCATGTCACGAACAGCCAGAAACGACGCCCGCGATCCCGCCACAATCCCGGAGTGGGAGCGGCGCACCGGCATTGGGCACCGCAAGATCCGGGCGGCGGTAAGGGCGGGCAGACTTCCCGCCTACTACGCAGGCTCGGCTTGGCCCCGAATCTTCCGTGCAGACTTCATGGCGTGGATCCGAAGCACGCGGATTCCCGTCCCCGATCGGGATGCGCCGGCCGGCGTAGCAGACCGGGAGGGATGCTGAGGTGGACTCCTGCTTTGGTCAGCCCGGATCGGCCCTCACGCGCGTGACGCAGGCCCTGGATCAGCATGGCTCGACGCATGGATCCGGCGGGATGTGGACCTGCCCCGCTCACGACGACCGCACACCGAGTCTCAGTGTTGGTCAGACGACCAACGGCGCGAAGCCCGGTGCGATGATCAAGTGCCACGCCGACTGCTCCACCGAGGATGTGCTCGCCGCCCTGGGGCTCAGGTTCGAGCATCTCTTCGACGACTATGACCTCGCCCGGAAGAGGCGCGACTCCGCCACCGTCGAGTACCACTACATCGACGAGGGCGGGAATCTCCTCTATCAGGTGCTGCGTAAGCCGGGGAAGAAGTTCACGCAGCGCCGGCCGGACGGCGAGGGCGGCTGGATCTACAACCTCAAGGGTGTAGCGCCGGTGTTGTACCGCCTGCCGGAGGCCGCCGAGGCCGTAGCGGCGGGCGACACGGTCTACATCGTCGAGGGCGAGAAGGATGTCGAGGCGATCCGCGGCGCGGGCGGCGTGGGGACCTGCAACTCCGGTGGTGCCGGGACATGGAAAGCGGCCCACGCCGAGTACCTGCGCGGCGCAACGGTGGTCATCGTCGCCGACAAGGACGCGCCTGGTCGCAAGCACGCCGCCCAGGTCGAAGACGTCCTGAAGGATGTGGCCGCCTCCGTGACGGTGATGGAGCCCGTCCAGGGGAAGGACGCCCACGACGCCCTCGTGAAGCACGGTCTTTCGCTTGAACAGGCCTTCGAGGCCCCCGTGCGCGACGCCCAGGAGCCGGAGGATCAGCATCGCAGCGGCCCGGGCCAGCCCACCGTGGGCAACGTGCCGGGGCCGGGGTGCGAGCCGGGCGCTGAGGTGGTGTGGGCCGAGCTGGAGCCGTTCGGTGAGGCCACGCCGGAGGAGTTCCCGGTAGGGGCGCTGCCGCCCTGGCTTCGAGACTACGTCGAGGCGCTCGCCGAGACGACCCAGACACCGATCGACCTTCCGGCGGTGATAGCGTTGGCCGCGTGCTGCACCGCCGTGGCGGGCAAGGTCGAGATCGAGCAGAAGCCCGGGCACATCGAGCCGCTCAATCTATACGTAGCGGTCGCGCTGCCGCCCGGGAGTCGTAAGACCGCGGTCTTTTCGCGGATCTCGTACTCGATTCAGGCTTTCGAGCGTGAGCTTGCCCGTGTCGCGGAGCCCATGATCGCGGAAGAGCGGGAGCAGATGAAGGTCCTCTCCGAGAGGCTGAAGAAGCTGCGTCGGGACGCCGCGAAGGCCAGCGGCGAGGAGAGAGAAGAGTTCGAGGAGGAGTGCAGGCAGATCGCGAAAGAGATCGACGAGCGCGAGAGGGATGCCACGCACTTCCCCCGCCTCACGACCGACGACGTGACCCCGGAGAAGCTGGCCGTACTCATCCAGGATCAGGGTGGCCGCATGGCGGTATGGAGTCCCGAGGGTGGGGAGGTCTTCGAGCTGATGCGCGGGCGCTACTCCGCCAACGGCCGGGGCAACATCGGGATCTTCCTGAAGGGGCATGCGGGTGACCAGCTGCGCGTCGATCGAGTCAGTGCGCCTCCGGTCACCGTCGAGCGCCCATGCCTCACGCTCGCCCTATGTGTCCAGCCATCGGTCATCGAATTACTGAGAGAGGAGGGCGCCTTCCGTGACCGGGGGCTCTGCGGGCGCTTCCTCTACTCAATGCCGGTCAGCAGGCTCGGCAAGCGAAGCTGGCGCACCGGACCGATCCCGGACTCGGTGGACGAGGCCTACCGCGGGTCGTTGAGGAAGCTTCTGCGACTGGAGGCGCAGCAGCTCACCCTGCCCGGCGGCCCGGCCAAGACAAGCTCGACCGCCGCCCCGCCGTCGAAGCCGGGAGCCGCACCTTGGACGCTCGGGCTGAGCCCCGAGGCCCGCGAGGCCCTGACCCTGCTTGGCGAGGAGATCGAACCGGAGCTGGGCGAGTTCGGGCGGCTGGCGTGGATAAGCGACTGGGCGGGTAAGCTGCCCGGGGCGGTGGCGCGGATCGCGGGGATCCTCCACTGCGCCATCCACGCCGGGGTGGGCCGCCCCGCGAACACCCCCGTGAGCCTCGATACGATGCAGAGCGCGATCGAGATCGGCCGCTACTTCCTCAGCCATGCCAGCATCGCCTTCACCTCGATGGGCGGCGACCCGGCCGAGCTGGCTGCGCGCAAGGTATGGCGCGCGCTTCAGAAGAGCGGCCGGTCGGAGATGTCGGAGCGGGACATCTTCCAGAAGGTCAAGGGCGGGCGCATCGAGAGCATGGACGACCTGCGCGAGGCGCTGAAGGTCATTGAGGAGCGGGGCTACATCGCGCGAGGTCCGAAGCCGCAGCAAGGCGCCGGCCGTCCGAGGAGTACGTCCTGGCGGATCAACCCCGCCGCCCTCGCCACCGAGCCTTTTGGGGGTATTGGGGGGGAGTCCGAGTAGATGGAACCGACAATTTCGGGGGCATCGAAGGGAGGTATGGAAAGGCGATCTGGGAGTTCCCTTCCCTCCCTCTCTATGCGATCCGACCTCTCCGGATGTACCCCCGATACCCCCAAAAGGTGGCCGCTTCAATTCCGCCGGCGGTCCCGGGGTGGCGGAGGCGACTCAGCGTGAGTGACCGCCCCGTCATCGACCTGGGCACCCGCCTCGCGCTGGGGATCGAGGAGGCCGCTGCGGCACTGGGGATCTCCCCCAACCTGCTGCGCGAGCACCTCGCCGAGCTCCCCAAGGTCTACTTCGGGCGGCGGGTGGTGATCCCGGTCGACGAGCTGCGGGCGTGGCTGGCGAGCAGGGCGCAGGCGGACCAGACCGCCACGGACAAGAAGGTCGACGAGATTCTCGGTGCGCTGCGCTGAGTGATGAAGGGCTCGGGCTGGAGCCCAACGGGGAGAAAGAGATGAAGATCGGAAGATGGACGATCAAGTGGGACGGCAACTGCTGGGTGGTTGGCGAGTGTCTGACCCGCAAGCGGGATGGCCGGACCTTCGAGGAAATCCGGAAGCCCAAGTACTACCGGACGCTGTCCCAGGCGCTAGAGAGCCTACCCCAGCGTGAGGCTGCAGAGCTTTGGAACGACTGCGAGGACCTCGCGGAGTTTCGTGAGCGGATGGGGCGGGCGGCCAAGGAGATGCTCGGCACCGTCGAGAAGGCCGTGGAGGAGCGCCGGGAGGCGGTGGAGAGCGAGGATCTCGGGGAAGGTGATGCTGAGCACGGGGTCAGCTGAAATGGTCGCTACCGTGAGCTTCCCCAGGCGCGACACGAGGGAGTCGTCCGGCTATGACATGCCCGGAGCGAGGGCTTCCAGGTCCGCGCCGGCCAGCCGGGCTACCCTCATGCCGCTGATGTCGGGAAGGACGAGGTAGCGCGTGTCGGCCAAGGTGGTCTGGTACAGGGAGGCGTGGTGGCTTCGGGTCCACGCGAACGGCCGCAAGCGGGACCGGCGCTTCGGGCCGGCGAAGGCCGACAAGCGCGACGCCGAGCGCGTGGCCGTCAAGGTGAACGCGGCGCTCGCGCTTGGGCAGTACGGCCTGGATGCCCCGGAAGAGCAGGCGCTCCCCTGCGACGAACAGCTCCGGGGGTGGCTCACCACCTACGAGCCGACCATGAAGCCGGGCTACGCCAAGCTCACCCGGGGCCTCATCGAGAACCACCTCGTGCCCTACTTCGGCTCCCGTGACCTCCGCGAGATCCGGGAGGCGGACCTCCTCCGCTTCATTAAGGCGAAGCTCGACGGCGGGCTGTCCCCCACCACGATCCGGAACAGCCTCTCCGCACTCCGGCGCGTCTACACGCTCCTGCAGCGCGACGAGAAGGTCACGCGCAACCCGGCCTCGAACATCGGGGAGCTAATTGGCCGCGTGGGGCGCTCCCTCGCCACCGAGGTCCACCAGGTGGATTGCTGGAGCGAGCGGGAGATCGAGACCCTGCTCGAAGTCGCGCAGGAGCGGGAGCCGCGCTTCGCGCCCTTGCTCCTGCTGCTCTTCTCGACCGGGATGCGCCGGGGGGAGGCGCTCGGGCTCCAGTGGAGCGACATCGACTTCGACGCGCGCGAGATCACGGTGCGGCGCTCCATCACGGCCTCGGGGCTCACGACGCCGAAGTCGGGGAAGGCCCGCAGGGTGACGATGCCGGTGGGGCTCGCGTCGGAGCTCTTCGACCTACTGGCCGCGAGACGGCGCGAGATGCTCGCCCGGGGCTGGCCCGAGGTTCCCGCGTGGGTCTTCTGCTCGGAGGCGGCGACCGCCCCCAACCCCGCCAACGTAGACCGCGTCTGGTCTCGGGTGCGGCGGCACGCCGTGAAGCAGAAGGTCCGCCCCTTCAAGCTCCACTGTGCCCGGCACACCTGGGCGACCCGCGCCCTGCAGGCCGGCAAGAACATCCGCTGGGTCGCGGATCAGCTCGGCCATGCCGACCCCTCACTGACCCTTCGCGTGTACGCGCACGCGATGCCGAGTGACGAGGCGGACCTGTCCTTCGCGGACTTCGCCGCGTCTACGAGCGTCTCCAAACGTCTCTATACGTCTCCGCCCGATGAACACGAAGCGCACGATGCTGCTAACTACTTGGATTCAATGGCACGCCGGGAGGGACTCGAACCCCCGACCCTCAGGTTCGAAGCCTGATGCTCTATCCAGCTGAGCTACCGGCGCGCAAGGGGCTGCGGGGCGGGGAGCCACCGCGGCGGCGGGCCGCCTGAGGCGGCCTGCAGAGAACCCGGGTCAGGGTGGTAGATACAGGAGGGGCGCTCGACGCGCCACCGCCTGGGCCCCGCGACAGGGCCGCTCGGCCGCGGGAAGGCACTCAGGACGCCCTCATGGGTCGGGCGCGCATTCTCGTGCCCGGCGGAAGGCGCCGCGGCCCCCCGCCGTGTACCGACGCCCGCCCTCTGGTACTTTGCCCAGCATGTGCGATTCCATCGCAGCCCTTGGTGCCCATACCGCCTCCGGGGCGACCCTCTTCGCGAAGAACAGCGATCGCAGAGAGGGGGAGTGCCAGCCCTTCTTGCAGTTACCTGCGGCCCTCCATCCTCGGGGTGCCGAGCTGCGCTGTACCCACGTCACCATCCCCCAGGTTGCCGAGACCTATCGCGTCATGGGCCACGCGCCCTGGTGGGTCTGGGGCTTCGAGCAGGGGGTGAACGAGCACGGGGTCGCGATCGGGAATCACACGGTCTTTTCACGCGAGCCCGTGGAAGAGCGGCCCGGGCTCATCGGCATGGATCTCGTGCGTCTCGGCCTCGAGCGGGGTCGCGACAGTCGCGAGGCCCTCGAGATCATGGCCGGGCTGATCGAGGCCCATGGCCAGGGTGGCTCCGCCATGGCGCCCGGCGCAAGCGGCTACCACAACAGCTTCCTCATCGCGGATCCCGAGGCGGCCTGGCTGATGGAGACCTCCGGACGTCGCTGGGCTGCGCGGCCGGTGGAGCTCGGCAGCGTCTCCAATCACATCAGCCTCGGCACCGACTGGCTCATCGGCTCGCGTGATCTCGAGTCCTTTGCGCGCGGTGAGGGTTGGTGGATCGTGCGCGGCCGCGTCGACGTCGCGGCGGCCTATCGCAATCCCCACGTTCCCGGGCAGCTCTCAGAGGGGCGCCAGCGTCGGTCGACCACGCTGCTGGAGGCGTCCAAGGGCCGCCTCGACGTCGCAGCCGCCATGGGCCTGTTGCGCGACCACGGCGCGGGCAACGTGGCGCCGCCCGCCGACGCGCCGCCCGAGGACGAGCGCTGCTTCACCCTGTGCATGCACAGCGAGCCTGTGGGTACGACCACGGCGAGCCTCATCGCGGAGCTTCCCGAAGACGGTCCCGCGCCCTCGCCGGTGTGGGTCTCCTTCGGGACGCCGTGTACGGGCATTTTCGTGCCCGTCTACATCGACGGCGTCATTCCGGCCGTGCTTGCCCTGGGCGGCGAGGAGTTCGAGTCCGATTCGGCCTGGTGGGTCTTCCATCGCCTGCAGCAGTCCGCAGTCCGCGATCTTGCCCGCAACATCCCGATCTTGCGACGGGGCTGGGCGCCGCTGGAGGAGAAGATCGAGATCGAGCGCCGCAGTGCGGAGCGCGCCGCGCACGACGCCTTCGTCGAAGGTGACGCCGACGCGGCGGCCGATCAGTTATCGACGCTCATGAACCGGGTGGTGGGTGAGGTGCTGGACACCGCCGAGGTGCTCCGGGCCAACCTCGAGAGCTGACCCGCGCTTCAGGCGGTGTGCTGCTCGCGCTCGTCGTGGTGCCTCACCGCGCGCAGCAAGGGGCCGAAGTAGTCGTCGCGCATCTCCCACGGAACGCCGAGCGCATTGAGGATGTGGCGCTTGGTCGCTTGACGGCAGGATCGCCCCTTCTCGACCGCGTGAATCGTCCTCGTCGAGACGCCCGCCTTTTGTGCGAGCTCGTTCTGGGTCCATCCAAGTGCCTGTCTGGCGGCGCGAATCCGGTTCATCGTGGGGCCTTTGCAGAGCTGAATGCGACACCGACATGTTAGCGCCGGGAGCCGTCTTCGGGGCGAGGCGCGGGCCAATGCGGCGGCCTGGGCGATCCGCTTCACCTTTCCCCGGGGGCGGGGCGGCTCCGGCTGCCTGGGAGGCGCTGCGTGCCTCTTTGCGGTGCCCTTGGCGATGTCCCTGGCGATGAGACGCCAGCGGGCCGCTCAGTGCCAGTGGGTCGGGATGTGGTCGGCGTCCGGAAGCTGGTAGGCCAGGGTGATCGAGGAGCCAATGGGCTGGTCCAGGACCGGGGAATAGTGCCCCACCATGAGGGCGATCATGAGGATCGCGAAGGCACTGGCGAGACTCAGCACCGGGGCACGCCAACGCCCCGGTTCGGGTAGCTCGGGCTCCGTGGACCAGCTGGCCAGGGCGGTCAGGCGCCGGTAGGAGCCAGGGGACCACTCGAGGGGCTGGATCGCCGCAGGCATGCGCTGCAGAAGCTCCTCGGCGATCTCGAATTCCTGCAGGTTGCGACGGCAGCGCGCGCAGCTCGCCACGTGGACCCGCAGCTCCAGCTCGGTCTCTTCGGGAAGCGTGCCATCGGGCACAGACGCCAGGAGCCGGCGGGCTCTCCAGTGCATCATGAGAGGCTCTTCCTCCTCAGCTCCTTCATCACGGGGCGCAGGCCCCGCTGGAGCTCTTTCCGCCCGCGACGAAGCCAGGTGCCCACGGTGGCAAGGGGCAGGTCTTCGCGCTCGGCGATCTCGGTATTCGACAGACCGTGCATGATCCTCAGCGTCAACACCCTGCGGTGCTGAGGCTTGACGACGAGCAGGGCTTTGGCGACCTCGGCGAGGATTTCGCCCTCCAGAACCTGGGCCTCGGCGCAGGCCGGCGGAGGGGTGTGGAGCTGGCTCTCGAGCAGGCGCTGCTCGGCGGCCTCCTGGCGGCGCTTCGACCGCAGGACGTTCACCGAGCCATTCACGGCCGCGCGGTAAAGGTAGGTCCAGAGCGTCGAGTCGCCGCGAAAGCTGGTGCTGCGCAGCGCCATGAAGATCTTCTGGACGACATCCTCGGCGTCGGCGTGGTTGCCCAGGATGCGATAGGCGACGGCTTCCAGCCGGCCCCGATAGCGGCGATGCAGCCCTGTAATGGCCTCGGAGTCGCCTCGCAGCCACTGCCGCTCGAGGTCGGCGTCGGCATTCGCCACACCCGCACCGCTGCGCCGCATCGCTGATTGAGACTGCCCGCTGGCCAACTCGATCCTCATTTCCTGCTTCATAGGGTTCGACACCTCGGAACGGGAAGGGAATTCGCATCAACCCTTCGCGCGGGGGGGATTCCGGCACGGGTTCGTCGGCTCCGACCCCGGGGGTCGGGTGGCCATCGGCTTCGAGTCGGCGAGGAACGGGCGCAGCACAGATCTCCGCTGGGGTGGACGACGGGAATTGAACCCGCGACCTCCGGAACCACAATCCGGCGCTCTAACCAACTGAGCTACGCCCACCGTGCGGAAGGGCGAGCGAGCGTAGAGGGGGGGGCACGGGGTGTCAACGCGCCGGCCGCGGCTCGGGATTGCTACCGTCTGCGTCTCGCCCCGGTAGCTCAGCTGGATAGAGCGGCTGCCTTCTAAGCAGCGGGTCACAGGTTCAAGTCCTGTCCGGGGCGCCAGACCGCAGCGCCTGGCCGGGGGCCCTTGCGGGTCGCTGGGCGGCCCCGCGAGGCGCTGGCTCGCGCTGCTAGC
>JAFDEK010000178.1 GCA_019310385.1 Deltaproteobacteria bacterium
GCCCACGGTCCTGATGGCGCGCTTCGACGCCGCGGCGGCGCTCGAGGCCATGGAGCGGCATCGCGTGAGCGTACTCGCGGCGGTCTCGACCCAGTTCATCATGCTCTTGAATTCACCCGCTATGGAGCGCTGCGACCTCGGCGCACTGCGGGTGTTGTTCACGGGTGGCGAGGCGGTCCCCTACGAGCGAGCGGCGGAGTTCGAGGAGCGCAGCGGCGCAAAGGTGCTGCAGTTCTACGGTTCCAACGAGACCGGCGCGGTCAGCGCCACGCGCCTCGACGACAGCCAGGCGAGACGCCTTGGGAGCGCGGGCCGCGTCATTCCCGAGATGAACGTACGCCTCTTCGACGAAGACGGACGAGACGTCACCGCGACCGGGCGCACCCTGAGCCGCGGCTACTGGGGCGACGAGCCCGCCAACGCCGAGCTCGTGCGCGAGGACGGCTGGATGCTCCTGGGCGACATCGTGCACCTCGACAGCGAGGGCTACCTCAGCGTGATGGGCCGCAGCGACGATTTCATCATCCGCGGCGGCAAGAACGTGAGTGCGCGCGCGGTGGAGGAGCAGGTGGCGAGTCATCCCGCGGTGGCGCTCGCGGCCGCGGTCGCCATGCCGGACCCGGTCTTCGGCGAGCGGGTGTGCTGCTACGTCGAGCTGCGCGAGGGCGAGGCGTCCCTGGGCCTGGATGCGCTGCTCGAGCATCTGGCGGCCAGCCAGGTCTCGAAGGAGTACTACCCCGAGCGCCTGGTCATCCTCGATTCGCTGCCGCGGGGCTCGGGCGGCAAGATCGCGAAGGGCCAGCTGCGGGAGGACATTCGCCGGCGCGTTGCCGAGGAGCTGCGCGAAGACGAGGCCGACGCTGAGACAGACGCCGAGACAGACGCTTGAGCGCCGCCCGGGGCCAGGCGCTCTTCGTCCTTCTATCTATAGAGCGCGCCCGCAGCGCCGGGGCGTTATGATCGGCCGCGAGCCCATGGCCACCGACACCTCGAAACGCGCAAGGCGACTGCAGCTCGCCGACCTGATCGACCTCGAGCTCGCCCTGCTGCGCGACCGCGAGCGCCCGCTGGAAGAGCTGTTGCCCCGGGATGCCGCCATCCGCGAGCAGATCGGCGCCGACCAGCTCGAGGGCCGCGCCCTCTACCTTGCCTGGCTCGAAGCGCGCCCGGAGCGAGCCCGGCCCAGCACCGGCCAGCGCGCGCTTCGCCTGGTCGAGATGCTGGGTGCCTTCCTCGCCATCGCGGGCCTCGCTCTCGGTGCGAGCGCGGTGGTGGGCTGGCTCGTCATCGATACGGGCCTGCCCGTCAACGTGGTGAACTTCTGGCTCGTGATGGCGGGCGCCCAGGCGTTTCTCGCCTTGCTGTGGCTTGCCGCCGTTCTGCCGGGGCTGCGCCTGCGGGCGATTCCGCTCCTGGGCGGGGTCGTGGCGCTGCTCCAGGACCTGGCGCGTGCCGTTCCCGCCGCGGCGGGCTGGCTCCTCACCCACCTGCCCGGTAGCTCCCGCGGCGCACTGCTCGAGGAGCTCGGCCAGCTGCGCTGCCTGGATTGGCTCTACGGCGGGCTGCGCTTCTGGCTCCTCGTGCGCGCGAGCCAGGTCTTCGCCTTTGCGTTCAACGCGGGCGCCGCCCTGGCCTTCGTCCTCATCCCCTATGTGGACGACCCCGCCTTCGGCTGGCGCAGTCGGCTGCTCGATGCCGAGGAACTCTACGAGGTGGTCGAGATCGCTTCGCTCCCGTGGTCGCCCGTGTTCCCCGAGGCCAGCGTCGACTTCGATGAAGTTCGCGCCACCCAGTACTCGAGTGTTCAGCGTCGCCTCGAGCGCATCGGTCGCCAGCCCCTGGGCGAGGGCGAGGATCCGTGGGCGGCGTGGTGGCCCTTCCTGCTCGTCTCGCTGCTCTGCTACGGCCTCGCGCCTCGGGCGGTGTTTCTGACAGTTGCGGCGGCAAGGGTGCGCGGCGAGCTCGCCCGGGCGAGCCTCGATCACGCCGAGTTCCAGCGCCTGCGCGATCGCCTGAAGCGCCCCCACGTCGAGACCCGCGCGCCCGGCGCCGATCCCGACGGGCCCCGGCCGGAGGGAGCGGGCCAGGGCGAGGAGGGATTGCTCGATCTCGGCCCCGGGCCCATCGAGGCGCTGACCTGGTGTGGGGTCGGGCTCGACGAAGCCGAGCTCGCGGAGGCCTTCGAGGCCCGCTTTGGAATGCGGCCGTCTCTGGTGCGCGAGGTCGGTGGGATCGACGCCGCAGCAGACCACGTCGCACTCGACGCGCTCGCGACTTCTGGCGGCAAAGTGGCTGCGGCACTCATCGTCGAGGCCTGGGAGCCACCCGTTGCCGACTACGTGGACTTCGTGCGCGAGCTGCGCACGGCGCTGGGAAGGGGACGCCCGCTCGTGGTAGCGCTCTGCAACCGCGGTGAGGATGGCGCGCTGCTTCCCGCCGAGCCGCGGCAGGCCACCCAATGGCGCCGTCGTCTCGCCGAGCTCGGCGACCCCTGGCTGCGGGTGGAGTCCCTGGCCGCGGAGGCTTCAGCGTGACGGCCCCGGTCTTCGTCGTCGTTGGCCATGTGAACCGCGGCAAGTCGAGCCTCGTGTCGACCCTTGCCGCCGACGAGAGCGTGGCGATCGCCGACGAGCCCGGCACGACGCGCCACTGCCGCTCCTTCCCCATGCGAGTGGACGGCGAGCACCTCTACACACTCGTGGATACGCCGGGATTCGAGCGCGCGCGCCATGCCCTGGCGTGGCTGCGCGAGCGCGAGACCTCTACCGCAGAGCGCTCCGCCACGGTGCGCGAGTTCGTGCGCGTCCATGACGCCGACGCCAGCTTCCCCCAGGAGCGCGAGCTTCTCGAGCCCATCCTCGAAGGGGGCTTCATCCTCTACGTGGTGGATGGCTCGGTTCCCTTCAACCCCGTCTACGAGGCGGAGACCGAGATCCTGCGCTGGACGGGGCGGCCCCGCATGGCGCTCATCAACACCATCGGCCCCAGCGACCACGTCGAGGAGTGGCGCCGGGTGCTCGACCAGTACTTCGGCCTGGTGCGCGTCTTCGACACCCACGAGGCCGACTTCGAGCGGCGCATCCATCTCCTGCGGGCCATGCGGGAGCTCGACGAAGAGGCCCGCACGGCCCTCGATCGCGCCATCGAGGTCCTGGTCGAGGACCGCCGCCAGGGCCTGCACCAGAGCGCCAACGCGATCGCGGACGCTCTGGTGGACATGCTCACGCGAGTGGAGAGCAAGCGCCTCGAGCGAGAGGCCGACCCCGAGCCACACAAGGCGGGACTCGCGGCTCGCTACTACGATGCGCTGTGCGAGCGCGAGCTCGCCCTGCGCCGGGACCTGCGCGAGATCTATCTGCACCGCAACCTCGAGGTCGAGCTCGAGAGCGTCGAGGCCGACGGAGAGGATCTCTTCGATCTCACTACCTGGAGCCGTCTGGGTCTGAATCGAGGCCAGCTCGCCGCGGGCGGCGCCGCGACCGGAGCCGTCGTGGGCGGGACCCTCGACGCTGCGCTGGCGGGTAGCTCTTTCCTGCTGGGCAGCGTCATCGGCGGAGCGGTCGGACTCGCGTCGGCGTGGTTGGGCTGGGCGCGCTTGGCCGAGGTGAAGCTCATGGGCCAGCCCCTGGGTGGCACCCTGCTCGAGATCGGCCCCATGCGCAGCCCCAACTTTCCCTGGGTGGTGCTCGACCGCGCCCTGCGCTTTCACGATGCGGTGTGCCAGCGCGCTCACGCAAAGCGCGAGGCCGTGCAGCTCGAGGCCGGGGAGGGAGAGGTCGCGGGCCTGCCCGGCGACGTGCGGCGCCGCGTTCAGGGCGTGCTCGATCGACTCGCCAAGGCGAGGGATGCGGCGAGCGTCGAGTCTGCGCGTATCGCTCTGGCGGGCGCGATCCGGAGCATTCTCGAGGAGCGGGAGGCGAGTCGCGGCGCCGGGTGAGCTCCTGCCGGCAGCGCGCCGATGAACTCTCGCGAAGGCCGGTGCGCAGCGACGGCGCGCGGCTGTTCAGCTCTTCCGCACCCGGATCAGCGCACGGAGCTTCGCGGTGCGCTCTTCCAGGGGCGGATGAGTGGCGAAGTACTCGGCCAGGGGGTGCTCGTCATCGGGTTGCAGGGCGCGCAGCCGCTCGAAGGCGCGGATGGCGCCGCGGGGGTCGTAGCCCGCCGCGGCGGCGAGGCGGGCGCCGAACTCGTCGGCTTGGAGCTCCCGACCCCGCGAGTAGGCGCGCCCCAGCAGCTTCACGCCGGTATCGAGGATCCACTGAGCGAGCACGCCACCCGGCGCGCGCAGTGCTTTGGCGGCGGCCGAGCCGAGGACCTCGTTGGTGAGCCGCTCCATGGCGTGGCCATGGACCACGTGACCCATCTCGTGGCCCACCACACAGGCGATCTCGTCGGCGTTGTGGCGGCAGAGCTCGAGGAGGCCGCGGCTCACGTAGATGAATCCACCGGGCAGCGCCAGCGCATTGGGCTCGTCCGAGCTCGTGACGACGACGCGCCAGCGCCGCTGCTTGTTGTTGAGCCGCCGGGTGAGACGCTCGCTGATACCGGCGACGAGCTCGGCGCACTCCGGATCCTCGTCGAAGCGGCTCTCGGCATCGAGGGCCCGGGCGAGGTCACAGCCCGCCTGGTACTCGGCCGCCAGCGCCTCCGCCTCGCTTCCCGTGAGCGAGCTCCACACCCAGCGCCCCTTGCGCAGGCTGCCACCGGCCTTCTGGCCCAGCTTGTAGAAGAAGTCGTCCAACCCTCGCTACTCCGGGCGACCCAGCGACTGTGCCGAGTCGCGGTTGGCGCTGTCTCCAGGTCTAGGCACCCAGCACCTTCTTCACCGCCGCCACCACCCGCTCCGCGTTGGGGTAGAGAGGCTGCTCCATCTCGGGTGCGAAGGGGATCTGCACGTCGGGCGTTGTGACCCGCACGATGGGGGCGCGCAGGGCGTCGAAGGCTTCCTCGGCCACCAGTGCGCTGATCTCGCTCGCCGCGCTGCAGGTGCGGTGGGCGGGGTCGACGACCACCAGGCGGCCCGTTTTCGCGACCGACTGCAGGATGGTCTCGGCGTCCAGCGGCACCAGGGTGCGCGGATCGACGACCTCCGCGGAAATCCCTTCTGCCGCGAGGGTGTCGGCGGCCTCGAGGGCGCTCCGCACACCGCCCGCGATCGCCACGACGGTGACGTCGCTGCCGCACCGCTTGACGTCCGCGACGCCCAGGGGCACGACGTAGTCCTCCTCGGGTACGTGCTCGCTGCTGAACCAGAGCGCGACGTCCTCGAAGACCAATACAGGGTTGTCGTCGCGGATCGCCGCCTTGAGGAGACCCTTCACGTCGAAGGCGCTGGCCGGCGCCACGACCTTGAGCCCCGGCACGTTCATGAACATGGGGTAGGGGCGGTCCGAGTGGTGGGCACCGATGTTGGCGCCGTACATCATGGCCGCGCGAAAGGTCACCGGGATGGTCGCCTGCCCGCCGAACATGTAGCGGCTCTTGGCGGCGCCGTTCACCAACGCGTCCGCGGCGCGGTAGAGAAAGCTCGAGATGGTCAAGTCCACGACGGGCCGCAGCCCGCGCATGGCCGCTCCCACCGCCGCCCCGGTGAAGCCCTCCTCGGAGAGGGGCGTGTCGAAGACCCGCTCCTTGGGGAAGTCCTTCGCGAATGCGGTGCCGCCCCAGAGGTTGCTGCGCACGTCCTCACCGAAGACGATCACCGAGTCGTCGCGCTCGAGCTCCTCGCGCTGGGCCTCGTTGATGGCCTGTAGGTAGTTGAGCTCGCGCGGGCTCGCCGGGGGCTCCCGGTCGACGCTGTGCTCCGCTCGGGCGTTCGGCTGCGGCGCGCTCTCGCTGTAGAGGTCCGCGAAGGCGTCCCCGGCCTCGGGGTGGGGGCTGCTACGTGCGAATTCCACGGCTTCTGCAATCTCTTCCCGAAGCGCGGCTTCGAGTGCCTCGACCTCCTCGCTGCTCATGACCCCGCGATCGACCAGCGCCGCGGGGAAGTTCTTCACCGGGTCCCGCTGCTCGATCCACTCTTCGCGCTCACCCTCGGGCCAGTAGGGCTCGGCGACGTAGAGCATCTCGGCGTGCTCGCGGAAGCGGTAGGTGAGGGCCTCGACGAGACTCGGCCCCTGGCCCGCTCGGGCTCGCGCCACGGCGCCGTGCACGCTTTCGTAGACCGCGACGATCCTGCCCGTCCACCGTGACGCCCGGGATCCCGTAGCCCGCGGCGCGCTCGGACATGTTTGCAAACGGGGTGACCTCGCGCGTGGGCGTGCTCACCCCGTAGCGGTTGTTCTCACACACGAAGACGACGGGGAGCTTCCACGCGGATGACATGTTCAGGGATTCGTGAAAGGCGCCGGTGCTCGTCGCGGCGTCGCCGAAGAAGCTGAGGGTGATCTCGTCGCGTTCGCGCAGCCTGCTGCTCAGCGCGATGCCCGTCGCCAGCGGAATGGTGGAGCCGACGATGCCCGACGAGCCGTAGTTGCCCCGCTCGAGGTCGGCCAGGTGGAGGGAGCCGCCCTTGCCCTTGCACACCCCGGTGCTGCGTCCCATGAGCTCCGCCATCAGCGGCCCGAGCCCCGAGCCCTTCGCGATGGCGTGGCCGTGGGAGCGGTGGCTCCCGGTAATGAAGCTCGGCTCTCCGGCCGCCAGGCAGGCGCCCACCATCGCCGCCTCGTGGCCGATGCAGAGGTGGGCTGCGCCGGGTAGCTCCGCCTTGCCCTTGAGGTCGACCACGGCCTCTTCGAAGAAGCGGATCCGCAGGATGCGGCGCAGCATCTCGACGAGGAGCTCGTTGCTGAGCGTCATGGCGCTTCTCTCCTCTCCTGCGCCCACAGCCCGGACGCGAATCGTTCGCCCAGACGATAGTCGATCGCCGCAGGGGAGGGCGGACCGGGGAGTGCAGGAGGGCGGGGATCAGCCGGTGCGCAGGAGCAGCACCGCGAAGTGGTCGAGCTCGTCGCTCCAGACCGACTCCAGCTCGAAGCCCGCCCGGGCGGCCAGGTCTGCGAAGCCGGGGATCGCAAACTTGTAGGAGCACTCGGTGCGCACGCTCTCGCCCGCGCGGAAGTCGATGGACGCGTCTGCGAGCTGGATGCGCTGCGCGAGCCGACTCACCAGGTGCATCTCGATGCGCTCTTCGCGTGCGCTGTAGAGGGCCCGGTGCTCGAAGGCACTGACGTCGATGTCGGCGTTCAGCTCGCGCTTGATGCGCTCGAGCAGGTTGAGGTTGAAGTCCCGGGTGACGCCCCGGGCGTCGTTGTAGGCGCGCTCGAGGGTGGCGACGTCCTTTTGCAGGTCGATGCCGATGAGGAGCGAGCCGCCCTTGGGCGCGCACACCGCCGCGATACGGCGCAGGAGCGCGAGCCGCGGCTCCGGGGCGAAGTTCCCGATGGTGGAGCCCGGAAAGAACACGACCTTGCTGCGCACCGTGTCGGGCAGCTCGGGCAGGGAGAGGGTGCCGGCGAAGTCGGCGCAGATGGGCCGCACCACGAGGCCCGGAAAGCGCTTTGCGATGTGCTCAGCCGCCGACATCAGGTGGTCACGAGAGATGTCGATGGGCAGGTAGGCGGCGGGACGCTCCAGTGCCAAGAGCAGCAAGCGCGTCTTGAGGCTGCTGCCGCTGCCGAACTCGATCAGTGCGCAGTCCGCGCCGAGGCGATCCGCGATCTCGTCGCCGTAGCGCTCGAGGATCCCCACCTCGGTACGGGTGGGGTAGTACTCCTCGAGCTCGCAGATGCGATCGAAGATCTCGGAGCCGCGAGCGTCGTAGAAGTACTTGCAGGGGAGCGTTTTCGGCTGGGCTTGCAGGCCTGCAAGGACTTCTCCGAGGAAGTCGTCGGGGGCAGGGTGCAGATCGTGGAGGGGGATGGCGGGCGTAGTCATGACAGATCCTTGGCAAGCCGCAGGCCGCTGAACTGCCAGCGATCCGCGGCGTAGAAGAAGTTCCGGTAGCTCGCGCGCAGGTGGGAGCGCGAGCTCGCGCAGGAGCCCCCACGCAGCACCAGCTGCTCGCACATGAACTTGCCGTTGTACTCGCCCAGGGCGCCTTCGGTCGGCCGATAGCCCGGGTAAGGCGCGTAGGCGCTCTGGGTCCACTCCCAAAGGTCACCGAAGAGCTGGCGCAGGCCGCCCTTGCCGCCGTCCGCCGCGGGCGCCGGGTGGGCCCGTCCGCTGTCGATGAAGTTGCCTTCCACGGGCTGGGAGCCGCAGGCCACCTCCCACTCGGCTTCGCGGGGGAGCCGAGCGCCCGCCCAGGTCGCGAAGGCGTGGGCCTCCACGAAGCTGAGATGGGACACCGGCTCGTCGGGGGCCAGCTCGCGCCAGCCGGCCAGGGTGAACTCCCTGTAGCGGTCGCCGTCCCTCTTCCAGTAGAGGGGGCGCTGCCAGCCCTCTTCCTGCACTCGGCTCCAGCCCATGCTCAGCCACAGCTCGGGGCGCCGGTAGCCGCCGTCTTCGATGAAGTCGAGGTACTCCGCGTTGGCGACCAGGCGGTCCGCCAGGGCGAAGGCCCCGAGGAAGACCCGATGGGTGGGCGACTCGTTGTCGAAGGCGAAGCCCTCGCCGCGGTGTCCGATTTCGAAGACGCCCTCCGAATGGTTCTGCCAACCCATGCTCGAGGGGGCGGAGTCGCTCGCGGCAAGCGCCGCGCGGTAGGACGGCCCCATGGCGTTCTGGGCGAAGAGGTGCTTCAGGTCCGTGAGCATGAGCTCTTGATGCTGCTGCTCGTGGTGCAGTCCGAGCTCGATGATGCGTAGCGCTTCCGTCCGCGCCTCGTCGTCGAGCTCCTGGCACAGCTTCTGCACCCGCTCGTCCACGGCGCGCCGGTAGGCGAACACCTCGGCCAGGGTCGGGCGCGTGAGAAGGCCGCGCCCGGGCCGCGCGTGGCGCTCGCCCACTGCGTTGTAGTAGGAGTTGAAGAGGAAGCGGAAGTCGGGATGGAAGGGGCGGAAGCCCGGCTCGAAGGTCTCCAGGAGGAAGGTCTCGAAGAACCAGGTGGTGTGGGCGAGATGCCACTTCGTCGGGCTGGCATCCGGCATGGACTGGGGAACCAGGTCTTCGGGCTCCAGCGGCGCGCAAAGATTCTCGCTGAAGGCGCGCAGCTCGGGATACGCGGAGACGGGATCGGTGAGTGAAGGGGGGGGAGGGGTCGACATGGTCGCGCTCCAATGTCGACGCCCCGCTACCTCGACCGGGACGTCGCGCTGGGAATCAGGCCGAGGGTGGAGAGTGCGGCGTTCGCCACAGCCCGACGCGTCCGCCGTGGGCTGCGGCTCGAATCTGGAAATGACGCTGCGGAATGCGAAGAGAGAGGCGCATGGCTGGGACAAATGACAGCCCATCTCCTTCGCGCGTGCAAGCGCTTGCTTTCGATCCGCGCATAGGATCTACCGAAGGCGATTTGCAGCCGCCGAAGTCGATTCGAAGTCGGGATCCAGGCGCACCGAGGCCCGGCTGGAGAGATACGGCGAGGGGGCCGTCAGTCGGCGTTCGCGTCGACGACCCACACCATGCCGAGGAGACCGATCGAGGTGGTTTCCTCGCCCGCGGTCGTGTACGAGCCGAGAACCGCCGAGTGGTACTCGGGCAGCTGAGCGGTGAGCGTGCCCAGCCCCACCGCGCCCGCCAGAGGGCTCTTCGCCTTGTACTCGTCCGCCATGGCCTTTCGATGGGTGTCCGCGGAAGGATTCGTGACCGCCAGCAGGATCGTGACCGCCAGAGCGACGAGGAGCCAGAGGATGGGGTTACTCACGCTGGATTCGGACATCGAGATTTCCTCCCGTCTCGTGCGAGCCGCGAAGGCTGCCCTAGAATCGACTCCGAGGCAACGAGACCGGAGCGCCGGGCCTTCCAGGACGACTGCGCGGGAGCGGGCGTGTTCGATCATCCGCAATCTCATGAGGAGCCACCGCAGCGATGATACGCCTTGCCTGGAGGTCCGCGAAGCACGTACTTCGAGCCTTGCTCTACGGTGTGGTGGGCGGCTTCGTGGTGGCCGTCGTCCTGCTGGTGCTCCATCTCGACGGGCGGCCCGACCTGAAGGTCCGGCACACGGCCCCTCTGGACGCCGAGTTCACCGCCGATTCGCCGGTCGAGAGCTTCGCCGGCTATCTCGCCCTCGAGGACCGGCTCTTCGAGCAACTCGACGAGCGGGTCTACGACGCGATCGAGCCCGAAGACCGGCGAGACATCAATCGTTACAGCCGAGGCAGCCTCGCGGACCCGCAGCGCTGGCCGAGGAACTGGAACCGGAGCTTCGAGCTCTCCGTGGATGCGCCTCGCGTCGGTGTGCTGCTCCTTCACGGGATGTCGGATTCGCCCTACAGCATGCGCAGTCTGGGCCTGCGCCTTCACGAGGAGGGCGCCTGGGTGGTCGGACTGCGCGTGCCGGGTCACGGGGCG
>JAFDEK010000179.1 GCA_019310385.1 Deltaproteobacteria bacterium
TGGAGAATCCGACCGAGGGCCGGCGCGCTGCGCCGGGGCGCAGGGCAAGCGACGAGGAGATGCTCATGAGGGAGAGCTCCGAAGGCAATTCCGGGTCAGCGACCACGGACCGTCATCCGCGCTTCGGCCGCAAATCGACCGCGGAGCAGGTGAGCGAGGGCGCCGACCTCTCCGGCCAACACGCGGTCGTGACCGGCGCCAGCACGGGTATCGGCCTCGAGACGGCGCGTGTGCTGGCCCTGCGCGGCGCCAGCGTGACCATGGCGTGCCGCAACCTGGAGAAGACGGAAGCCGCGCGCAGACAGGTGGTCGACGAGAGCGGCGGACGCATCGCCGCGGAAGCCCTCGAGATCCTTCACCTGGATCTCGCCTCCCTTGCCTCCGTGCGCAGCTTCGCGGACGAATTCCTCGCTCGGGAATATCCGATCCACCTTCTCATCAACAACGCGGGCGTCATGCTGCCCGATCGGCGGGAGACCTCAGACGGCTTCGAGGCCCACTTCGGCACCAACCACCTCGGCCACTTCCTGCTCACGAATCTCCTGCTCGACCGCATCCTCGAGAGTGCGCCCGCCCGCATCGTCAACGTCTCGTCGGAAGCCATGCAATTCGCCTCCCTGACGCCCCGGCTCTCGGACTTGAACTGGGAGGAGCGGCGCTTCAGCGGGTGGCGCTCCTATGGCGACTCGAAGCTCATGAACTTGATGTTCACCAACGAGTTGAATCGCCGCTTCTCGGGAGCGGGCGTCACCTCGATTGCCCTGCACCCGGGCATCGTGATGACGGAGCTCGCCCGGGACCAGACTCCCTGGATGCACCTCGTGGGAATCGTCGCGCGACCCTTCTCGAAAGCCGTCGATCGGGGCGCCGCTACGACTCTCTACGCCGCGCTCCACGCCGACCCGGCTCGGCCGGGTGAAAACTATCTGGCCGACTGCGCCCCTTCTCGCACCGCAAAGCTGGCCGGGAACCGCGAGGTCGAAGCAAAGCTCTGGTCGCTCAGCGAGGAGCGAACCGGGCTCTGAGACGAGCCGCCACGCAGAGCACCGGCAACTCGTGCGCAGAAGCTGCGCGGTCGAGCCCATCGAAGAGCCAACCGAGGAGCCTGGAGGCGGGTAGCGCCCGATTCCGTCAAAAAGACCGGATCCGATACTGACGGCGGCGCGGGGGGCGTATATAATATCCTGCTCGCACGAAGGGGACTCCCCATGTCAGTTCTGTTTCCCGGAATCGCCGACTCCATCCACGTGAGGCTCTTCGCTGCAGCCTACGTCCAGCTCGGACGATGGTGGACCGAGACGGATCGTATCCGCAGCATGTGGCGCATCAGCAGGGCCGACGAAGATGGCGCCTTCCTCGACTACGGCTCCACGAGCTACGCGCTCCCCGCCGGCCGCTTCTGTCTGGTGCCGCCCGGGTTGGATTTCACAGCCCGCCTCGAACGCAAGGTGAACCAGTTCCACGTCCACTTCGAGGTAATCGGCTGGCCCGCCGCCGCGGTTCAGGACCTCCTCCCCGAGCCCATCACCCTGGAGCCGGACGACATGCGGGACCAACTCGCCGACGAGCTCTGCAACGAGGTGAACGTCAGCGAGCAGCTGGGCCCGGCCCTCTCGTGCCGGGTGAAGTCCCTGGTGCACCTCATCCTCGCCAATCTGGAGACCGCCCTGCCCGCGCAGAAGGTGGCCCTGCTGCGTCACATCGCCGACGGACAGCTCGATCTTCTCGACGTGCTCCGTTATATCGACCGCCACCTCGAAGAGCCCCTGGACAACGGCCTGCTGGCGGAGATCTCCCACAGCAGCGAATCCTGCTTCATCCGGCGCTTCCGCGAGGCCATGGGACAGACACCGGCGCGCTACGTGCAGGATCGCCGCATCGCCCGGGCCTCGGAGCTGTTGGTATGCACCGACCAGAGCATCGACGAGGTGGCCCGGCGCTGCGGCTTCGCGAATCGCTACTACTTCTCCCGGGTCTTCGCGGAGCGGATGGGCCGGCCTCCGGTGCGCTACCGCAACGAGCGGCCGGTGGCGAAGGTCTTCAACAGCCAACTCAACAACAGCCAGCTCGGCTGAGCCCGAGGTCCCGGCCTCTGTCATCGACCCCACGGAGCCGCCCCAGCCTCCTTGCGTGGGATACCCTGGCCGCTCAGCCTTCTTCGCTGGCCGTCCGTCGATCGCGCGGGCTCGCCATGCTCTCGCCGGCGACCTCCTGGTAGGCGCGCACGAGCGCTTCGAGCTCGCCGGCCGCCTTGCCTCGCGCCACGCCGAGCAGGGTCAGCGCGGTCCCGTAGAGCATGGCCCCCTCCAGCACCTCGTCTCTCAGCTCCCGGCGCGCCCACTCGAAGGTGGTGATGCTGATCTGATTGGCGAGACACCCCGCCAGGAGACGCGGATCCGCCCACGCGACGAGCTGACGCTTGCTCTGCATCTGCTCGAGCGCCCCGACCATCTCCTTGCTGAGCTGGCCGGCTACGAGGTCGTTGATGCCCCCGGTATCCGAGGCGCTCCCGATGAAGCCCATCATGGAGCGTACGTAGGCGGCGTGGCGCGGCGTCTCCCGCCCGAGGGTTCTCGCCAGGGAGATGATTCGTGCGAGCCCGTCCTCCGGCTCGACGGTCTCGGCATTCCCCACCAGATCGGCGAAGTAGTACTCGACCGCGGCGAAGAGAAGCTCGTTCTTGCTCCCGAAGAGATTGTAGAGGGTCGGGACCGAGACGAGGCTCTTCTCGGCGAGGTCTCGCATGGTGACGGCATCGTAGCCGCGATCCGCAATCAGCAGGCGCGCCGCCTCGAGGATGCGCTCCCTCCGCTCTTCCCGCTGCCGCGTCACCAGGTCCACCACAACTCCGCATCGCCGCGCCACCGGGCGGCAGGATCGTGGGGCCGCGGCGCCTCGACCGGCCCTCTCGACGGGACGGGTCGGCGATCGCGATCCCCGACCAATATTAACGCATTTAATTCGCTAAACGTGTTAAAGTTGCTTCGATACTGCCGGCTCGGGCCCGCAGCCAGTATTGGCAGTCAGCGTCGGCAGCCAGCGAGAGTCGGGCTGGGCAGCCGGTCCCTCGGCGATCGATTGGCGCGCTCCCCGCTGGGGAGCGAGAAGAAGAACTCGAAAGAAAGAAGCAGAGAGAAAGGAGTAGGGACCGATGGAGCTTTCCCTGAAGGACCGGACCGCGATCGTCACGGGCGGGGGCACCGGGCTGGGGCTCGGCTATGCGAAGGCCCTGGCAGGCGCGGGTGCGGCGGTGGCGGTGACCGGCCGCAGGCAGGAGCCCCTCGACGCCTGCGTGGTCGAAATCGAGAAAGAGGGCGGCAAGGCTCTCGCGGTGACCTGCGACCAGCGCTCCCGGGAGCAGGTCGACGCGGCCGTGCAGAAGGTCGTCGAGTGGGGCGGGAAGGTCGACATCCTCGTCAACAACGCGGGTGTCTATCCGCCGGCGCCCTTCATCGCGATCGAGGAGGAGCAGTGGACCGACGTGATGGACACGAACATCAACGGTCCCTTCCGCTTCTCCCAGGCTTGCGCGCGCATCATGGCCGAGCACAACTACGGCCGGATCATCAACATCCTCTCGCCGTCGGCCCTGCTCGGCTTCGCCATGGTGTGCGCCTACGGCACCTCCAAGGGCGCGCTGGCTTCCATGACACGCACCATGGCGGCCGAGCTCGGGCCCATGGGCATCACGGTCAACTCGCTCACGCCCGGTGTCTCGGCGACGGAGAACTTCGTCAATATCTACAGCCAGGTGGGCGTGGACATGATGAGCAAGGGGCTGCCCCTCGCCCGCGCCTGCGAAAACGACGACACGACGGGCGCACTCCTACTCCTCGCTTCGGACGCCGGCTCCTACATTACGGGCTCGAACGTCTGCATCGACGGGGGCATGACGAGCACTTTTTCTCTGGGTGGCTGAGGGCTCTTTCTCGCGGGGGCTGAAGGCTCTTCGTTAGGGGACTGATATGGGACGCTTGGAAGGCAAGGTTGCGCTGGTTACTGGCGCGGGATCGGGAATCGGCGCCGCCGCGGCGGCGCGCTTTGCGGCGGAGGGCGCGGCGATCGCCGGCCTCGACGTCGCCAAGCCGGCCGACGAGGCCTGGGCCGCGATCGAAGCCAGTGCGCCGGGCGCGATCTTCCGGGAAGCCGATGTGCGCGACGAAGCCGCCGTGTCGGCCGCAGTGGCTGCCTGCGTCGAGGAATTCGGACACATCGACGTGCTCGTGAACGCGGCGGGTGTCGTCGGCTTCGGCTCCGCCCACACCCTCGAGGTGGAGGAGTTCGATCGTGTGGTCGACATCAACCTGAAGGGCTCCTTCATCGTCGCGAAGCACGCGCTCGCCTCGATGATCGAACGACAGTCCGGCAGCATCATCCACATCGCGAGTGTCGAAGGCCTCGAGGGCATCAGCGGCCAGCTGGCCTACAACGCCTCCAAGGGCGGCGTCGTGCTGATGACCAAGAACATGGCGCTGGACTACTCGCCCATGGGCATTCGCGTCAACTGCATCTGCCCCGGCGGCGTCGAGACGGCCATGACCGCGATGCTCAACACCGAGGGACTCAAGGCCATCGGTGACAAGCTTCGCAGCTATCACCCCATGGGCCGCTTCGCCAGACCCGAGGAGATCGCTTCCGCGGCCCTCTTCCTCGCAACGGACGAGTCCTCCTTCGTCACGGGAAGCTCGCTCCTGGTCGACGGCGGCTACACGGCGGGCCATCGCATGAACCTGGACTGACAGGGAAAGGAAGACGTGCCGCCATGGGGCAGCTGGACGGAAAGATCGCGGTCATCACGGGAGCCGGGTCGGGGATCGGCCTGGCCGTCGCCGAGCGCTTCGCCGAGGAGGGCGCCGAGGTCGTCCTGGTCGGGCGCCAGAAGGAACGCCTCGACGAGGCAGCCGCGCGCATTGGCGGGGGCGCCCGGGGCGAATCGGTGGACGTGGGTGAGGAGGAGCAGGTCCGCGCGCTGATGGAGGGACTCCCCCGAGTCGACATTCTCGCCACCTTTGCGGGCAAGGCGGTCTTCGGTCCCGTGGACGAGCTCCCGCCCAGTGCGTGGAAGGACCTCTTCCACTCGCGCTTCTTCGGCCAGATCCACGCGGTCCACCATGCGCTCCCCAAGATGGGCAAGGGCTCGGTGATCCTGCTCTGCTCGGGCATCGCCGATGCCGCCTACGTGCCCGACTACGCCGGCGGCGCCGCCATCTGCGGGGCCGTCAACGCCATGGGGAAGAACCTCGCCGTAGAGCTCGCGCCCCGGGAGATCCGCGTCAACGTCCTCTCCCCGGGCTTCATCATCGCCACGGACATCAAGTTCAACCTCGAGGACGAGAAGGCCATCGACTTCGTGAAGCGCTCCATCGCCGACACCCCCCTCCCCTACCACGGCTACCCGAAGGATCTCGCCGACGCGGCGCTCTTCCTCGCAACCTGCAACTTCGTCACGGGCCAGGTGATCGAGGTCGACGGGGGCTGGACGGCGGCCTGAGGTCCGGCGCGCTCGCGCTCAACCGGGCCCCCGTGCCGACATCCACGAGGACCAGCGCCCTCACCCGCGCGGGCCAGGTGCCCGCGAAGCGCAGGGCGTTGAGCCCTCCCATGGAGTGGCCGACCAGGGCGCAGCGCTCGCAGCGACGGGGAAGAGATCTTCTTCACTCAGCTCCAGCGGACGATGCGCTCTCCGCGCTCCTTCATCTCCGCGAGCAAGCGGTCGCGCATTACGACCTTCTGCACCTTGCCGCTGCCCGTCATGGGAACCTGCTCGGGCTCGATGAGCAGGAGCCCTTCCGGGCGCTTGTAGCCCGAGAGCTGCTCCTTGCAGTGGGCGAGGATCGCCTCGGGCTCGGGTGCAGCGCCGGGCTCGACGACCAGAGCCGCGCCCAC
>JAFDEK010000180.1 GCA_019310385.1 Deltaproteobacteria bacterium
CGGAGGTGATCGCGCTGCCCTACATCATGCCCGGCTTCCCCCTCGCCAAGGCGGTCGCCGAGGCCTACGAGGCGCAGCCCGAGGCCAACGCCATCGTCCTGCGCAAGCACGGCCTCTTCACCTTTGCGGACGATGCCCGCGCGGCCTACGAGCGTCACATAGAGCTGGTGGATCGCTGCGAGAGCTTCCTCGCACGGCGCAGTGCAGGGCGCGCGCTCTTCACGCCGCGCTACGAGACGAGCGAGGGGGCCGAGACCCTGGCCGCCCGCGCGGCGCCGATCCTGCGCGGCCTGCTCGCGAGAGAGCTCGGCGCAGAGCCCGCCGAGGATGGGCGTGTCGCCGGGCGCATGGTGATGGATTGGCGCGGCGGCCCCGAGGAGCTGGCATTCTGCGCCAGCGAGGAGGCGGCCGCGCTCTGCGGTCAGGGGCCCCTCACGCCGGACCACGTGATTCGCACCAAGGCGCTTCCCCTCTTCGTGCCGGAGCCGGCCTGGCACGACGCCGCCGCGCTGAAGGAGCAGCTCGCCAGTGCGGTCGGCGCCTATCGGAGCTCCTACGACGAGTACTTCGAGGAGCAGGTTCGCGCCAAGGGCATCCTGCGCAGCAAGCTCGATTCGGCTCCGCGGGTGGTTCTGCTGCCCGGCGCCGGCGCCCTCTGCTTCGGCAAGAGCAAGCAAGAGGCGCGGGTCGCGGGCGACATCACCGAGCACACCCTGCACGCAAAGGCCCTCGCCCAGGCGGCGGGCCGCTACGAAGCCCTCGAGCTCGGCGATCTCTTCGACATGGAGTATTGGAGCCTCGAGCAGGCCAAGCTCGGCAAGGCGAAGGAGCGGCCCCTCGAGCGCCAGGTCGTGTTGGTGACGGGCGGTGCCGGCGCTATCGGGGTGGGGATCGGCGAGGCCTGTGCGGCCGCGGGTGCCCACGTGGTGCTCGCGGACCTCGATTGCGCCCGCGCCGAGGCGGCAGCGCAGGCCCTCGAGGAGCGCCACGGCAAGGGAACGGCGCTGGGGCTCGCCGCGGACGTGAGCGACGAGACCTCCCTGCGCGCGTGCTTCGACGCCGTGTGCACCGCCTATGGGGGCGTCGACGTGGTGGTCCCGAACGCGGGTGTCGCCCTGGTGGCGCCCATCGCCGAGCTCAGCGCCGACGCGGTGCGGCGGGTCACCGACGTCAACTACCTCGGTGTCCTGCTCAGCATTCGCGAAGCCGCGCGGGTCTTTCGCGAGCAGGGGACTGGCGGCCATATCGTCGTCAACGCGTCGAAGAACGTCTTCGCACCCGGCGCGGAGTTCGGCGCCTACAGCGCGAGCAAGGCGGCCGCGGCCCAGATCGGCAAGATCGCGGCCCTCGAGCTGGCCGAGCTCGGCGTGCGGGTGAATCTCGTCAACGCCGACGCGGTCTTCGCCGAGGGCGAGGTGCCTTCGGGGCTGTGGGCCGAGGTGGGCCCGAGCCGCGCGAAGAGCCGGGGCCTCGGCGTGGAGGAGCTCCCGGACTTCTATCGCGATCGGAACCTGCTGAAGACCCGGGTGACGGGGCGTCACGTCGGCAACGCCGTGGTGTTCTTCGCCAGCAACCTGACGCCGACGACAGGCGCTACGCTCCCGGTGGACGGAGGCGTCGCGGCGGCCTTTCCCCGCTGACGAGAAGAATCGGAGAATCCATGAAGGACAGCATCTACGACACCGAGGTGACGACCCTCGAAGGCGAGCGCAAGGATCTCTCCGAGTACCGCGGCAAGGTGTTGCTCGTGGTGAACACGGCGAGCCAGTGCGGCTTCACCCCCCAGTACAAGGGCCTCGAGAAGCTCTACGAGGATTTCCGCGAGCAGGGCCTCGAAGTCCTGGGCTTCCCCTGCAACCAGTTCGGCAAGCAGGAGCCCGGCGACGAGGCCGCGATCGGGGACTTCTGCGAGACCAGCTTCGGCGTGCAGTTCCCCATGCACGCAAAGGTCGACGTCAACGGCTCCGACACCCATCCCCTCTATGCGCGGCTCAAGCACGAGGCGCCCGGATTGCTCGGCACCGAGGCGGTCAAGTGGAACTTCACCAAGTTCCTGGTCGACCGCAGCGGAAAGGTAGTGTCGCGCTTTGCTCCCAAGGACAAGCCCGAGAGTCTGCGCAAGCCCATCGAGGGCCTGCTGGACGAAGACGCCGGGGGCTGAGCGGGGCGGCGCGGGGCGGAGCGGGGCGGAAAACGAGAGCTCAGCGCTGATCGACGAAGAGCCCCTGGGTCGCGCGGCCGATGGGGCCCTGCTCGTCCCAGAGCGCGCTCTGGGTGACGCCACTTCCCTGGGGCGTGATCGTCGACGAGGAATCGAGGCAGATCCACTCGCCGTCCGGGTAGCGACTCAGGTAGACGCTCAGGTCGGGATTGATGAAGAGATAGTCCTCGAAGGAGAGCAGCGAGGAGATCCCGTTGCCGAAGTCGGCTGCGGCCAGGGCCCGCTCGAGAGGCGACGGCTCGCTGTCCGCAACCACCGGAACGCGCAGGCGGACCCAGGCGGTAGCGGGTCCCGGGTCGTTGAAGTTGCCTTCCACCATGCGGATCTCGACGCCGTGGGTGTGAAAGGCCTCCCAGCCGACCTCGAAGAGATCCGGCGCCCAGCCCGCCTCGGGCGGGTTGGGGCCCGCTGCAGCAGCGCTGGCCCGCGCGACTTCCGGCAGCTCGATCTCCTTCGTGCGGATGCGTAGGGCGCGGGCGGTGGCGACCTCTTTTCCATCGGCGTGCATGTGGAGGTCGAGGAGCTGCACCTTGCGTCCGGGCCGGCGTTCGACGACGTCGACTCGCAGCTCGCCGAGGGGGACGGGTCGCAGGAGCTCGAGGGTGACCCGGGAGATCGAGAAGGCCTCGGTATCGCCGTGGCGCTCGAAGACGTGGCCGACCAGGGCCGCGACAGGGCCTCCGTGGGCTGCAGCCGGATCCCACGGCCCCCGGGCGAAGCCGGTGGCGCGGTAGCCGTGGGCGGTTTCTTCGAAGAGGGCGGTGGCGGTCATGGCGACTCCTGGCGGTCCGAGGTGGGGGCCGTGGCGTCGGGACCCGTCCGAGCGGCGAATGATCGCTAATCTCCCGGGCGTCGTGAAGGGGAATCTCGTGCAACAGCAAAATGTGTCGTTTCTGCTCGTCTTCGTGCTCGCGCTGGGCGTCGCGATGGGTATCGCGGCCTGCGGACGGGACGAAGCTGCAGTGCCGGCTCCCGCGACCGCGGGAAGCGACGCCGACGTTTCGCCGGTGCTCGCCGCCCACACGGCCGAGTTCGAGCGCCGGGTCTACCGCGTCACCGAAGGCGTCCACGTGGCCGTGGGCTTCGGTCTCGCAAACTCGATCCTGGTGGAGGGGGACGACTGCGCCTTCGTGGTCGACGTGCTGGCGAGCCGCGAGAAGGGCGAGGAGGTGCGGGCCCAGTTCGAAGCGATCACGCGCAAGCCCATCGAGGCGCTCGTCTACACCCACAACCACGCAGACCACGTCTTCGGCGGGCGGGGCTTCGTGCCCGAGGGCCCCGTCGACGTCTATGCCCACGAGACCACGAGCTTTTACATCGACCGGCTGGTGAGCGTCCTGCGACCCATCATCTCGACCCGCAGCGAGCGCATGTTCGGCAACCAGCTGCCTGCCAGCGGGCCCGACCGCTTCGTCAACGCGGGCATCGGCCCCGCCCTCGAGCTCGCCCACGGCGAGGGGACCGTCACCCTGATTCGCCCCAATCGCACTTTCGCCCATCGCCTCGACACCGAGATCTGCGGCGTCGCGGTGGAGCTGGTCCACGCCCCGGGCGAGACCCCCGACCAGATCTTCGTGTGGCTCCCGGAGCGCAGCGTGCTCATGCCCGGGGACAACGTCTACAAGGCCTTCCCGAACCTCTACACCATCCGCGGCACACCCTATCGCGACGTGCTCGACTGGGTGCGCAGCCTCGACGCCATGCGGGCTCTCGGCGCCGAGCACCTGGTGCCCAGCCACACGCGGCCGGTTTCGGGCAGGGAGGCGGTGGCGGAGATCCTCACGGCCTACCGGGACGCCATCCAGTATGTCCACGACCAGACGGTGCGCGGCATGAACCGGGGCCTCGGCCCCGACGAGCTGGTGGAGGAGATCGAGCTGCCGCCCCACCTGAAGAGCCACCCCTATCTCGCGGAGCTCTACGGCACGGTGGAGTGGTCCGTGCGCTCGATCTTCGGCGGCTACCTGGGCTGGTTCGGCGGCGACAGCGCGACCCTCTCGCCGGCGTCACCCCAGGAGCGGGCGGCCGGCTACGTCGCTCTGGCGGGCGGAAGCGAGGCGCTGCTCGGGGCCGCCGGCGCGGCCCTCGAGGAGGGGCGCAGCGAGTGGGCCGCGGAGCTGGCGAGCCACGTCCTGCGCCTCGAGCCCGGCGATCGGGAAGCGCGGCGTATCAAGGCCGCGGCCCTGCGCGACCTGGGCCGACGCAGTAGCAGTCCCAACGGCCGCAACTTCTACATCACCCAGGCCCTCGAGCTCGAGGGAAGCGCCGAGGTGGAGCCGCCGCTGCCCGACGCCTCGGTGATCGACATTGCGCGCACGCTCCCCATCCGCAGCTTCATCGCCGCCATGCCGGCGAATCTCGATCCCGAGAAGAGCGCCGACGTCGAGCGGGTGATGGGCTTCCGCTTCCCCGACACCGGCGAAGCCTACGCGTTGCGCGTGCGCCGGGGCGTGGCCGAAATGCGCGATGAGCTTCCCGCGGACGCGGACGTGGTCCTGACCATGGACAGCGATGTCTGGATCGAGGTCATCCTGGGAGCGCGCAGCTTCCCCATCGCGGTTGCGAAGGGCGACATCGCCATGGAGGGCGGCGCCCTCGACGTGCCCGCTGTGCTCGCCTTTCTCGCCCTTTTCCGATAGAGAGTTCCGATAGGGAGCTCCGATCGAGAGTCTCGATCGAGACCGGGCGCTTCCGGGTCAGGGCGCTCCCACGGAGTGCAGCAGGAAGGCACGCATGCGGGCGCTGTACTCCTCGGGATAACGATTGATGAGCCGGCCATGGCGGGCCCCCTCCGCGAGCCAGAGCTCGACTGGCTCGCCCGCCACCGCGAGAAGCTCCTCGGAATGGGCGTAGGGGATCAGCCGGTCCGCGGTTCCGTGCATGAGGAGCAGCGGGCGCGGGGCGATCATCGGTGTGGCCTCGAGGGGGGAGGGGAGGTCCAGACCGTCCGAACGCAACAGGGTGAACCAGGCGATGAGGGGCGAGAGGGCGTCGGGGGGCGAGCCGGCCTCGCTGTCGGTGTCGCGGAGCAGGTCGCCGAGATTCGTGAAGGGGTTCTCCGAAATCACGGCGTCGATGTTCGGGTCGAGTGCGGCGGCGATGAGCACGCTGCCGCCTCCCTGGGAGGTGCCGATGACGGCGACGCTTTCGATGTCCTTGCGCCGCTTCATCCAGGCGACCGCCGACGAGATGTCTTCGTGTTCGCGGACGCCAAAGGAGAGGCCGAGGCCGGTGGCATCGCTGATCCCGTGGTCGCGGCAGTCGAAGAGGACTACGGGATAGCCGACCTTGTGGAAGATCGGCAGGTGGGGCAGGAAGCCGCGGCGGTCGCTGCCCGCTCCGTGCACCGCGACCACGGCCGCACGGGCGCCGGGGAATCCGGGGATGAACCAGCCGCGCAGGGTGCGGCCGTCTGCAGCCGCGAACTCGATCTCTTCGAAGCTGTAGTCGAACGCGCTGCCGGGATCGCCGCTGCGCTCGATGCTCGCGCCAGGGGGCAGCGGCCGGAGCCCCTGCTCGGGGCTGCGATGCTCGAGCCAGCTCGGGTAGGGGACGAGGCCCGCGATGTACCAGGCACCCGCCACGGGAACGACGAGGCCGAAGACCAGAATGCCTACGAGGGAGCGCACCAGGAGCTTTCGCATGATGGCCAGAATG
>JAFDEK010000020.1 GCA_019310385.1 Deltaproteobacteria bacterium
TATCTCTTCATCACTCACGATCTGGGGGTCGTGCGCTACCTCGCCCACGACGGTGACTGATCGCGATCCCGTCGCGAGCTTCGCTATGAGTTCTCCTCAGAGAGAAGCTCGTTGAGGCGCTCGTTCGTCTCCAGATACTCGTCGACGAGGGCCATTACCTGCTGACGCGCGCGAAACCTCTGCTTCATTCGCCCGACGATCTGTCCTACCGGGGTCAGGGCGACGGCTTGCCCCTGGTCGGGGTAGCGATCGACTCGAGCCAGTGACCTGCCGGCCAGCATCATCTGCAAGGGAGATGACAGGGGACTGGGTGCGCCTTCCCTCTCCCATGCATCCGTCCATTCATTTCTCAGCATACGCACGTGCTTGCCCGTGAAGCTCCGAGAACGAACCGTGTCATTGGTCCCCGCGTCGAGAAGCGACTGCAGCTCGGCAGGCACGGTGGCAGCCTCGGCCACGGTCAGCCAGATCGACCCGCACCACACCCCCTGCGCGCCGAGCGCCAACGCCGCATGCATCTGTCGGCCGCTACCGATACCGCCCGCGGCGATTACAGGAATGTCTCCAGCGATGTCCACGACCTCTGGCCAGAGCACCACGCTCCCGATCTCGCCGGTGTGTCCCCCGCCCTCGCCTCCCTGGGCAATGATGAAGTCCAGTCCCGCTTCGACATGTTTGACCGCGTGTCGGGGACTCCCGCAGAGGGCACCCACCATCCGACCGGAATCCTGAATCTGGCGAACAACCTCCGGCGGCGGGGTTCCCAGAGCGTTGGCGATCAGCCTGACCTTGGGGTGCCTGAGAGCCACATCGATCTGTGGCGCGGAGGTCGCTTCCGTCATGTACAAGCCGTCGTGGTCTTCGTCCGAATCCGGCAGATCCGGGATTCCGAGACCATCGAGTATCTCGTCGGCGAACTCTCGGTGGCTTCGAGGGATGGCGGCGCTGAGCATCGCTTTGAGTTTCAGGGGATCGCGTTCCCCCAGGCCCTCGTACTTGTTGGGAATGATCACATCGATCCCGTAGGGTTTCTCTCCGACCCGCTCATCGATCCAATTGAGCTCTACCTCGAGCTGATCCGGATCGAAGCCCACCGCGCCCAGCACACCGAAGGCGCCGGCATTGGTCACCGCCGCCACCACATCCCTGCAGTGGGTGAAGGCAAAGATCGGATACTCGATTCCCAGCGCCTTGCACAGACCGGTCTTCATGAGAGCTGCCCTCTTCGAAGCAATCGATGCGCGATCTCGGAGATCACGCAGTCTACAGCTGTGGCTCTGCTATCACAGACGGAAGGGGACGCCCTCCCGAGCACGCGAGCTCAGATAGCGCGAGCCGCTTCGTCTTCGAGACAGGTTTCGAGCTCGATCGCGAGGATCTCGTAGAGCCTGGGTTTGAACACGACGCTGAGATGGCCGGCGTCTTCGATGCGGTGAACGTGTTCGTTGCCCTCGATGGCGCCGTGCTTGGGTGGGACGAGCCTGTCCTTCGTAGGTACGATGTTCACGATGCGCGTTCCCCTGGGCAGCCGGGTCGCGACTTTGGGAAAGGCACACTGCCGGATCCTGCCGCAGGTGACCGTGTGCAGGCCCACGCCCGCAATCGGGTAGGCGCAGACCTGAGGTGAAGCGATCGTCACCGCCATCGCGATGTAGCGCGGGTGTTTGTTCGCCAGCCAGGCCGCTTCGTAGCCACCCTTGGACCAGCCGACGAGCACCACTCGACGGCCCGTGCGCTCGTAGAGCTCCTTGATGCAGGGGAGGATCTTCTTCGTGCAGGTCGTCCACGGGCACTCTGTCTGCACGGGAATGTTCGGGTGCTCGACCTCGTAGCCGAAGAGCTGAAGCCAGTGCTCCATGATCGGCACCATGATCTCGCGCCGCGTGATGAAGGGCGGGATGAGCACGATGCCGAGGCCATCGCCGTAGGGAGGGAGTACTCCGTGGCGCACCCCGGGCGTGATGCGGAGCTGGAGCCGGCGCTTGAGTTCCCTTGCCCCGCGAGCGGCGTACTGGGTAGTGACCATCGCGACTGCGGCGGCATAGAGCGGTGCGCGAAGGTACTTCCGCATGCACGGATCTCCCGGGCTTACTGGATCAACGCTACGCCTATCGAGATTAGCTCAGTCGCCTCCAGACACCCAGCATCCCCAGACCGCAGCACGGCGACGCCGAGCGGCCTCACAAGTGGTATCCGTATTGCATACCGTCGATGATGGAAAAGAAGTACATCTTGCCTGGCCAGATCGGCGGCGCGAGCTCGGACTCCCACTCATCGAGGGCGAGGATCAGCCGGTACCGGAGCCACGGACGGTGCTCGGCCAGATTATTGACTTCGCCGGGGTCGCTGGCCAGGTCGAATAGCCAGACGTTGCAGGTGCCGATATAGGGATTGCACGCCCTGATGAGCTTGAAGTCGCCGTTCCGTACGGCCCGGTTCGGACCGGTTCGCCAGAACAGGTACTCCTGTGAAGCGCCGGTTTCGTCCCCGAGGATGAAGGGGGAGAGGTCCGTTCCGTCGAGCTCGATCTCGCCCGGCGGAGCGACGTTGGCTGCCGTCAGGAGGGTCGGGAACAGGTCCAGCAGGCTGACGGCATCATGGTGCTCCGTCCCCGCCGTGGTGACGCCGGGCCAACGAATGATCATCGGGACCCGAACCCCTCCTTCGAAGAGAAAGACCTTGCCCAGGCGAAGCGGCGCATTGTCGCTCCACGGCAGCTGGCCGCCGTTGTCGTTCGTGAACACGATCAGCGTATCCTCGGCGAGGCCCTGGTCCTCGACTGCCTGCACGATCTCTCCGACTGCGTCGTCCAACGCGCTGGTCATGGCGTAATAGGCCCGCAGCGTCTCGTCGGCGACGTGTGCGAATCGGTCGAGGTACTCCTGCGAAGCCGAGATCGGCCCATGAACCGCGTTGAAGGGCACGTAGAGAAAGAAAGGGGTCGTGCGGTGCCGCTCGATGAAGCTGACGGCTTCGCGGGCGAAGGCGTCGGTCAGATACTCGGTCTCATTGGCGCGTTCCTTGCCGCGGTTGATGGTCTGCGAGACCGGCCGGTGGGCCACCGTTTGTGGGAAATAGGGATGCGAACCACCCAGGAAGCCGAAGAACTCGTCGAAGCCGTGTTCGATGGGGTGGTATTGATCCCGCGTTCCGAGGTGCCATTTGCCGACGATGCCGGTCGCGTAGCCGGCGTCGTGCAGCGCCTCGGCGATCGTGGTGGTGGTCGGGTCCAGACCGCCATGCTCAGGTGTGTTGAACTCGAAGCCGAAGCGCTGCTGATAGCGGCCGGTCAAGAGCGCGGCGCGCGACGGCGAGCAGGAGGCGGCCGTTGCATACGCGTTCGTGAAGCGCAGACCCTCGGTAGCCAGCCGGTCGATCTGCGGCGTGGGGATGGTCTCCGAGCCCTGGACACCGAGGTCGTTGAAGCCGAGGTCATCGGCGAAGATCAGCACGACGTTCATGCGCCGGGGCATGCAAGCGGCAGGTGCCGCCGAGTTCCGTGCCACGAAATGACCGAGCTCGTTCTTCCACACCGTGCCGCCGAACTCTGCACAGTAACGCTGGTCGGCTGTCTGGAACTCGATCGACAGAGGCTCTCGTTGTGCGTCGGCCGACAGACCACATGGAAGCTCGCTGCCCCTCCCCCAGATCGCGATGTGGCCGGGACGGAGCGTCACGCTTCGGATGCCCTCGCTTCCGGTCCGCCGAGCGCGGTAGCGATAACCCCACCGGGCGCCGTTCCTTCGCCGCTCCTCCCATCCGCTCGGATCGAGGTTGATTCGTGCCGAGCACTGCCCGCTCTCGGGGCCTCCGTGGATCCGGATCGTGGCGCCGAGCCTGGGATCGGGTAGAGGTGCGCTGATCGCCGGATCCTTCAGGTCGATCCAAAGAAACTTCGCAGCCGCGGTCTCCTGGCTGGCAAGCAGCGCGGCCACGCGTCCGGCCACGGGCGTTTCGGTGGCCAGTGCCAGCCCAGGCAGCGCACACGCCAGCAACACCAGCAGGGCGACGGGCGCCAGGAACGAAGCCCCGATTCGCGATGCCGGACCTGCCATGTGTGCTCTCCTCTCTTCGCCTCGACTCGCGTTCAAATTGCGAACGCACCGGACAGGATTCCGCAGTGTCTCGTGGCCATTCGTGCCTCTATGGGATCCCGGCGTCGTGGCGAAAGCTCGCCGTTTCCTGACGATCTCCCATAGAGCACGCTTTGCCGTATAGGGCTCTCCCTGGCAGTTCACGCGCGCTGTCTGTCTGCCAGATAATACCAGACACAGGGACTTCCCAGCTGAGGCGTCCCGGAGGGTCCACCGCGACCCGAGAGCCCGGTCCCCAGCGGACGCACCAGTCACGCAACACATCGGCAGGACTGCTGCAGCGCGTTGGGCCTGGGAAGAACGAGCCACGATGCAAGTGGCTACCTCCTTCGGTAGCGAGGTTGAGCCACTGCTTGCCCATGCGGACCGCGTGGAGGTTGCCCTGAGGGGGGTTTCCCTCCTTGCGAGATGGATGGCAATCCAGGCAGAATGTCCCCATGGCGACATCGGCGCTGCCGGCCATCGAGCCCCATCCGCCCCGAGCCCCCGGCCACCTGCCCTGGGCGGGCTCCGGCTTTTCCCTGCTGCGCCACAAGGTGCCTACGGAGCTCTTCGCCGGGCGCCGCACCATGCCCCACGACCTCTTCGGCCGCGAGGACGTGGAGGTCTATCTCGAGAACCTGCACGAGGCCATGGAGGTCGCACTGGAGGAGCTCTCGAGCGCCGGCTGCTTCGAGATCTTCGAGTTCATGCGCCGCCTGGCCCACCGCATGGGGTTGGCCTCCTGGGGCGGGCTGGGGCCTGCGACCTATCGCTTCCTCGATCCCCTGGTGCAGCGCTTCGACCGCCTCGACAGCGCCGAGTCCTTCGTCTTTCCCATGAAGGGCTTCGTCACGGTGGCGACCCGCAAGCGCGCCGAGCGCCGGGCCCTCGAGGAGATCGAGGCCATCTACCGGGAGATTCTCGCGGCCCGCGAGGGCGAGGAGAAGGAAGGGGGAGACCTCTTCGATCGCATCTGCACGGCGTGGAGCGACGTCGAGGGGCCCGAGCGCGAGATCGGCATCGCGCGGGACGTGGTGCTGGTTCACATGGGCTCCCAGTCGAACCTCTTCGCCGCGATGGCGTGGACCCTGGTTCATCTTCTCGAGCGGCCCGATCTGATCGAGGAGATCCGCGGCGGGGACACGGAGCTCCTCGAACGCTGTGCGAGCGAATCCATCCGCCTGGCCCAGCGCTCCATCGTGCTGCGGCGGGTGCTCCGGCCGGTGGAGCTCGCGGACGAGGAGCGCAGCTACAAGCTGGAGCCGGGGGTGTTCGCAACGACCATGATGTCGGTGACCAACACCAGCGCGGCGCCGGGCCTCGACCGCTACGACCCGGACCACTACCGCGGCCGGGAGTTCCAGCTCGCCGACGCGCTTCCGGCGCGGGAGCTCGTGACCACCTTCGGCCATGGCCGCCACGCCTGCCCCGCCCAGCGCTTCTCCATCTCGGCCATTTGCGATGCCGTGGGCGCCCTGATCACCGACTATGACTTCAGTCCGCGCTATCGCGACCCCCAGCCTTTGCGCAGACAGATCGGCGGTATCGCGCGGGCGGATCGCAGGTGCTGGATGGACTACCGCGTGCGGAATCGATGAGCCTCACGAGGGCGCTGGCCGCGTTCGTCGTTGCCCTCGCCGCCGTGCCGCTCCTTCTCTGGCTCTATCTCGCCCAGAGCAACCGGGCTCGCTGGGATGGCGAGGTCGTGCTGGAGGGGCTCACGGCGCCGGTGCGCGTGGATCGCGACGAGCAGGGCGTCCCCTACATCCAGGGCGAGAGCTGGCCCGACGTGATCCGGGCCCAGGGCTTCGTGATGAGCTCCGATCGGCTCTACCAGATGGAGCTCATGCGCCACGTCGCCCAGGGACGCCTGGCCGAGCTGGTGGGCGAGCGGGGATTCGAGACGGACGTGCTGGTGCGCGTGGTCGACATCCCGGGCATCGCGCGACGCCAGGTGGCGCTCCTCGCCGGCGAGGGGCGGGTCTGGTTCGACGCCTACCTGGGCGGCGTCAATGCCTACCTGGAGCAGCACGGAGACGATCTCCCCCTGGCCTTCTCGCTGCTCTCGCTCACGCCCGAGCCCTGGACCCTGCACGATCTCGTCGCCATCCAGGCGCTGAACATCTGGGGCAGCTCGGCGAACTGGCGTGCGGAGCTGATCGCGCAGCTCTTGATCGAGAAGCTGGGTCCCGAGCGAGCCGCCGAGATCTCCATGATTTCCGTCAATCCCGATGTCGCGGGCGGGCGGGAGGCGCAGGTGCCTCGCGACTTCGAAGCCATCGGCCTGCGCATCGACCCGGAACGCGAAGCCCACTGGCCCCGGCCGGAGGCCGTCGCGAGCAACTCCTGGGTGAGCGGCCCGGGCCGCTCTGCGGGGGGCAAGCCGATCCTCGCCAACGACCCGCATCTGGACGCCCGGCGCCTGCCGGGCTTCTTCTATCCCATCGCGCTGGTGACGCCGCAGGGGAGGGCGGTGGGGCTGGCCCCGCTCGCGGCTCCAGGCCTCGGTCTGGGGCGCACCGATCGCATGGCCTTCGGCGCCACCAACGGCTACGCGGACATGGTCGACCTCTACATCGAACGGGAAGACCTCGCGAACCCGGGCCACTACCTCGAGGGGGCGCGCTCGCTCCCCTTCGCGCTGCGCGAGGAGCACATCCGCATTCGCGACCGGGAGCATCCCGACGGCTATCGCAGTGAGACCGTGACGGTGCGAAGCACCCGGCGCGGGCCGATCCTCTCCGACCACGGCATGATCGTCGAGAGCGGCAAGCTGCTCTCCCTGCGTTGGAGCTGGCCGGAGGCCTTGAGCCCGAACATGGGGGCCCACGAAGTCATCGCGGCGAAATCCGTGGGCGAGGCCCTTCGGATCGTCGCCCGGCAGCCCGTCTCCCTCAACTACATCCTCGCGGACGTGGATGGCCACATCGCGCGGGTGCCCTCGGGCCCGGTGCCCATCCGCCGGGAGGGTGACGGTTCGCACCCGCTGCCCGTGCGTGACTCCCGCGACAACTGGGCGGGCTTCCTGTCCCTCGAGCAGAAGCCGACGGTCTACGACCCGCCCGAAGGCTGGGTCGGCGCCGCGAATCACGACCTCGTCCCCGACGGCTACCCCTTCGCCTACTCGACCTACTTCGCGCCCTCCTGGCGTTACCGCCGCCTGCGCGAGCTCATGGCGGGCGATCGTGTGCTCGGCGTCGACGACCACTGGCGCTTCATGCGCGACGTGAAGAACACCCTGGCCGTGCGCCTGGCTCCCATCTTCGCGGCGGCCTTGCGCGATGGCGATGCGGACGACCACGAATGGGCGCAGATCCTCGATGATTGGGATTTCGTGGAGAGCGTCGACGCGGTCGCGCCCTCGCTGTTCCAGACCCTGGTGGTCCACCTCGCCCTGCGCACCTACGAAGACGAGCTGGGCGAGGAGCTGACCGGTCGCTTCCTCGACAACCTCTACTACTGGAACGAGCGCTTTGCCAAGCAGGTGGAGGAGAACGCGGCGAGCTGGTTCGACGACCGGCGCACCGACGCGGTGGAGACTCGCGACGAGCAGATCCGCCTGGCCGCAGGCGACGCGCGGGCCTATTTGACGGAGCGCTTCGGCCGGCGCAGCGAGGATTGGCGCTGGGGCGCGCTGCACACGGTGACCTTCGCGAGCCCGGTGCTGCCCGGCGAGCGCGCCGCACGTTGGCTTGGCGGCGGGACTCATCCCATGGAGGGCTCCGGTGAGACCCTCAACCGCGCCATCTACCGGGTCAGCGAGCGCTACGACACCCGTGTCATCGCGTCGGCGAGGATCGTGTACGACCTTTCGGATTCCGAGAAGGTCACCGCGGTGCTGCCGGGCGGAGTCAGCGGTCGCTATTTCGACGATCACCTGACAGACCAGCTACCCGCCTGGCGCAGCGGCGAGAAGCGCCATTGGTGGTTCAGCGACGCGGCGATCCGCGAGCACGCGGAGCACACCCTGAACCTGGTGCCCTGAGTCGCGGGGCATCGCGCGATGACGCGACTTCGCCGACGGATCGGTCGCATCCGCTGCGCAAGAGGCTCAGGAACCCGAGAAATCGGGCTCCCGACCTTCGAGAAAGGCCGCGATTCCCTCGGCGAAGTCGCCTGAGCCCGTGCAGGCGCCCTGGTAGACCGCCTCCTTGTCGAGAGCCTCTGCGAAGGAGAGGGAGGAGGATGCGTCAAGGGACTCCTTGATGAGCGAGAGGGCCAGCGGGGCCTGGCGGGCCAGGCGTCCGGCGCGCTCGCGGACCTCGTCCGCGGCGCTCTCCGCTTCGAAGACCGCGTTCACGAGCCCGAGATCCTCGGCGTCTTCGGCCGACACCCAGTCGCCGAAGAAGGCCAGCTCCTTGGCGCGGCGCAGCCCTACCGTGCGCGGCAGCACCCAGCTGCCACCGCAGTCGAGGGACAGGGCGCGGCGTATGAAGATCTGGGAGAAACGTGCGCCACGGGCCGCATAGACGAGGTCGCAGCAGAGGGCGAGGTTGGCGCCCGCGCCGGCCGCGACCCCCTCCACCAGGGCCAGCGTGGGCTTGGGGAGGCGATGCAGGGCCAGCGCGGCCGCACCGACGCGATCCCGGATCAGCGCCACCGGGCTCTGCCGCGGATCCCAGCTCTCCGCGGGCGCGGCGCCCGAGAGGTCGGCGCCCGAGGAGAAGTTGCCGCCGGCGCCGCGCAGCACCAGCACCCGGGCCTCGGGGTCGGTTGCCATCGCGTCGATGACGCGCCGCAGCTCGTCGAAGATCTCGAGGGTGAGGGCATTCTTCTTGTCGGGGCGGTCGAAGGTCACGTTCACCACCGCACCCTCGCGCTCTACCCGCAGCCCGCTTTCCTTCGACATCGCCCATCTCCCTTGTTTCTGCTCTCGTCTTTCGTGGATTGGTGCCGCCCGCCCAGTGTCCGTAGAATAGTGCGATGGCGACCCTGCTGACCAACCCCGAAATCCTCACGGGCGGCGCCCGCTTCGCAAACGCCCTCGACAGCGCCGGCCTCGGCCGCCGGGCCAGCGTGGCGGTGCTGCTGCATAATACCTCCGAGTTCCTCTGGGCCTACCGCGGCAGCGTGTGGTCGGGACGGCGCTTTACGCCGCTTAGCTGGCGCTGGAGCCCGGAGGAGGTGCGCTACGTGGTCGAAGACTGCGAGGCCGACGCCTTCGTGGTCGACGCGCGCTGCGCCGAGGCGGCCCTCGCCGCGGCCTCGCTGGTGCCCGAGTCGGCGCGCTTCTGCGTGGGCGGAGAGATCCCGGGCTTCCGTCCCTGGCAAGAGGTCGAGGCCGAGCCCTGCGAGCCCCTCGCCCCCCCGCTGGCCGGCGAGTGCATGCTCTACACCTCGGGCACCACCGGTCGACCCAAGGGCGTGCAGCGCGGCCAGCTGCCGGAGGGCCCACCTCCGAGCCTCTTCGGTCGCGCCGGCATGGCGATGCTCCAGGCCTTTCTGCCCGAGGGAGACCGTGACAGCGCACACCTGGTGGCGACGCCCCTCTACCACGCCGGCCCCTGCACCTACGCGGACGGCGCCGCGCTGCTCGGCGCGGACCTCGTGCTGATGGAGCACTTCGACGCCGAGGAGTTCCTGAAGCTGGTGGAGCAGTACCGCGTGACTTCCACCTTCATGGTTCCGACCCAGTTCGTGCGCCTGCTGCACCTGCCCGCCGCGGTGCGTGAGCGCTACGACACCTCCTCGCTTCGTCTCGTGTGTCACGGCGCCGCTCCCGTGGCGCTGGAGACCAAGCGACAGATGATCGATTGGCTGGGCCCCGTGCTCTTCGAGTTCTATGGCGGCACGGAAGGCGGCGGGTGCATGATCAGCTCCCAGGAGTGGCTGGCGCACCCCGGCTCAGTGGGTCGCCCGCGTCCGGGCGTCGAGGTGCACATCCTGGGCGACGACGGCGAGCCCCTGCCCGCCGGCCGGGAGGGCGGCGTCTTCTTCAACCTCGAGGCGTCCCCCTTCGACTACAAGGGCGACCCGGACAAGACCCAGGAGGGCCGGATCGGGAATCTCTTCACCATGGGTGACATCGGTCGGGTCGACGACGAGGGCTACCTCTACCTGTGCGATCGCAGCGCGGACGTCATCCTCTCCGGGGGCGTCAACATCTACCCCGCCCAGATCGAATCGGTGCTCCTCGAGCTCCCCTTCGTGGCCGATTGCTGCGTGGTGGGGGTGCCGGATGACGAGTGGGGCGAGGCGGTGCGCGCCCTGGTGCAGCTGGAGCCCGGGGCGAGCGCGGCTGGCGACCCCGAGGCGCGGATTATCGAGCACTGCCGCGCGCGCCTCTCGGGCCATCAGGTCCCGCGCGTGGTGGAGCTGCGCGATTCGCTTCCCCGCACCGAGACCGGAAAGCTCCTGCGGCGGCAGGCGCGCGATCCATTCTGGGAGGGCCGGGACCGGCGCATCTGAGGCCTCGACGGGGGGTATCGCCAGCACCCTAGGGCAGCGGTAGATCGCTCGAGACCTTCTCCACCCGGTCCAGGGTTCGGATCCGCTCGACGAGCGCGCGAATCTGCGACCGATCCATCAGGTGGCCGCAGAAGCTCTCGAACTTCTCCTCGACCCGCTCCCAGGTCGCGCGCGTCTCCGGCGTCCATGGATCCCCGTCGGCGTACTCGCTCTCGCAGTGGAACTCGCGGCCCTTCGCCCGAACGCGCATGGAGGCGGGGGTCTTGCGGAAGCGGCGGATTCGGGACTCGCGAAAGGCCCGCCTCACGTCGTCCCGGGCCGACTCGTCCTCGAGGGTGACGATCCGGCTCGCAAGGTCCCAGACCAGCGGGTCCTTCAGGTTCTCCTCTGCGTACCACTGCGGACCGGGCGTGCGCCCCAGCGCCGCAAGCGCCATCACGTAGGGGATGTTGAAGGCCCCGTTGAGCGGTGCGCGATGATCGCAGGCGATCGTAGTGGCGGGGGATCGGAAGAAACGCAGCGCGTAGCCCATCGGGTGCACGCCGATCTCGATCTTCTCGATGTCCTTCGCCTCGAGACCTTCCTCGTGCATCAGCCGCCGCAGCATGTCGATCGGGCCGGCCGTGTAGCGGCAGGAGGGGTAGTACTTGATGCAGGTCTCCAGGATCCACCATTTCTCGCCGAGCTCATCGAGCATGAGCTCGTGATCGGTCTCGAGACAGCCCTGGGCGCGAACGAAGCCATCGCCATCGAGGCAATTCTGATCGCCCACGTAGCCTTGCTCCGCCAGCGCGAGCGCCATCATTCCCGCCTGCGCCACACCGGGATAGTTGGCGTACTTGAAGGAAAGGTGCTCCGTGCGCTCGGTCATCGTATTCACGGTGGGAGTCGGCGCCATCCAGGCGGCCAGTCCCATGAGGTTGCGGACCTGTTCACGATCGAGGTCCCCCCGCACGGCGGCGGCACTGGCCGCCGTCCCCAGGGCCGCGAATCCCATGCCTTGCACTGGCGACCAGCGAAAGGAGCCGTCTTCGGCCTCTCCCATCACGATGGACGCGAGGTTGAGCCGCGCGTTCACGTCGAAGCCCACCGCCGTCCCGAGGATCAGATCCCGGCCGGATCTATCCTGGCGCTGGGCTTCGGCGAGGGCGCCGGCCACGTTGAAGGCGGCGAAGTGGCTGGAGGTGAAGAAGGTGTCGTCGGCGTCGAGGAGATTCATGATCTCGGCGTTCGCCATGGCGGCGTGCACCGCGGGTACGCGCTGGCTCAGTCCGAAGACGGTCGCCTCCGCCGGCCCTCCGAGCTGCTTCACGACCTCGTGCATCATTGCGGAGCGTTCGAGTCCGCCCGCCGCGATGCCACAGAGAATCGTGTCCAGGATCACCAGCTTCGTGTAGTCCACGACCTCCGGAGTGAGGTCCGCGAATTGGGTGTCGTGCACGAAATCCGCCAGTCGCGTCGTAACATCAGTCACGCTCCAATCCCTCCTCTTTCGAGTGGCGCGTTGCGCACCCTCCCTCGAAACGAATCGCAGGCTTCCGGGCGACGGTCGGGATTACATGAAGGCCGGCCGCTCCCCGATCACTTTCTTCTCTCGCAGCTCATCGATCTCCTCGTCCGTGAGGCCGAGCTCGTCGCGCAGGATCTCTTCGTTGTGCTCGCCCAGCAGGGGCGGCGCTAATCGGCGCAGGGCCCGGGGCAATCCCGAGAAGCTCATGGGCAAGCCCGGGTAGCGAAGGCGACCGACGAGGGCGTGCTCCATCTCCTGGAAGAAGCCGCGATCCTCGAGCTGTGGGTTGGGCCACAGACAATGGGTATTGATGCACTCGTGGGCCGGGACGCCGGCGGAGACCAGCGTTTCGGCGGCCTCGCGGCGGGTGCGCGCAGAGGTCCAGACGCGCAGCTGCTCGTCGATCCGGTCGTGGGCCGCGCGACGCCCGCCCGCGGAGGACAGCGCGGGGTCGCGGGCCCATTCCGGATCACCCAGGGCCGAGCGCAGCGCCTCCCATTGCGCGTCGGTCGCCACGGCGATGGCCACGTGGCCCGGGCTCGCGTCCATCTCGTCCCGATCCGCGCAGGCGTAGACGCCCTGGGGTGCGGCGTGGGGCCCCCGGTTCTGCTGTCGCTCGAGGAAGGCTCCGTAGGCGGACCACTCGATCATCTGCTCGGCCGCGATGTTGATGGCGGGCTCCATCAGCGGAACCTCGACGAGCTGGCCCTCGCCACTCCGCCGTCGCTCCTCGAGTGCGAGTCCCACCGCGAACACGGCGTGCATGCCACCCAGGGGATCGCACGCGCCGCGCACGACGAGCGGCAGGTCGTCGTAGCCCGTGAGCCAGGCGAGCCCGCTCACCTGCTCGATGCTCATCGCGAAACCGACACGGTCGCGCCAGGGCCCGTTGAGGCCGAAGGAGGGCATGCGGACCAGGACGGCCCGTGGATTCAGTGCGTGAACCGTCTCCCAATCGAGGCCCCAGTTCTCGAGGACGCGCGGGGAGAAGTTCTCCGCGACGATGTCGGCCGTCTCTACGAGGCGCCGGAGCAGCGCCATTCCCGCTTCCGATTCGAGATCCAGGGTCACGCCGCGCTTGCTCGAGTTGCACCCGTGGTAGATCGGATTGAACTCCCACATGGTTTCGTTGCGCACCGATCCGGCGAAGCGCATCGCATCCGGTCGCTGGATGGACTCCACCTTGATCACGTCGGCGCCGAGATCCGCCAGGAAGCTCGTGGCGATGGGCCCGGCCCAGAAGGCGGTCAGATCCAGCACGCGAAGGCCCTCGAAGGGGAGCGGGCCCCCGCCTTCCGGCTCGAGAGGAGCCCGGCGCCCCTCTTCAGCCTCCAGCTCCTGCGTGTGTTCGCCGAGGCGAGGGGCCGGACGCAGCTCGGGCTTCTGCTCCCGAGAGCCCAGGCGGTAGGGCGGGCGAGGCTGCTGAAAGCCTGCCGGATTCCGGATGAAGACCTCCCGCTCGAGGAGGTGATCCATCTCCAGCAGGGTGCGGCCGTTGCCCAGGGGATTGACCGGAATGCGCGCCAGGCTCATCACCTCGATGATTTCCTCGGTGGTGTGCTCCTTCGTGTAGCCGTGGATGATCCGGTGGATGAAATCGAGGTGCGCCATACGCATCTTCGCGTCGTAGAAGCGATCGTCCTCGGCGACCTCCGGGTGGCCGATGAGTGCGCAGAAGTCCTTCCACTGCTGTCCCGTGATCGTGCACAGGCCGACCCACCCGTCCTTGGTGGGCTCGATGGAGGGGGTTTCGATGCCTTGGGGCAGCGGCCCCTCGAAGAACTGGGAGTTCAGGTCGTGATAGATCGTCATGGACAGGCAGAGGCATTCGAACATGGATAGATCGACGTGCTGCCCCTGGCCCGTGCGCCGCGCCGACAGCCAGGCCGAGAGCGCGCCGACAGCTGCATAGCTCCCCGGGATCCACTCACCGATCCTCCCGCCGGCGCCGACGGGTCCGCGGGCGGGGAGGCCCCGATTCGCGGTGGAGCCCGTCGCTGCCTGCAGGGTGAACTCGGTGGCGGGTCGATGGGCCCAGGGGCCTTTCCCTCCCCAGGGACTGATGGATACCAGGGAGCAGGCGGGGTTGCGGTCGTGGATGGCTTCCCACCCGACGCCCAGCTCCGCCGCTCCACCCGGCCCGAAGCTCTCGATCACCAGGTCGGCGCCGCCGACGAGATCCAGGACGAGCTCGGCCGCGGACCCGGCGCTCCAGTCTGCGAGCACGCTTCGCTTGCCAGCGTTCAGGTAGTGGAAGAGGGCGCCGTCCTCACCTTGGGCGAGTCGCTGGCCCGAGGCGGTCCAGCGGCGAAGAGGGTCGCCGGTGGGCGGCTCGACCTTCACGACATCGGCCCCCGCGTCCGCGAAGAGCTTGCTCGCGTAGGGACCGGTGATCTCGGTGGAGAGATCGATCAGGCGGAGCCCCGCGAGAGGCCCCCTGTTCTTCGATGTGTTCTTCGATGTGTTCTTCGGTCCGCTGCTCGCTCCGGCCATGGCCGCCACCGCCTGTGGGTCCTGTCTACAGTACATACGCCAATTCGGCCGCGGCGGTCAAGATCGAGCCAGCCATGCACACGCCGCGCCAATCGCTAGCCAGCTCACTCCCCGACCGGCCGCCCCTCCGCGTCGATCACCTGCGCCTCCCCCAGCCCGAGGGCCCGCACCTCGTCCCCGATCTTCTCCAGATCGCCCACGACCACCCAGGTAAGGGCATCCGGCCGCAGTAGACCCCGCCCGGCCTGCTCCGCCTGGGCGCGGTCGACGGCGCGCAGTGCCTCGGGATAGCGCTGCCAGTAGTCGTCGGGAAAGCCGAAGCGTACGATGGAGGAGACCGAGCCCGCCACGGCCTTGGAGGTCTCCCAGCGGCCGGGCAGCGAGAGGGTCTTGCGGTCCTTGGCGTGGGCCACCTCGTCCTGGGTCGGCGGGTGGGGGCCGGCGATCCCGGCCAGCTCCTGCTGGATCTCCGCCAGGGCGGGAGCGGTCTTGTCGGTCTGCACCGAGGAGTACACGATGAAGGGACGCTGGCCCCGGGCGTCGTAGAGGAAGCTGTGGGCGCCGTAGGACCAGTGCTTGTCTTCGCGCAGGTTCATGTTGATGCGCGAGGTGAAGCTCCCGCCGAGGATCTCGTTCAGGATCTGCAGCGCGGCCTCTTCGGGGTTGGCTTTGGGAGGCGCGAGGTGGCCGGCGAAGACCACCGACTGGGGCGCGCCGGGGCGGTCGATGAGATAGACCCGGGAGCGCGGCTGCGCGGCGACCCGGGCCAGCTCCTTGTCGGGAACGGGGCCGGGGCTCCAGCTGCCGAAGAGGCTCTCGAGCTTGGGGACGATCTCGGCGAGGGTGGTGTCGCCGACGACGACCAGGGTGGCGTTGTCGGGCTTGAACCAGCTCGCGTGGAAGGCGCGCAAATCGGCGGCCGTGAGCTTCGCCACGCTCTCCTCTTCGCCGCTACCGGTGAAGGGCACCCCGTAGGCGTGATCCTCGCCGTAGAGCAGAGGCGGAAAGACTCGCAGCGCCATCTTCATGGGGGTCGCCTTCTCGCGCTGGATCTGCGCCAGCTGCTGGGTTCGCAGGCGCTCGACGTCCTCCTCCGCGAAGGCGGGCTCGAGGATGAGGTCGGCGTAGAGCTCGAGGGAGGGGTCGAGGTACTCGCGCAGGACGGACATACGCACCGAGGACATGTCGAGGCTCGAGCCCGCGGAGAACTCCGCGCCCAGGCGGGCCAGACTCTCGCCGATTTCCAGGGCCGAGCGGCTTCGGGTTCCCTGGTCGAGCATGTCGAGAGCCAGGGTCGCGGTGCCCGGGACGCCGACCCTACCGGCCTCGAGCGGAGTCTGGCGGTCGGCCGCGTAGCCGGCGTCGACCAGCAGGTTGAAATCGACGACGGGCACGGCATCGCGCCGGGCGAGCACGACCTCGAGGCCACCCGACAGCGTGGCGCGCTCGAGGGTCGGGAACTCGACGGCCGGCGGCGCCCCGGACGCGGGGAGCTTGCTGCGGTCGACGCCATCGGGCTTGCTCGCATATTCGGGAAAGGGCCGGACCTCGAGGGCATACACACCGTCGTGCAGCCAGCGCTGGGCCGCCGCCTGCAGATCCTCCTCGCTGGCTGCGGCTACGCGGGCCAGGCTCTCGCGATAGGCGTCGGGGCGGCCCGCGTAGACCTGGCTCCGCGCGAGGACGTCGGACTTGCCCCCGAAGCCGCCGATGCGCTCGACGCCGCGGATGAAGTCGGCCCGGTAGCGCATCCTGGCGCGGGCCAGCTCGTCGCGGCTCGGCCCCTCCGCGCGCAGGCGCGCCATCTCCTCGTCGATGGCGCGCTCCACCTCCGCGAGGTCTCCGCCGGGCTTCACGGTCGCCCACACGACGAAGAGCCCGCCCAGCTCGCGCAGCCACGCGAAGGCGGCAATGTCGGTGGCGCTGCGGTCTTGGTAGACGAGGCGCCGATAGAGGCGCGAGCTCTTGCCATCGGCCAGGACGTTGCTCACCAGGTCCAGGTAGTCGCCGTCCGCGCTCCCGACTTCCGGGATGTTCCACACCTTGACGATGCGCGCCTGGGGTACGCGGTCCTGGATCACCTGGCGCTTCTCCGCCTGGCGCTCGGCGATCCAGCGCTTCCGATGGCTCACGGGCGGGCCGGAGGGAATGTCGCCGAAGTAGGCCTCCACTTTTTCGCGCACCGCCGCGGCTTCGACGTCGCCGGCCACGACGATCACCGCGTTGGCGGCGCCGTAGTAGCCGCGGAACCACTCCTTTACGTCCTCGAGGCTTGCGGCGTCGAGGTCTTCCATGGAGCCGATGGTGGGCCACGAGTAGGGGTGGCCTTCGGGATAGGCGTTCTCGTCGATGAAGTCGAAGACCCGCCCGTAGGGCTGGTTGTCGCCCTGGCGCTTCTCGTTCTGCACCACGCCGCGCTGTTCGTCGAGGCGTTCCTGGTCGATGGCGCCGAGCAGGTGCCCCATGCGATCGGACTCCATCCACAGGGCCAGGTCGAGAGAGGAGCTGGGGACGTTCTGGAAGTAGTTGGTGCGATCGGCATTGGTCGTGCCGTTCATGTCCGTGGCGCCGACCCCCTCGAAGGGGCCGAAGTAGTCGTCATTGAAGTTTTCGCTGCCGTTGAACATCAGGTGCTCGAAGAGGTGGGCGAAGCCCGTCTTGCCCGGCTTCTCGTTCTTCGAGCCCACGTGGTACCAGACATTGACCGCGACGATGGGGGCCTTGTGGTCTTCGTGGACGATGAGTGTGAGGCCGTTGTCGAGGACGTACTGCGTGAAGGCGATCTCGGGCTCGCCCGCGGCCTCGCTGGGCGGCGCGCTTCCGCGGGTCGCGCAGCCGCTGAGAAGGCCGCTGATCAGGAGGGGGGCGAGCAGGAGGAGCATCGTTTGCTGCATGATTCGCTTCATTCTCGTCCTTGCTCCGGGGGTACGGGGTATTCGGCAGTTTCCGAGGAGCGCCGATGGTACTCCCCGCGCCGCCGCTCTACCAAGTGCGAGAACCCTAGAATCCGCGAGTGGTTCCCCGGCCCGGGAATCGGCTTTGTTTGGCCTCCGGTTGAAGTTTTTCGGCCGAGTGGACGAAGAAGCGGCTGGCGCCGCCTCGCCAGGCGGCCGCTGCTTGACACCCGGGGACGAGAGGGCGAATTTGCCCGCGCGTCGTCTCTCCCGGCCTGATCGGCTGGGCGGTCCGGGGAGTTCAGAGGGGGCCGCCGCCGGGTCGGCAGGGCGGCATTCGCGAAGACCCTTCACGAGAAGAACAAAGGGGAGTGAGAGGATGCGTCTCGAGTTCGGCATCGAATTGAATCAGATCGAGGTCCCGCGTTTCTCGGTCGAGGCCGCGGAGGGGAGCGGAAAGCTCTTCACCCTGGCCACGCTCGTGCTCAACGTGCTGGACGCCAAGGAGAAGGTGGAGATCATCTTCCACGGCCTGAACCCCGAGGACCCGGAGCGCAAGATCGAGGGCTTCAAGGAGATCGTGAGCAGCTGCGAGACCGCCCGCGCGGTGGGCTTCACCGAAGGCCGCGGCGGCCGGGTGCCGAGCTCCTCGAGCTACTTCCAGTGGCTCAGGGTCTCGCGATCGTAACGCCGAGCTCGCAGCCTTCACCGCGCCAACGGTGCCGGCGCTCGAGGCTCCGGCGCGCGATCGCGACCCGCGCGGCGTCGGCTCCCATTTCGAAGGGCAGTCGCGCCGCATAGCGCTCGAAGCCCCGTAGCCGCTCGTCCAGGGAGATCAGGTCGTCGGGTAGGGATGCGTTGAGCTCGGCGAGCGCTTCGATGCGCTGGCCTTCACGCAGGCGGCCGGGAAAACGAACGCCTTCGAGATCGATCAAGGCCATCTCCCAACCCGAGGCGCCCTCACACCCGTAGACATGTAGGGCCTGGAAGTCACCGTGGATCACACCGTGGCGATGGAGGGACGCGGCGAGGTCACAGAGCCGGTTCACGAGCTCCGCCGCCGTGGGGGCGTCGCCGTCGGGCCGGAGCTCTTGCACGGGCCGACCGGGTCGCAGGTCCTCCAGGATCGCGAAGGAGGCCACGGGGAGGCCGAGAGCCCGGCGTTCCACGAAGGCGAGGGGCAGCGCCGCCCCGATGCCTCGCACGAGCAGGCCGTGGCCGCCCCGCCAGGCCCGGCGGGCCGGCGAGCCGCGAAAGAGGTCCGCGACCCACTTGCGCGGACCGCCCTTGATGACCTCCTTGACTACCAGGTCTCGGCCCCCGGCCCGCACGGCGCTCACCCGAGAGCGGTGATCGCACTTGAGCAGCGCCGGCCCGCCCGCCGCGATGGCGGCACGATGGGCGGCGAGGGCCTCGTCGATGGCTGCATCGGGAAAGTCGCGCAGACGAAGACCGCGGCCGGCGGCGCTCCGCACCCGGGCGGAGACTTCACCGACGCGCAGGCAGCGCTTCGTTCGCCGGCGGTAGTGCCGGCTCGCCCGCGCCTGCGCGGCGTGACCGGCGCGGCGGAGCTGGCGCCTGGCTTCGGGGCTGCGCGGGTCTGCCACGCCCAGTGCCGCCATGCGAACGCGCAGGCGGTCGCTTCGGGAGAGTCCCGCCTGGGCGAGGGAGAATTCGAGGGTTCCCAGATCGACGAGGCGCCGGTCTTCGGAGCGGCTGCGCCGGGCTCGCTGCCAGTCGACGAGGAGGGGTCGTCCGCCCGTGACCAGGATGTTGCCCGCGTGGAGGTCTCCGTGGGTCCAGCCCAGTGCGTGGAGGCGTGCCACCAGCTCGCCGAGAGCCGTGAGCAGCTGGCGTCGGGTGGCGGGATCGACGCCGAGCGCTTCGAGGAGGGGCCGGCCCTCGACGTAGCGCGCCACCAGGAGCGCCTCGCGCCCGGCCAGAGACGCGCGCGCCAGGGGCTCGGGCACCGCCATTCCCTGGCGGTGGAGCGCAGCCAGGGCCCTCCACTCCCGGTCGGCGGCCGCTTGCCCCGCTGCCGCCTTGAATCGTTCGAGCAGGCGGTCGCCCAGCCGCCGGCTGGCGGGCGAGAGGAAGTGCTTGGCGAAGAGGGGGTCTCGGGGATTTGCGGTGCCGGGGAGCTTGACGCTACGCCTGTACCGGCTCTGGGCCAGGAGCTCCGCCTTCTCGGGATTCGCTTCCGAGCTATCGGAGCCGAGCCAGCGCTCGACTCGCCGACACAAATCCGGGTCGCCGGTGTGCCAACGGGGCCTCACCTGCTGATCCGCCGGTAGATGGCGCGCAGCCCTTCGACGTGGTGAACCCAGCTCTTCTCCCGGGCCACCCGCAGACCTTCGGCGCCGAGGGTCTCGCGCAGCCCGGCGTCGGACAGACGGTCGAGGGCGCCGCTGAAGGCCGCGATGTCATCGGCCCGCTTCACCACGACGCCTGCCTTGTGCATCAGCTCCGAGGCGCCGGCGCTCTCGCAGGTGACGACGGGAATGCCCGAGGCCGCCGCCTCGAGGCAGACCAGGCCGAAGGCGTCGTAGCGGGTCGGCAAGAGCAGGCCGTCGGCGGCTGCATAGAGGCTCTCCATGTCGCTGCGGCTGCCGAGGAAGCGGACCCGCTCGGCCAGGCCGAGGCGCGTCGCTCGCTCCTGCCAGGGTTTCACCGTGTCGCCGCCGGCAACCCACAAATGGGTGTTGCGGCTCTCGGCTCCTGCGAGGGCGGCGAGCGCCGTATCGAGCCCCTTGCGGCGCCAGCCCGAGCCGGCGAAGAGCCACACGGTGGCGTCCGCGGCGCGCAGCTCATCCCGCAGCCGGCGCCCCGCGGCGGCGTTGCGCTCGGGCTCGAAACGCTCGACGTCGACCCCATAGTGCAGCAGGGTCAGCCGCTCGCGTGGGACCGCGAAGCGCTCGGCGATCTGGCTGCGCACCATCTCCGACACGCATTCGATGGTCTGGGAGGGGTCGGCGAAGATGCGACGCTCGAGCGCAAGAAGGAGTGCGTGGCGCGGCGAGAGCCGCCGCGCGCGGGTGCCCGCCTCGCCGTAGGTCTTGAGCATGGAGTCCGCATGGCTTCCTCCTCCCGCGTGGAAGAGGTCCTGGTGGAGGGTGCGGCTGTAGGAGTGGACCACATCGAAGCCCGCGCCCCGAAGCTCCCGGCCCGCGAGCATGGCAAAGGAGCTCACGCGCAGGGGCTGCCAGAAGGCGGGAACCCGCAGGCGATGGAGGGTCACCCCGGGCGTCGCCACGCCGCGGCGGGCGACGACATGCACCTCGTCTCCTGCCCGGCGGAGCTCGCGGGCGACGTTCCATACGATCTGCTCGCCGCCGCCGGCACACTCTTCGAAGCGCTCGACGACGAGGGCGATGCGCATGGGCGGTGGATGGGTCAGGAGGCGCGGGAAGCGCGACGCCGGGCCAGCCACGCGAACCCGCCGGCTGCGGCTCCAAAGGCGATGGGCGTGCTCGCCTTCGAACGCGGCGCCCGGGCGCAGCCTCCCAGGGGACAGCTGCGTCCCCTCCAGCGCTCGAGGTCCTCGCTGCGCTGCACGTCGTCGACGGCCAGCTCGGCGGCTGTCTGGATCTTCGCACCTCCGGGGAGGGGGTCGGAGGCCAGCGCGGGCGTGGCCCACCACGCCGAGGCCGCGACCAGCACGGCAAGAAAGCCCGCCCACGGGGAAGTACCCCGCATGAGTCCGACACGTCCATCCATGGCGAGAGGATATCTCGCTCCCGGCGATCCGCCCACGGGAAGGGCGGGGAACCGCCCTTGGGAGGCGAGTGTCAAGTGTGCCCGAATGCGCTCGGGCAATGTGGAGTCGGAGCCGCGACGACCGTTCGAGCAGCCTGCAGGACGCTGATGGAAGCTCACGCAGAAGTGGGGCAGCAGTTGACGCCTCGAGTGCATTCTCTTTATATTCCGCGCGCATCAGGGCGACTGATGCGCTTCGTTGCTCGCTTCTCGCAGCCCGGCTCCTGGGGGACGACTGCGGGGATCAATACGCGGATTCCACGCGCCGGTAACGGCCGAACGGATCCTCGACTGGAATTGGGGAGCGGTGTTCATGAGCGCGCAGGGGAGTGCGCCGGGGGAGCCCGCGGTGAGGAGCGGGGCCATCGAGGCCCGGAACCTCTCGAAGCGCTTCGGAGACCACCTGGCCGTGGACGGCCTCTCCTTCTCCGTGGCGCCGGGCGAGGTGGTGGGTTTTCTCGGGCCCAACGGAGCGGGCAAGACCACCACCATGCGCATGCTCACCGGCTTTCTGCCGGCGACGGACGGCTCGGTCTCCATTGCGGGACACGACATCTTCGGCGACCCCCTCGCCGCGCGGCGGGCTGTCGGCTATCTGCCCGAATCTCCGCCGCTCTACCCCGAAATGAGCGTCGAGGCCTACGTGGACTTCGTAGCGCGAATCAAGGACGTGCCCCGGCGCGAACGCCGCGCGGCGGTCGATCGCGCCCTCGGGCGCTGCGGCCTCGAAGCCGTACGCCGACGTGTGATCGGCCAGCTCTCGAAGGGCTACCGACAGCGCGTGGGCCTCGCCCAGGCGATCGTCCACGATCCCCAGGTCCTGGTCCTCGACGAGCCCACCGTCGGTCTCGATCCGATCCAGATCCGCGAGATCCGCGGACTCATCGCCGATCTCGCCGCACCCGCCCAGGGAGAGCACCGGCACAGCGTCATTCTCTCCACACACATCCTTGCCGAGGTCGAGGCCATCTGTCAGCGCGTCATCCTCATCTGCCAGGGACACGTCGCTCTCGACCAGTCCATGGCCGAGCTCACCGCGGGCGGCCAGGGCCTCGAGGAGGTCTTCGCCCGGGTCATCTCCCAGGACGCGTCCGCGCACGCGAGGGGAGAAGGCGCGTGAAGCACGTGGGCGCCATCGCGGGCCGCGAGCTCGCTTCCTTCTTCGTTTCCCCGGTCGCCTACGTGGTCCTGACCCTGTGGTCGGTGCTGGCGGGCACCTTCTTCCTCTCGAGCTTGATCTCCTTCGATCAGCAGCTCGCCCAGGCGGCCCAGCTCGGCGCGGCGGATTTCGCCCTGCGCATGAACCTCAACGACGGCCTCATCACGCCCTTCATCGGATCCATGTGGATCGTGCTCATCTTTCTCGTGCCCGCGGTCACCATGGGGCTCTTCTCCAGCGAGAAGGCCAACGGCACCGACGAGCTGCTGCTCACGAGTCCCCTCAGCATCTGGGAGATCGTGCTGGGCAAGTACCTGGCGGGAGCGGCCTTCGTCCTGCTCATGACTCTCGTGGTCGCCTTCTTTCCGGGCCTGCTCTTCCTGTACGGAGACCCCGAGCTGGGAAAGACCGCCGCGGGGCTGCTGGGCCTGCTCCTCGTCAGCCTCAGCTACGTGGCCGTGGGCGCCTTTGCGTCGTCCCTGACCCGCAACCAGCTCATCGCCTTCGTGCTCACCGCGGTGCTGCTCCTGGTGCTCGGCCTGATGCTGCCCTTCATCGTGGAGATCGGGCTCGGCGGCAGCGCGGCGGGGCAGGGGGCTCCCGTCGCCCGGGCCATGGCCTATCTCTCCACCGGCGGTCACTTCGAGCGGCTGCTCACGGGTCTCGTGGAGACGGCGGATCTCGTCTACTTCTTCGTGGTGATCGGCGTGTGCCTGCTGCTCGCGAAGACCGCCATCGAGTCGGTGAGGTGGCGCTGAGATGAGCGGATGGCCGGCACTCCTGGGTGGCCTCGGCTTGGTGGCCATCGCCTTCGGCTTGCTGACCGCGTTGTTGGCGGCCTTTCAGCCGATTCCGCTGGCAGACCTGAATTGGATCACCGCCAACCTCCTCATCGGCGTGCTCCTGCTCGGCGTCTCGGTGGCGTCGAGCTTCGACAGCCTGCGCGAGCGCATGCGCTCGGGGGAGGGACGCCGGGCGGGCAAGTACGGTACGAGCGCGGTGCTGAGCGCGGCGTTGGGCATCTTGATCCTGGGACTGCTCGCCTTCCTCTCGTCCCGCTACTCGCTGCGCTTCGACTGGAGCGAGCAGCGGGTGAACACGCTGACGAGTCAGAGCCTCGAGCTGCTCGGCGGGCTCGAGGAGGAGCTGCGCGTGACGGCCTTCTTCACGGGCAGCGAGCCGATCGCGGCCCGCGATCTCCTCGAACGCTACGCCCACGCGAGCCCCCGGGTTCGGCTGGAGTTCGCCGACCCCAATCAGCGCCCCGACCTGGTGGCCGCGCTGGCCGTCGACACCGAGTCCCTGGGCGAGGGCCTGGTGCACCTTGCCCTGGGGCCCCAGTCCGTGGAGGTGACGGAGCTGCACGAGTCGGCCATCACCAACGCCCTGGTCAAGCTCAGCCGCGAAGAAGAGCGGACCCTCTACTTCCTGGAAGGCCACAACGAGCGGCCTGTCGTGGGCGAGCGCGCCGACCAGGCCAAAGGTCTCGGCCGGGCCGTAGAGGCCCTGCGCAACGAGACCTATCGCGTCGAGTCGCTGCTCCTGGCGGCCGCCGGCGACGTACCCGATGACGCCGATCTCGTGATCATTGCCGGTCCCACGCGGCCCCTTCCGGTGCAGGAGCACACCGCCCTGGCGCGCTATCTGGAGCGGGGCGGTGCGCTGCTCGTGCTCCTCGATCCCCGGGCCAAGAGCGACCTCGGCGTCGATCTGCGGCGCTGGGGGGTGGTCGTGGGTGAGGACGTGATCTTCGACGCCAAGCTCGCGCTCTTCGGCCAGGCGACCAGTCCCTTTGCGGGCAAGTACGCCGCACACCCCATCACCGGCGAGATGCGAGACGTGGTGCTCTTTCACCTGGCGCGCAGCGTCGATGTTGCCGAGGGCTTCTCGGATCTCCAGCCCGTCGTCTTCACCGGCGAGGATTCATGGGCCGAGAAGGATCTCGCAGGCTGGGCCCGGAGCGGGCAGGCCGGCTTCGACGAAGGCGATCTGCTCGGGCCGGTTCCCGTGATGGTGGCGGGGCGCTTGAGGAGCGGCGCTGCCGATGAGGATCCTCTGGCCGATGGGGAGGCCGATGGGGAGCAGGACGCAGCCCGCCTGGTCGTGGTAGGCGACTCGGACTTCGCGACGAACGAGTTCATCGCCGACTATCAAAACCGCGATCTCTTCGTGAACGCCGTGAACTGGCTCGTCGACGACAGCGAGCACATCTCCCTGCGACCGCCCATCTCGAGGGCCTCGCGCTTCAGGCTCTCCGCGGAGCAGTTCATGCGCATTCAGTATCTTTCGCTCTTCGTGCTTCCGGAGACCATCGCGGTGTTGGGCGTCTTCGCGTGGTGGTCGCGTCGAAAGGGGCAGGGACGCTGAGCCGATGAATCCCCGCACCACAGGCCTGCTTGCCCTCGCGGCGGCGTTGCTCGGAGCCTTCGTCTACTTCTACGAGATTCGCGGAGGAGATCGGCGCGAGCGGGTCGAGGAGGCGAGCCGGCGCATCTTTCCCGAGGTCGAGGCCAGTGAGATCGATCTCCTCGATCTGTCCAGCACGGAAGGCGTTCGCGCTCGCGCCCTGCGTGAGCAGGGGCGATGGCTTCTCGTCGAGCCTCTGGACTTTCCGGGAGACACGGTGGCTCTGGACGGCATCGCGGGCAGCCTCGCGCAGCTCACGAGCGAATCGGCCATCGAGTCGCCGCGCGAGCCCGGCGTCTATGGCCTGGGCGAAGGGGCGCGGCGCCTGGCCTTCCGGGCCGGGGAGGAGCGCCACGAACTCGTGATCGGCAAGCAGACTCCCGTCGGAGAAAGCACCTACGTCGCGCGTGGGGCACAACCCGAGCGGGTGCTCACCGTCGCCACCTGGCGAATCGACTCCCTGAGCCACGGTCTCGACGAGCTGCGCGATCGTCGCGTGCTGGTCTTCGATCGCGGAGCCGTGGACGAGCTGGTGATACGATGGCCCGGCAGCGAGATCGTGCTGGCGAAGCGCGCCGACGGCTGGTGGATACGCAAGCCCGCCGGCGCGGGCCGCGCCGACGACCCGCAGGTGGAGAACCTGCTCTCGGACCTCTCCTTCCTGCGCGCCGAGGGCTTCGTCGACGAGCCTCGCCCCGCCGAGGAGGCCGGCCTCGAAGAGCCGGCCTTCGAGCTGCTGCTGCGAATCGGGAAGGGTGTCGAAGGTGCCGGAGAGCGGGCCGCGCAGGGCCGCGAGCTGCGCTTTGCCCTGGGCTCCGCAGTGGAGGACCGGCAGCGGCTGGCGCTGGGAAAAGAAAGCGGCGTTCTCTACCGGGTCGACGAGAACCGCATTTCGGACCTTCCCCGGGACTTCTTCGCGTACCGATTCAAGACGCTGTCGAGCTTCGTCCTCTCGGAGATCAGCGCTGTGGAGATCGACTTTCGCCCGGAGGAGTCGGCAGGTCAGTCACCCGCTGGCGTTCGTCTCGAGCGCGATGCGGTGGGAGTGTGGCATGGGTCGCCCCTGGAGCTACGGGAGGGCGTCGCGGCGCGACTCGTCGCCGAACTCGCCCAGCTCGAGGGAGTGTCCATCGTCGCCGATGCCATGGGACCCGAAGAGCTCGCCGCCGTCGGTCTCGCGCCGCCTGGGGTGATCTTGAGAGCCTACGCAGCGCGGGGCCCCGAGGCGGGCGTTGACGCCGGGGCGGCCCTTCCCGTCGCCGAGGTCCATCTCGGTCACTCCGACCCCGAACGGGGAGCGATCGCGAAGGCCCCCGACCGGGACACCATCTACCGCATCGACCCGGTGCTGTCGGAGCAGATCCCCGTGAGTCACGAGGCCTTCATGAGCCGCTTCGTGGCGAACGCGGCGGACGAGATCGAGGGCGGGGGCAGCGAAGCGGGCGGGGACTGAGCTTCTCCGCGCGGCGGGGAACCCGTCCGCCTACCGTGTGACGCCGGCCTCGCGCAAGAGGGCCACCACGTCGTCGAAGCCTCTCATCTGCGCGGCCATCAGCGGCGTGCCCTTCTTGCCGAACTGGCGCTCGGCGTCCGCTCCATTCTTCACCAGCACGACGGCGAACTCCCCATGGCGGGCGCGGGCCGCGATGAAGACCGCCGTGAGTCCGTTCATGGTCTCGAAATCGATCCTGGCGCCCCGGGCCACGAGCAGCTCGGCCATCTTCGGGTTTCCCGTGTGGGCTGCTGCGAGGAGCGGGGAGTACTCGAACTGGTTCAGGTGGTTCACGTCGATGCTCGCATCGAGCAGCAGCTCGGCCATCTCGACCTGGCCGGCTTCAGCCGCGGCGTGGAGAACCGTGTTTCCGAGGCGGTCGCCCGGAGCGAGGGGGTCGGCGCCGAGCGTCAGGAGAAGGTCGAAAATCTCCCGATTCCCCTCCAAGGCGGCCACAAAGAGCGCGGTGCGACCGTTGATGGGCGAGTGACCGTCGGGATCCATGCCTCCGCGAATCAGCCTCTCGACCTCGTCTGCCTGGCCGGCCTTCACGGCGTCCTGCAGGGGCGACGTCGCCTTCTCGGGGGGCGGCCTCGGTTCGCGCCGCGGGGGGGGCGGCTTGGACCTCCAGTCCTCCACGTTTGGGATCTGCTCCGGGTCGGTCTTCTCTTCCTTCCCGCCGCAGCCGTTGAGAGTCGCGACCCCCGCCAGGAGCATCAGCAGCAGGGCGAAGCCGCGCAGCATACTCGGTAGTCGACGTCGCTCGCGGTGCCCCAGTGACTTCGTCATTTCGATCATTTTACGATTCTCATCTCGAGACTTCCTCGATCTCTGCATGCCTGATCCGTGCCTACTTGACCCGCGCCTGCCTGCCCTGTGCTCGCGCGATTCGTGCCGCCCGCGAGTGTGGCCGGCGGCAATCCGCAGCTCGGCATTCTACCACCACTCGCGGCGGGCGCTTCGCCGCGGGGCGTGAGTGCGCTCCGGCTTCACCCCTGTAGCTGCGCGAGAAAGGCGTCGTGGACGAGCCCGTTGCTTGCAGCCACCTCGGCGCCCGAGGGCGGAGCCGGCCCACCCTGCAGGTCGCTGCAGCGCCCGCCGGCCTCCTCGACGATGAGCAGGCCTGCGGCCACGTCCCAGGGATGCAGCTTCAGCTCCCAGTAGGCGTCGAGGCGACCCGCCGCGACGTAGCACAGGTCGAGGGCCGCGCTCCCGTCGCGCCGCAGCCCCCGCGCGGCCTTCAGGAGGCGGCCGAAGTGGGCGAGGTTGTCCTCGCGACTGCGGTGGACGTCGTAGGCGAAGCCCGTGGCGATCAGCGCCTGCTCGAGCTTGTCCCGCTGGGACACCTGCAGCTGCCGTTCGCCCAGGAAGGCGCCGCCGCCGCGGCGCGCGTGGAAGAGCTCGTCGAGGAGCGGGTCGTACACGACCCCCAGCTCGCGTTCTCCGTGTCGTTCGACGCCGATGGAGACGCAGAAGCGGGGGAAGCCGTGGGCATAGTTCACTGTGCCGTCGAGGGGGTCGATGATCCAGCGCCACTCGGCGTCCGGTCGGTCTTGGCCGCCCCCCTCCTCCGCGAGAATGGCGTCGTCGGGCCGAAGGGCCTGGATCTCCTCCACGATGAGGGCTTCGCAGGCGCGATCGACCTCGGTGACGAGATCGATGGGTGCGCTCTTGGTGTGGATCGTCAGCTCGGTCTCGTAACGATCGCGCTGGATCTCGCCGGCGGCCCGCGCCAGGCGGATCGCGAGCTCCAGCATCTCCGGGCCTTCGGGCTCCTCGTTCATGGTCGCTCCTCGCGGCTTCTCCGGCTGGGTCATGGGGTCATTCGGGCAGGCGATAGAGCCTGCGGGCGTTGGCGCTGGTAATGCGCGCGACCTCGTCCACGGGCAGCTCGTGGAGCTCGGCCAGGGTCTCGCCGACCCGGGGCAGGAAGGCGGGCTCGTTGCGACGACCGCGCTGGCCCTCGGGCGCGAGGAAGGGCGCGTCGGTCTCCACCATGAGCCGATCGAGGGGGAGGCCCCGGGCCACGTCGCGCAGCTCGTGGCTCTTCTTGAAGGTCACGATGCCCGAAAAGGATACGTAGAGGCCCGCGTCCACGCCCCGGCGCGCAAAGTCGAGGCTCCCCGTATAACAGTGAAGGACGCCTTCGAGCGCGCCGCCGCCCTCGCCCTGCCAGATGGAGAGCAGATCGTCGTAGGCCGTTGAGTCATCGCTGCGGACGTGGATCGTGACCGGCAGGTCGAGCTCCCGCGCCAGGGCGACCTGCTCGCCGAAGGCGCGCAGCTGGGCTTCTCTCGGTGAGTTCATGTAGTAGTAGTCGAGACCACACTCTCCCACGGCCACCACCTTGGGGTGGGCGAGCCAGCCTCGCAGAGAGGCGCGAACGCTGTCGTCGAGCTCCGCGGCCTCGTGGGGGTGGATGCCCGCCGTGGCGAAGACCTCGTCCCGGGCTTCGGCCAGTGCGATGGCCTCGGCGTTGCCCTGGACCCCGTAGCCCGAGCCGATGGCCACCAGGGTGTCCACACCCGCCAGGACCGCACGGCGCAACACGTCGTCGCGGTCGTCGTCGAAGCGGTCCGCGGTGAGGTGGCAATGGCTGTCGAGCCACAAATTGTCGTCCTCCGCTGTCTCGTCTCGATCGGCTGCTAATCCGTCTCGGGAGCCGTCTCGATGCGCGGGAAGAGGGGGTCTCCCTTGCGCGTCTCGATACCGAGCGGGATGCCGCCCCAGCGCGTGTCCTCTCCCAGGCGGGCGCCCTCGTGGGCATCGGCCAGTCCGAGGCGTGCCGCGATCTCGGCGCTCTTCTCGGGCAGGAAGGGAGAGAGGAGAATCGAGAGGATGCGCAGCGCCTCGCAGCAGGTATAGAGCGTGGTGCGCACCCGCTCGGCCAGCTCCGGGTCCTTGGCGGCCTTCCAGGGCTCTCGTTCTTCGAGGTAGCGATTGGCCTCGTCGGCCAGCTGGAAGACCGATTCCAGGGCCCGGTGGAGCTCCGTCCGGGACATGTGGCGCTGCAGGCCCGCGACCGCCTCCTCGGCGGCCTTGCGTACGCGCTCCTCGGGCTCTTCGGCGGGGCCCGGCTCCGGCACCCGGCCCTCCGCGAAGCGCTTCGTCATGTTGAGGGTGCGGCTCACCAGGTTGCCGAGGTTGTTGGCCAGGTCGGCGTTGATCCGCGCGACCAGCGACTCTTCGCTGAAGCTCGAGTCGAGACCGAAGACCATGTCGCGCAGCAGGAAGTAGCGGAAAGCCTCGAAGCCGTAGCGCTCCTGCATGATCAGCGGCGAGATCATGTTCCCGAGCGACTTCGAGACCTTCTTGTTGTCCACGTTCCAGTAGCCGTGGACGTTGAGGTGGCGGGCCGGAGACAGGCCGATGGCGCGGAGCATGGTGGGCCAGAATACGGCGTGGGGCTTGAGGATGTCCTTTCCCACCAGGTGCTCGCAGGCACCCCACAGAGTCTCGAAATCGGGGCCGTCCGGGTAGCCGATGCCGGTGAGGTAGTTGATCAGCGCGTCGAACCAGACGTAGCAGACGTAGTCCGGATCGAAGGGAAGCTCGATGCCCCAGTGCAGGCGCGACTTGGGGCGCGAGATGCAGAGATCGCCCAGGCCGCTCTCTTCCCGCAACATGGAGAGCACCTCGTTGCGGTAGCGCTCGGGGCGGATGAAGTCCGGATGCTCCTGGATGTAGTCGGCGAGCCACGGGAAGTGGTCGCTCATCTTGAAGAAGTAGTTGGCCTCCTTGCGTGCCTCGGGCGCGCGCTCGTGGTCGATGCACAGGCCGTCCTTCATATCGCGCTCGGTCAAGAAGCGCTCGCAACCGACGCAGTAGTCGCCCTCGTACTCGCGGAACTCGATCTCTCCCGCGTCGTAGACCTGCTGCAGGATGCTCTGGACCACCTGCTTGTGATCGGGGTCCGTAGTGCGGATGAAGCGGTCGTAGGAGATGCCGAGGGCGTCCCAGGCCTCGCGGAAGCGGTCGGAATAGTGCTTGGCCACCTCCTCCACGGGCAGACCCCGCTCCTCGGCGACTTCGAAGACCTTTTCACCGTGCTCGTCGGTGCCGGTCAGCATGAAGCTGTTCTCGCCGCAGAGGCGGTGGTAGCGCACCAGGGTGTCGGCCACGACGGTCGTGTAGGTGTGGCCGATGTGGGGCTCGGCGTTGACGTAGTAGATGGGCGTCGTGACGTAGAAGGCCTTGCTCATGGGTTCGCTCGCCGGGTCGCGCATGGGGTTGCCCATGCGGTTGAAGGGTACTCGCGGATCAGCGCGCCGCTCTGCCGCCGCTGGGAAATGCTTCGCGCACCGCGAACAAGGCGCGCTCGGCGACCATCTGGGGGTTGGCGTTGCGCTGGATCAGGTCCCGGCGGCAGTCTGCCAGGGTCTTGAAGGCGTCGAGCTTGCCTCGTAGCTCGCCGCCTTTGCCCTCTACTTTGCCCTCTACTTCGCCCTCTACTTCTCCCCGGACCCACTCCCGTAGCCACTCCGAGCCGACCTCGAGCAGGGTCTGGACCTTCTCGGCCGCCGCGGCGCGGTTGCCGCGATACTCCTCGGCCCAGTCGAGCAGATCCAGGAGACCGGCGGCGGAGATCGTGTCGAAACGCGTGACCAGGGAATGCTGTTCTTCGGGCAGCTCCGTCTCGTGCAGGGGCTTGCCCCGGCTCATGGGGAAGTTCACACGCTGGCAGCGCGAGCGGATCGTGGCGAGCATCCCGGCCGGGCTCGCGCTGACGAGAATCAGGCAGGTGTGCGGGGGTGGCTCTTCCAGGAGCTTCAGCAGGCCGTTCTGCGCTTCCTGGGTGAGGGCCTCGGCGCCGGAGATGACTGCGGCCCGCCAGCCGCCCTCGTTGGCGCCGAGGCGCAGGGCGATCTGCAGCTCGCGAATCTGTTCGACGATGACTCGCGTCTTGTCCGTGCATTGCTCCACCCAGAAGAGGTCCGGGTGGTCGGCGATGTGTCGATAGAGGCGGTTCTTCTTGCCCTTGGCGACGAGCTCGATGGGCGGCTCCTCGCTGGACGAGATCCGGCAGCCGCGGCACTCGCCGCAAGGGCGGGCGCCTTCGCCCGTGCAGGCGACGCCGCGGGCGAACTCGAGGGCGGCCGCGAGCGGGGCTTCACCGGGGCCCGACAGGAGGTAGGCCGAGTGGATCCGGTCGCCCTCGAGGGCGCGCCGGAGGAGCTCGGTGGGTTGCGGGGGCGCGGTAGAGGAGGCCTGAGGAGGGCTGGGATGGCTCATGGGCGCCGCAGTCTAGCACTTTGCCCTAGGGGATCACTCCGGCGCAGGTCTTCTCGCAAGCTCCCCGCGCGGCGAGCGAATTCCGTGCTCTTTGTACTCAAGTGACAGCGGACCTGCACCGATTGGGAGGAAACATCTACCACGGAGGATCGGTACGACTATGGCGATCAGCGGATTCGGGCGGGGCACCAGCAGGCCCGGTGAGCCTATCTCGGCACCGGCGGCTCCTGCCCGCCCGCCGGCGGCGGGCAACCTAACGGCCTTCATCGATCAGGGATCCACCTTCGAGGGCAAGCTCTCCTTCAAGGACACCGTGCGCATCGACGGCGGCTTCAACGGCGAGATCACGAGCGAGAACACCCTGATCGTCGGCGAGACCGGCGAGATCGCGGCCTCGATTCGCTCGACCACCGTGGTGATCAGCGGCTCGGTCGAGGGCGACATCCAGGCCACCAGTCAGGTCTTCTTGCACAAGACCGCGCGGGTCAAGGGCGACATCGACACGCCGAGCATCGTGGTCGAGGAGGGCGCAGTCTTCAACGGCAAGCTCACCATGGACCAGTCGGGTGCCAAGGGCGCCAAGAAGTTCGAGTCCGCCTCGGGTGGCGGCAAGCCGGTCGGTCAGTCCGTCACGCCGGGCGGGAATTCCACACCAAAGCATTGAGCGTCATGGGCGACCCCGGGCGATGAGCGGCGGACTTCGTTCCGCCGCTCATCGCCGGGCGCGTTCTCAGCGCGAGAGCAGGAATACGTCGTCGTGCTCCCGCACGATGCGCGATACCTGCACGCCCACGATTTCACCCGCTCTGGCCACGTCGACGGTCCGGTGCTCCACCTCGATGCGCTCGATGCGCTCGTAGAAGTCCGTGGTGTGGCCGCGGAAGTGCAGGGTGTCGCCGACGCGCAGCTCGCCCTGCTGGACCTCGATGATCGCAGCACCCGCGTGGCCGTAATAGTGGGTCACGATTCCGATCTTCTCCGACACGCTGCTTGCGACCGCGGCGGGCGCCTGGGCCACCTGCGGCGCCGACGGCGCCTGTGGTGTCGCTGGTGCCAGCGGTGTTGCGGGTGCCTGCGGTGTCGCCGGAGCCGGCTCTCGCGGCGGCGGGGCCGGGGGACGAGTCTCGGGAACCGAGAAGGGCGGCGTGACGGGGCGCCGTGCCAGCTCTCCCGAGATCGGCTCCCTGGTCGGCACGCTGCGCGCCAGCACCTGCGGTGCACGTACGGGCGCAGCCGTCACAGCCGGCTTTTCCGGAGCGGTCTGCTTGGCCGCGATCTTCCTGGCGGCCTTCTTCCGGCTCGCCTTCTTCTTGGCGGCCTTCTTCCTGGCGACCTTCTTGCTGCTCGCCTTCTTCTTGGCGGTCTTCTTCCTGGCGGCTTTCTTCCTGCTCGCCTTCTTCTTGGCGGTCTTCTTCCGACCGGCTTTCTTCTTGGCTGCCTTCTTTCTGGCCTTCTTCTTGGCCGCTTTGCGCGCCGCCTTCTTCCGGCCAGCCTTCTTTCTGCCCGCCTTCTTCCTGGCGGCCTTCTTTGTCGCCTTCTTTCGGCCGGCCTTCTTTCTGCCCGCCTTCTTCCTGGCGGCCTTCTTCGTCGCCTTCTTTCGGCTCGCCTTCTTCTTCGCCCCGGCCTTCTTGCGGGTGGCCTTCCTTGCGGACTTCTTCCTGCGGATCTTGCGGGCGACCTTCTTGCGGCCGGTCTTCTTGCGACTGGTCTTCTTCCGTTTCGCGGTCATGGACGCTCTCCCCCCTGTGTCTGCGGCATGCGCATGCTCAGTGACCCGGCGCGCGGCCGTTCGCCGGCCTGGCAGGGCTGGCGAGCGTCCGACTAGCGGATCGCCCGTCCATGGTCATTGTACGCCGGAGTCGAAAGTTTGCGCGAGTGGGAAGTAGCATGGCGACGGGAGTGGGTTTTCCCGCAGCCTGCTAGACGGGGATGACGGCGGTGATTCCAGGGAGGGCCCGCTGCAGCGGCTCCTCGATCGCGACGCGCAGAGTCGCGAGCTGGGCCGGGCAGGTCGAGCAGGCCCCTTGGAGATGGACCCGGACGGTCCCGTCCGCGTCTACGTCGAGGAGCTCGACGTTTCCGCCGTCGGCGACGAGACCCGGGCGGATGCGGTCGAGGATTGCCTCGACCTCCTCGCGGGAGATGAATCGGGCTTGTAGCTCCATTGGGAGTGCATCGGCAAGACCCTTGTCATCGTTGAGCATTTTGGTCACGTCGGGTAGCCTTTGTCGGTATGATGATCCGTGTGAGGCTCTTCGGCTCGCTGCGCGAGGCCGCCGGTGCCAGCGAGTTGCCGGTCGAGCTGGCCGAACCTGCCCGTATCTCCGAGCTGCGTGCCGAGCTGGCCCGCCGCTTCTCCCTCGTGGAGCGCCTGGGAGATCGTCTGGCGGTCTCGGTGAATCTCGAGGTGGCGGCCGACGACGCGCTTCTCAGCGAGGGCGACGAGGTGGCCTTTCTGCCTCCGGTGGCCGGCGGCTGCGACGGATCTCGCAGCTGCACGATCTCGGCGCAGCCCCTCGACCCCGCGGAAGTCACACAGAGGGTGGCGGGGCCCGACGCCGGGGGCGTGGTGAGCTTCGTTGGCAACGTGCGCGACCAGGCTAGGGGCCGGGCGATCAAGTACCTCGAATACGAGGCCTACCCCGAGATGGCCGAACGCGAGATGCAGAAGATCGCCGACGAGGCCGCAACGCGCTGGCCCGGCACGCGCGTCGCCATCGCCCATCGCATGGGTCACCTCGAGATCGGCGAGGCCGCGGTGGTGATCGTCGCTGCGTCGCCGCATCGGGCCGAGGCCTTCGAGGCCTGCCGCTACGCCATCGACACCCTGAAGCGCACTGTCCCCATCTGGAAGAAGGAGGTGGCGACGGACGGCGAGTACTGGGTGGACGAGCGCCCGTGAGCGCTCACCGCCACGCAGGCGGGAGCGAGGGCGGGAAGGCGGGGAGCCATTCTCCCGCCTCGGCGGGGCACCATCACCGCAAGGCTGCGGCCGTCGACGTGCCCACCTGCATCATCACCGTGAGCGACACCCGCGACCTCGAGAGCGACACGGGAGGCGCGCTCGTTGCCGAGCTGCTTCGGGGCGCTGGACACACGGTGGTATCGCGAGAGGTCGTGCGCGACGAGGCCCGGGCCATCGCCGACGCCCTCTCCAAGGCCCTCGACGCTGCGGGCGGGCGGGCGGTGATCCTGACCGGCGGGACCGGTGTGGCCCCCCGCGATGTGACGCCCGAGAGTGTCGAGCCCCTGCTCGAGCGCGTGGTGCCGGGCTTCGGAGAGATCTTCCGCCAGCTCTCCTACGAGGAGATCGGGTCCGCCGCACTGCTCTCCCGGGCTCTGGCGGGGCTCGCCCGGGGCCGGGTCGTCTTCGTGATCCCCGGCTCGCGCGGGGCCGTGCGACTCGCCCTCGAGAAGCTGATTCTCCCGGAGATCGGTCACCTGGCCGCGGAGGCCGTCAAGACGCGCTGACGCCCTACCGAAAGGCTCTCCGTGGCTGCTCACTCACGCTCCCGTCGTGACCGCCTTGGGTCCCCCCACCCGGGGTGGCTGCTCCCGGTGCTTCTCTGCGCCGCCTGGCTGGTCGGGCCCCGACCCGCGGGCTCCGAAGCCTTTATCTGGGTGGACGAAGCCGGCGTCACGCACCTCACCGATGATTCCTCGCGAGTGCCCGAGGCGGCGCTGAAGCAGGCTGCGGAGGACGCGCCCGTCGATGCTCTGCGCTCGCTCTGGAAGGACGGCATTCTCGGGCCCTCGCCCCGGACACCCCCGGGCAGCTCGGGCAGCGAGAAAGATCGCGTGCTGCGCCTGCTGCGGGGCGCCGTCGAGGATCTGCGCCGTGGCGAGACTGCCCGGGCAGCCGCCACCTTGCGCAGCGTCCGGCGCATCGATCCGCAGCGGCCGGAGACCTACTGGTACCTGGCGCTGCTCGATCGACAGCGCGGGCGCTACGAGTCCGCCACGCTAAACCTCCAGCGCTTCCTCGAGCTCGCCGGCAGCGATCTGCAGACCTGGAAAACCTCGGCCCGGCGCCGGCTCGAGGCGCTCGAGGACGAGCGTCGGCTCGCGGACACGAGCGTGCGCCAGGACCTGCGACTCCTGCGGACCTCCAACGACCACTTCCGGATCGAGTTCGATGCCGAGCTCAGCGAGGTCAGCTCCGAGTACGCGAGCACGGTCATGAGCTACCTCGAGGAGGCCCGGCGCGAGGTCTCGGCGCAGATCGGCGTCGAGCCCATCGAGCCCCTGGGCGTCGTCTTCTACAGCAAGGCCGCCTACCTCCAGGCGCACCGTCATCGCTTCTCGTTTCAGACCGTGGGCTTCTTCGACGGCCGCATCCACGTAACCTCCCCCGCCCACCCCTCGGGCGCACTTCGCTCGCTGCTCTACCACGAGTACACCCACGCGGTGTTCCGGGAGCAGACGGGCGGCGACCGTCCCTACTGGCTCAACGAAGGCCTGGCGGAGCGCATCGAGCGCGAGTCCCGGCGACTGCCGGCGTCGACCCGCAGCGAGCGCGCCTCCCTGCGCACGCGCATCGAGGCGGGGATGTGGATTCCCCTGAATCGTCTGGCGCCCAGCTTCTCGGGCTTGACCGACGAGGAGGCTCGGGCCGCCTACCTCCAATCCGTGGTGGCCGTTGCCTGGCTGGAGCAACGGACCACGTCGGAGCAGCGCGCACGGCTCGTGGGGCGCCTGGGGGAGGGCTTCTCCATCGATCAGGCCCTGCACGAGGCTGTGGGTATCGACACGCGCGGACTCGATGAGGCGCTGCAGCGTGAGATCCGGTCGGAGTTCCCCTCGCTGAGCTCCGCCCAGCAGATCGGGGCGGGCGTGGGCCGGGGCAAGTAGGAAGAACAGGGGCAGCGCGCAGCCGGCCTGCGCGGCCGCCAGGCTCAGTCCTCGAGCTTCTGCTCGTCCTCGATGCGGCAGGTCTCCAGGAGCATCTCGGTGACCGAGCACTCCAGGGTCGACTCGAAGTCCACGTCCTGGGGCTCGAAGCGGAAGCTGCCCGATCGCGCTCCGATCAGCGCCAGCGCGGCGTCGAAGCCGCAGAGCTTCCCGGTCTCGGCATGCACGGGCGAACCGCTCCGGAAGCAGATCATCCCGGTGCCGTCGGGCGTCTCCAGCACGAGGATGCCGCTCTTGTTCCCCAGCTCGAGCATTTGCAGGACCGCGTAGGTGGGGATCTCGCCCAGGTCGCCGTTGAAGGCCTCGCGACCCGACGGGCGGCTCGACACGATCGTGAGGTCCGAATCCGGGTCTTCGTCGTCGTGGTCGTTCACGCTGGCGTCGATCTCGCAGAAGTTGATCGTGCAGGAGCCGAGCTCGATGCGGTCGCCGGGAATCAGCCGACGGCTCTCGCCGATCTCCTCACCGTTGACGAAGGTGCCGTTGGTGCTCCCGAGGTCCCGCACGAAGAAGGCGCTCCCTTCGCGGCTTACCTCGGCGTGACGGCGCGAGATGTCTTCGCGCCGCACCGAGAGGCGGCAGCTCTTGTGGCGCCCGATCGTCACCGGCGCGCCGCTCGAGATGCGGACGGGGGGCAGGGGAGCGCAGAAAAGCATGGGGGCAGGGTTTCTTGCCATACTCTGAATCGTCGGCAGTCTCGCGGCCGAGCTTGACCCCGTGGCGGCCCCGGGCGGGACTCCGCGCGGTTGGGATCAGCCGCCGGCCTCGAGATCGAAGGCCACCGGGTCGCCGACCTGCCAGCCGTGGGCCCCGGCGTAGCCGGCCGGCACCTCGAGGACCCGATCGGACAGCTCCCTGGGGCGCACCGTGGACCCTGTCCCCGTGGGGTCATCGGGGGCCGGGTGTGGGACCCGATGGGCGATGTCGATGACCCGCCCGTCGCGGATCCACACGATGTCGATGTCGAAGCGCATGCCCTTCATCCAGAAGGCGTGGAAGTCGGGCCGGTCGTCGTAGGGGAAGAGCATGCCCCGGTCCCATGCCAGGGAGTCCCGGTAGCCGAGGCCCCGGCTCTGCTCGGCGCGGGTGCGCACGATCTCCAGCCACACCCGCTGCCCGCGGATGCGGAGGGAGGGCTCCGCGGGTGCTCCCTCGCCGCCGCTGCAGGCCGGCAGCGCGTTGCTGGCGAGAACCAGCAGCAGTGCCGCCAGCCTCATTCCGGCGCGTCCGGCGCGTAGTACTCGAAGTCGACCATCTTCTCCTTCATGAAGGAGCGCAGTCGCTTGACGATTCGCGCCTCGAGCTGTCGCACCCGCTCGCGGGAGACGCCGAACTCCTCGCCCATCTCGGCGAGCGTGCGGGGCTCCTCGGCGAGTACCCGCTCTTCGAGAATCCGCCGGTCGCGCTCTTCCAGCTCCTCGGAAAACGCATCCACGGCTTCGCGAAAGAGCCGGTGCATCTCCCGGTTCCCGACCACGGCCTCGACGCTCTCGCCCCCCGTGGCGAACATGTCGCCGTAGGTCGCGCCGCTGCCTTCGTCGCGGCGCAACGGGGCGTCCATGGAGAGATCCGGGTGGGACAGGCGGGACTCCATCTCGATGACGTCGTCTTCGCCCACGTCGAGGCGCTCGGCGAGGAGCTTGGGCGACACCTCGAAGCCCTGACGCTCGAGCTCCCGCTTCTCCTTGTTCAGCTTGAAGAAGAGCTTGCGTGAGGCCCGGGTCGTACCCATGCGCACGCTGCGCATGTTGTCGAGGATGTACTTGAGAATGAAGGCGCGCACCCAGTACACCGCGTACGAGGAGAGCTTCACGCCTTGATAGGGGTCGTAGCGCTGGACGGCCTCCATGAGGCCGACGTTGCCCTCCTGGATGAGATCCAGGGTGTTCGTCCAGGCCCGGCGATACTCCATCGCGATCTTGACGACCAATCGCAGATTCGAGAGCACCATGGTCCGGGCGGCCTCGACGTCGCCTTCCTCGACCCAGCGCACCGCGAGCTCGTGCTCCTCCTCCCTGGAGATGGGTGCATGGTGGCGCAGCTGCGCCATGTAGCGGGTGAGCGCCGATACCGGCTCGAGATCCGCGCCGCGGCTCGCCGGCAGCGCAACAGACGCGGGGGCTCGCTTGCCGCGTTTGCTGGCGGACGGGGGCTTCGGCTCAGGCGAGGGCTTGCCGGGAGCGATCTCGCTGGTGTCGTGGGGCTCGGCTTCGCTGGGGTTCACGCTGCATCCTTGCGTCAGCGGACGATGGGTGAGGATAGCAGAACGGCGAAAGGCGGATCGGGTGTCTCCACCCGACCCGCCTCGTTGCTTGCCCGTTTCGACTCTCTTCCGCTTGAACCGCTCGAGCTTCCGCTCGCGGCGCGTCGCCGCGCGGTTGCGGCTGGGGTCTACTGCTTGAGAGAGCGGATGTAGGCGACGATGTTCTTGATGTCGCCGTCCGAGAGCGCCGGCCAGGGTGCCATGAGGGCCGAGCCGCCGTAGGCGCTGGCGCCCTTCTTGATCACGTTGGTGAGGTCCTCGTCCGTGCCCGGATTGCCGTCGCCGTTGGTGTCGAACTTGAAGTCGCCCTTGGAGAAGTCGCGGGGCGGCGGGTTGAGGACGGCGCCGACGGGGCCGTCACCCTTTCCCGTGGGGCCGTGGCAAGACACGCAGTTGGTGTCGTAGGGGGCCTTGCCCGCCGCGGCTTCCGCGAGCGCGGCACTGGGGAGGATGAACGCCACCAGAGCGGCGAGGCTGAGGATCCTGACGAGATTGCGCTGCATCGTGGTTCTAGCTCCTTTGACTTTTTCTGAGATGGCTCTTGCTGAGATGGCTCTTCTCTATGAGATGAATGAGAAGGGATTCTCTCCGAGGCGTCTCTTGGGAATGCCCATGACCCAAGTCAGGGCCTCGGCGTGTGTGGTCGGGACGCTCAGCGCGGCCCCGCAGCAATTCATCGTCGCCTTCTGCCAACCTCGGTTAGCGGCGGCTCTGCGGCAGTTCGGGGCACCGAGCGCCCGGGAGATTAGACGGGCTGCCTGGGTGCGTCAAACCCCCTTGGGGGGTTCCCAGTTGCGCAGCAGCTCGATCAGCGTGCGTACGCCGACACCGGTGGCGCCCCGCTGTTGATAGGGGCCCGCCTTGTCGCTCCAGCCCGTGCCCGCGATGTCGAGGTGGACCCAGGGTCGTTCGCCCACGAAGGCCGAGAGGAAGCTGGCCGCGGTCGAAGTGCCGGCGTGGCGGCCTCCGGCGTTCTTGAGATCGGCCACGCTGCTCTTCATGGCCTCCTTGTGCTCGTCGAGCAGCGGGAGCTGCCACGAGCGCTCGCCGCAGCGCGTTCCCGCCTCGCCCACCGCCTCGATCAAGCCATCGTGGTTGCCCAAGAGGCCCGTCGCCCAGGGCCCCAGTGCCACCAGGCAGGCGCCCGTCAGGGTCGCGAGGTCGATCATCGCCTGGGGCTCGAAACGAAGGTCGGCGTAGTGCAGCGCATCGGCCAACACGACCCGTCCCTCGGCGTCGGTGTTGGTGATCTCGATGGTCTTGCCCGACATGGTGGTGATGATGTCTCCCGGCCGGTAGGCCGTGCCGCCGGGCATGTTCTCGGCTGCCGCCACGACGCCCACCACGTGCAGTGGCAGCTTCAGCAGGGCGATGGCTCGCATGGCGCCCACCACTGCGGCTGCGCCGCTCATGTCGTGCTTCATGTCCTGCATGCCCGGCGACGGCTTCAGCGAAATGCCGCCTGAATCGAAGGTGATGCCCTTTCCCACGATGCAGATCGTGGGCTGCGCGCCGCCGCGTCCGCCCTTGGCTGCCCGGGTCTTGGCTGCTCGGGTCTTGGCTGCCCGGGTCGCGGGCCGGTGCTCGAGGATTACGAGCCGCGGCGGATTCGCGCTGCCCTGGCCCACGGCGAGAATGCCGCCCATCTTGCGGCGCTTGAGCTCGGGGACCTCCAACACCTGGGATCGCAGCCCGACGGCCTTGGCAACCTTGACCGCCTCGCGGGCCAGGGCCGCCGGGGGCAGGGCATTGCCGGGCTGGTCGGAGAGGGTGCGGGCGACGTTCTGGGATTCGGCCACCACCACGCCCACGGCGCAGGCCGCGCGTACCGTCCGCGCGTCGCGCAGCTTCTCGTAGCAGAGATCGAAGGAGCGCACGGGCGTCTCCGCCTGCTTGTTGTTGCTGCTGTTGTTGCTGTTGTTGTTCTTGTTGTTGTTGCTGGTGTGCGTGCGGTAGGTGTCGAAGCGGTAGCTGGCGAGGACCGCCCCTTCTGCCGCGGCGCGGGCTCCCTCGGCAACGGGAATGCGGCGCACGGAGGGGACGAGCATGGCCACGCGGCGCGCGCTCTTGGCTCGCGCCAGGTTCAGGGTGCTGCCCGCGGCCCGCCGCAGGCCCTCGCTCGTCAGCTTGCTCTCCCGCCCCAGCCCCACCAGGAGCACCCGCTTGCAGGCGCTCTCCGGGGCCGGGTAGAGGGTGAGGGTCTCGCCGGCGCGACCGCGGAAGTCGCCGCACCCCAGGGCCGCGGAGATCAGGCCCCCCACGCTCCGATCCAGCGCCGTGATGCGCCGGCCCAGCCGCCGTTTCTTGGGATCGGCCTTGGGCTCGAGCTCGAGTAGCGGAATCGCCACGAGATCGACCCCCTTGCGCCCGATCTCACCGACCTTCACAGATACCTGCATCACATCTCCTTGCTCGTGGCTGACTCTTGCTCGGTTATTCGGGTCCTTCGCCCGGCGCGGGCATCTCGCACTGCCGCTCCGGAAGCATTGCTTGAAGCCCAGCAGCCCCTCGCCTAGACTCCTGCCGTCAAAAACAGGGGCGTCGCGGATTCCCATCGGGAACCCCATCGAGGGATGGGGCGTCGAAACATGAGAACCAGGGACCGCAGGCGGGTCGACGGAAGCGCCGACAGGCCCGTCGACAGAATCGTCCAAATGGAACGCCACGGCGCGTTGCGAGAGGCTAAGAGTCTCGGGGGGGACTTCTCGTGAGCTTCGACGTCCTCGGCTTGATCCTTCAAGCCGGTCTCATCGTCAAGCTCGTTCTTCTGGTGCTGGTCATGTTCTCCGTGATCTCCTGGGCGATCATTGCGTCCAAGTGGTGGGAGCTTCGCGGCGTCGAGCAGGATAGCGAGGCTTTCCTCGAGATCTATCACCAGGAGCCGTTCGAAGAGGTGTACGACGCTGCGCGCGATCTGGGTCGCAGCTCGATCGCCCTCGTCTTCCTGGCTGCCTGCTCGGAGATGGCGCGCCTCGCCGCCCAGGCGGGACGAAGCACGGTGAGCGAGCTCGAGCCGAAGGCCATGCGCCGGGTGTGCAAGCGGATTTCCTGGTCCTCGGCCCACGAGGCCCAGCGTCTCGAGCGCGGCCTGCCCTTCCTCGCCATGACGGGCAGCTCCTCGGTCTATATCGGGCTCTTCGGAACGGTGGTGGGCATCGTCCAGGCCTTCCAGGGCATCGGTGCGTCGGGCAATGCGAGTCTGGCCGTGGTTGCGCCCGGGATCGCGGAGGCCCTCATCGCCACTGCGATGGGGCTCGTCGCCGCCATTCCCGCCACGATCTTCTACAACGTCTTCAGCGCCAGAATCGACGCCGCCGCGGGCTCCATCGACCTCTTCGCCGAGGAGCTCGAGGAGGACCTGGGACACATCACGGGTTCCGATCTCGCGGCGGCCCAGGCGCCCGGGCCCAGCGCCCGGGCGACGAGCGGATAGCGATCGTGGCTGCGGGGTCGCCGCGCAGACGTCGGGGGAACTCGGAGATCAACGTCACGCCCTTCGTGGACGTGATGCTGGTGCTGCTCATCATCTTCATGGTCGCGGCGCCCATGATGCAGCAGGGAATGGACGTCGATCTACCCGAGACCACGACCCAGCCGCTGCGGGTGCGCGACGACCCGCTGATCCTCAGCGTGCGCAAGGACGGCACCTATTACCTCGGCCGCAAGGAGGTCGAGGTGACGGAGCTGGCCGCCAAGCTCGAGGCGGTGTTCGACGCGCGCGGCTCGACGGAGGTCTTTCTGCGCGCGGACCGCAAGGCGCCCTACGGAACCGTGGTCAAGGCCATGGCGGCCGTGCGGGAGGCCGGCTCCGATCGGCTCGGCATCGTGACCGAGCCCGAGCCCGAGCGCTGAGGAGTGCATGGCCCACGATCTCGCGAACAGCGCACCCAGACATTGGATGCGGTGGGACGAGGACGAGCAGCGCGGCTTCTCCTACGCCGTCGCGATCTCGCTGGTGGGTCACGTAGTGCTCTTCGGCCTGCTGACCCTCGCGCCCAGCCCCGTGCCCCTGCACGCGCCGGCCTCGATCTCCGTCCGGCTCGTCGCGGCGCCACCCGCAGCGTCCCGTGGCGGCGCCGACCCATCGGCCAAGAGCGCTCCCGCCCCGGCTCCGGCGCCCGCCGCGGCGCCCCCCAAGCCCGTGGCCAAGAAGCGAGTGCTCCCGAAGGACCCCGCGCCGGTCCGAGCCAAGCCCAAGAAGGTGCGCCGCCGCGCCAAGCCCGACGAGCTGAAGTACGAGGACGCGTTGGCGGCCCTGCGCGCCGAGGCTGGCGAGGTCACGCCCGCGCCGGCGGCTCCGAGCGCCCCGGAGGAGCGCGCGGGGCCGGTGGTCGACGACCCCCTGGCCGCCGCGGGCGAGCCCCAGGTAGGGGGCGGGGCGGTGGTGAGCCCCGAGCTCGCTCGCTGGCTGATCGACACGAAGCGGCACGTTCGCTCCAGCTGGATCACGCCGCCCGACTTCCAGAACCGGGGCCTCTCCACCGAGCTGCGGGTTCGACTCGGGCCGACCGGAGAGGTGTTGGGCACGCCGGTCGTGGTTCGCTCGTCGGGCGATCCCTACTGGGACGACAACGTCATACGGGCACTGAAGAAGGCCAGCCCGCTGCCGGCGCCGCCGGAGCCGGGTGAGTGGCCTTTTCGGTTCTCCCCAGAGGAGTGAAGGTGAAGCGGACGAGCAATAGATGGAGCTTTGGCTCGGCGGTCGCGAGGCTGGCCCTCGCCGCCGCGGCGCTGAT
>JAFDEK010000021.1 GCA_019310385.1 Deltaproteobacteria bacterium
AGAGACGTCTTCCGCACTGGAAGTGTCGATTCTCGTCGTCGCCGTCCCGACAACGATGCAGATCGGAAGCGTGATCCACCAGAACAGGTTCCAGCCGTTGAAGGCTTTGCTCTTCAGGTTCATCGCTTCGCCCTAGTCGCCCGGAAGCAGGTCTACCAGCTCCGCGAGCCCCAGCCCGACGCCCTCGGCGAGCAGCCAGGGATCGGGTACGGCCTCGGGGGCGGTGGTGAAGCCGAAGTCGATGTCGTCCATGTAGCTGACCGCCGTGATGTTGAGCCCCAGGCCCGGAGAAATGAGCGACATGGGGTACATGGCCTCGATCCGCGCGCCCGCCGTGTAGAGCGGGAGGGGCGAGCCCCGTACGTTGGAGACGGCGTTGTTCGCGGGAAGGCCCGTGCCTCGCGCGAGCAGCGGTCCCAGCACATTCCGCGCGAGCAGGCCGGTCACCCCGGGCGGCAGCTCGCCGAAGAGCTCGAGGGGATTCGCGGCCAGGTCGTCGAAGGCATCCTTCTCTTCATCCATGTGGCGGTGGATCGCCATGAGGCGTTTGGCGGGGTCCGCGATGTCGGTGAACCACGGGACGTTCACGACGCTGGCCTGGTTGTTCGCATCGGTGTTGGAATCCGCGCGGGTCGAGACCGGCACCATGATGACCATGCTGTCCTCGGGCAGCTCGGCCACCTTCTCGAGGTAGCGCCGCATGGCCGAGCTCGTGATGGCGAGGACGACGTCGTTCACGGTTGCGCCGAAGTGCTTGCGTACGCGCTTCACATCGCCGAGCGAGACCTTCGTGCACGAGAAGCCGCGCCGGGGCCCGATCCGGCCGTTGAAGACGACCTTGGGCACTGGCGCAGCGCCGCCCAGGCTCGAGGGCAGGGAGCTCGGCGAGAAGACCTCGAGCGCCTTGCGGGCGAAGTTGTACGGGGTCCATGCGAGGTGGTTCGCGGCGCGGAAGGTGAGGCCGAGGAGCCCCGGGGCCTCACCGGGCTTCTCGGGCTCGACCGGGCTTTCGGGCGCTTTGGGCGTCCTCGCCGCATCCCCGGTTCCCGGTTCCAGATCGCAGAGCACTTGTCCCACGATGTTGAGGGCCTGCCCGTCCATCATGCAGTGGTGCATCTTGAACAGGATCGCGCAGCGCCCCTTCCCGAGGCCCTCGATGAGCCACATCTCCCACAAGGGCCGGTCGCGCGGGATGGCGACGGCGAAGAGCTGGGCGCAGAGCTCGGTGAGCTCGCGCAAGCCGCTGCCGGCCGGTAGGGCGATGTGGCGCAGGTGGTTGCGCACGTCGAAGCTCGGGTCCTCGACCCAGTAGGGGCGATCCAGTCCCAGGGGCACCTCCTGGAGCTTCCACTGGAACTTCGCGACCGAGGGGATCCGCTCGCGGAGGAAGTCGAGCAGTCGCTCGTAGCCGAAGTCCGGCGTCTCGCTGGCGTCCAGCAGGACCACGCCTCCGGTGTGGGAGTGGACCTCGTCGGTCTCGGTGGCGAGGAAGGCGGTGTCGAGGCTGTTCAGCTGTCTCATTCGGGGGGGGCTCTCTTGGGCTTCGAGTGGGAGTGCGATCGTGACGTTGTTGATCGGTATGGTTGATCAGCGTGGTCGATCGGTGGGGCTCGGCGGTGTAGCTTACTCCGCTACACACCTCGGACGCGAGCCCCGCCCCTCGGGGCGCTCGTTCATTCGCCTATTCACCCATTGGCCAAGGAGAGGCTGCATGTTCCTCGAAGACAAGACGATCCTCGTATCCGGCGTCGGCGCCGGGCTGGGGCGCGAGGTCGTGAGCCTCGCCCTGCGCGACGGGGCCCGGGTGGTGATGGGAGCCCGCACCGAATCGGTGCTCGAAGAGACCGCGAAGGAGCTCGATCCCTCGGGCGAGCGCGTCGCCTTCGGGCGCGCGGACATCACCAACGCCGACGATTGCGAAGCCCTGGCGGCGCTCGCGGTGGAACGCTTCGGGCGCGTCGATGCGCTGATCCAGGTTGCCGCGTACGAGGCAGCGTTCGGGGGCCTCCACGAGACCGACTTCGACCAGTGGCGCAAGGCCTTCGACACCAACGTGATCGGCAGCCTCACCCTGACCCGCGCCGTCGCGCCCCGCATGAAGGACGCGGGCGGCGGCTCCATCGTCTTCATCGGCTCCCTCTCCATGTGGGTTCCCCACATGCCCCAGGCCGGCTACGCGGCATCCAAGGGAGCCCTGCTCTCCGCCATGTACTACCTCACCGAAGAGCTCGGCGCGGATCAGATCCGCTGCAACATGGTGGTGCCGAGCTGGATGTGGGGCCCGCCCGTGCAGGCCTTCTGCCGCATGCGCGCGAAGGCGGAGGGCAAGAGCGAGGAGGAGATCGTCGCAGAGATCACCAAGGACATCCCCCTCGGCCGCATCATTCCCGACGAGGAGGTGGCCGAGGCCGCCCTGCTGCTGGCCTCGGAGCGGGCGCGCGGCATCACCGGGCAGACCCTGAATGTGAACGGCGGCGAGGTGATGGGCTGATCGCGCCCGCGTCTTGCGACTGAAGGCCCGAGGAGAGAGAGCATGTCCTACAAGGTAATCGTCTGGGGAACCGGCTTCGTGGGCAAGATGGTGATTCGCGAGCTGGCGAAGCACCCGCACTTCGAGCTGGCCGGCGTCATCGTGAACGCGCCCGAGAAGGACGGCGTGGACGCCGGGGAGATCGCGGGCATCGGCCCCATCGGGCTGAAGGCGACCCGGGACGCCGAGGCGGCCCTGGCGGTCGGAGCCGACGCCATGGCGTACTTCGGTCCCACGGCGGCCTTCGCGGCCCAGAACATCGAGAACATGTCCATGGCCATGCGCGCGGGGATGGACGTGGTATCGACCTCCATGACGCCCTTCGTCTATCCCAAGGCCTGTCCCCCGCAGATGATCGCGGAGATCGAGAAGACCTGTCAGGAGACGGGGAAGAGCTGCTTCACCACGGGCATCGATCCCGGCTTCGCCAACGATCTCCTTCCCATGACCTTGATGGGGCTGTGCGGCCGCGTCGATCGCGTGCGCATCCAGGAGATCCTCGACTACTCGACCTATGCCGGCGACTACGCCGGACCCATGGGGCTGGGCGAGCCCATGGACTTCGAGGCCATGCTCGAGAACCCCAATGTGCTGATCTTCTCCTGGGGTCACACCGTGCCGATGATCGCCGACGCCATCGGGGTGGAGCTCGAGAAGATCGACACCGTGTGGGAGAAGTGGGCCGCCACCGAGCGCATCGAGTTCCCCCTCGGCTCCGTGGAGAAGGGGAGCTGCGCCGCGATCCGCTTCGAGATTCGCGGCTGGGTCGACGGCGAGCCGCGCATCATCGTCGAGCACTGCAACCGCCTCACCAGCGCGGCCGCACCCGACTGGCCGCGGCCCAAGATGATGGAGGACGACGCCTACCGGGTGATCGTCGAGGGCAGTCCCAACATCGAGCAGGAGACCGCCTTCCGCGGCGCCTACGACGGCGATCCGAACTCGGGCGGCTGTCTCTCGAACGGGATGCGAGCCGTCAATGCGATCCCCGCGGTTTGCGCCGCGCGGCCGGGGCTGCTCTCGGCCCTCGATATTCCGTTGATCCCGGGCATGGGAGCCATGCACCCGGACAAGGCTTCGAGCTGAAGGGGGAGGAACTCCGATGTCGCTGCAGCTGCTCGTTCCCGGTGTCGAGGTCGGCGTCGTTACGACCAACCTCGATCCCATGCTGGCCTTCTATCGAGACATGCTGGGGCTCGAGCACCAGGGTGAGCTCGCCTTTCCCGGCGGCAGCATGCAGCGCTTCGCCCTGGGGCAGAGCACCTTGAAGCTCGTCAGCTACGACGAGCCGCCGGCGGGCGAGGTCGTGCCCGGGGGAGGGCAGGCCGCGCGGGGCCTGCGCTACATCACTCTCGTGGTGGGAAACGCGCGCGAGATGCTCGCGAAGCTCGAGGCGGCCGGTCACCCGATCGTCGAGCCCATCAGCGAGTTCGTCCCCGGCGCCGGCTTCTTCTTCACCGCCGACCCGGACGGAAACTGGGTGGAGCTGGCCGGCCCGATCTGATCCGCGCCGCGCGCAGTGCGGACGGAGATCGCGAGCAATTTCGTTGACCTTGGAGGGCGGGGCGTAGAGAATCGGGTGTAGAGCGCTGTGGCTGGCGAGTGCAGGAGTTCGATGTCGAGATGGATCGTGTTGGCAGTCTGTGGGATTGCGCTGCAGCTGGGTGCGGGTCAGGCGGCGGCGGTGGGCTTCGGGGCCCTGGGCGACAGTCTTACCGACGAGTACCTGGTCGACGATCCCAACATCACCCACACCGATCTCCCGGCTTTCAACTGGGTGCAGCTGCTTGCCGAGCTGCGGGGCGTGGACTTCGGCGAGTTCTCCGCGGAGAAGCGCAAGGAGCCCCGAAATGCCGGCTACGCGTACAACTGGGGTCGAGCGGGCGGCACCGCGAGGTCGGGTCCCATCTTCATCGCGGCCGGCGGACTCGACGTCCAGACCTTCGGAAGTGACAATACCCCTGGGCTGCTTCCCGATATCACGAACGGCAATGTAGAGATCGTCTTCATCGGCGCCGGGCACAACGACTACTTTTACCGGGACTACCTGGCGAACGGCTTCGAGCAGATCATGGGCAACGACGCGGAGCTCTTCATCCTCGACGACTCTGACTTCCTGATCTTCGAGCAGCAGGTTCTCGACGGGATCCTGAACTCCGTCGACGCCATTCTCGCTGCAAACGAGAACGCCAAGGTCGTGGTCGCCAGCCTGCCGCCCGATACACTCCTCAGCATCAGCTACATCGTCGACGCCATGCGGCAGCTCGACGGTCGCCTCGAGACCGAGCTGGCCACCCGCGACCAGGCGCGTGTCAAGCTCATCGACCTCTACGCCTGGGAATCCGAACGCTACGACGGCGGGGACCAGTTCCAGTTCGGCGGCTACGAGATGGCGCGGGACTCGAAGGCGTCGGAGGAGCAGCTGACGCCAGAGGGAACCGACTCTGCAGGCTCCGAGCCCTGCGACTCCATCGGGAGATGCGCGACCCTCGACTACGCCCTGAACCTCGTCTGCCACGACGAACCCGGCGGCCATCCCGGAACGCTCATGCAGGGCCTCATTGCCAACGAGGTCATCGCGGCCGTGAACCCCTGGCTCGACAGCGAGATCGCGCCCTTCACCGACGAGGAGCTACTCGTCGCCGCGGTGCCGGAGCCCGGTTCGACGCTCCTGATGGGGACCGCGCTCGGCGTGCTCGCCGCTCTGCGCGCTGCGAAGACCCGGCGGCGCGGCCGCTCCGCCGCCTGATCCCGCCGCTCGCCGCCGCCCCACCCCTCGGCACGATCATTCGCACAGCATCCTTCGCCGTCACGTAGCGGGGCCGAATCCCCTCAATTGGATTCGCGCCACGGCGCTGCTCTGCGAATCCGCGCCCTGCCACTTCTCTCCACCTCGCCGCCCCCGAGGCCCACTCGAGCTCGTTCTGGGGCCTTGGAGGCCAATATTTTGGTCCGAATTCCCTCTGGACCCCACTCCCGCGCCCCGCCATCCCACTCTGGCCCACGTTCTGTCAATGTTGCTTGACCGGGTGGGGGCAGACCCGCAGCATCGGAGAGGCCGGAGCTCCGGCTGATTTGCCGCTCGACGAGCCGGCCCTGCGCCGGAGCGGTGTGCGGGCTTCTGGCCGGCTGCCCGGCCGATGGAGCCGACATGAAGACGGGAACCCTGGACTGGGCCCGAGCCACATCCGGCAAGCTGACCGGGGCCGAGCGTCGCTCCTTCCTGGCGCCCGCCCTGGGCCAGAGCCTCGCCTATGCGCTCGGTCGCCTCCGGCTGCTCTTCGGCCTGCGTCGCGGCGACGCCGCGTCCTTCGACCTCGACAGCTTGGATCTGCCGGACTCCAGGCTCACCCGCGAGGCCGAGGCCGAAGCTCGCGCCACCCTTTCACCGGCCACCCTCGAGCACTCCTACCGCAGCTTTCTCTACGGCCTGGCGCTCTCGCAGCTCGACGGCGTCGCGGTCGACACGGAACATCTCTACGCGACCGCGCTGCTCCACGACATCGCCCTCGAATCGCCCACCCCGGGCTGCTGCTTCGCGGTGCGCGGCGCGCTGACCATGCATGAGCTTGCGCTTCGCGCCGGCGTCGATGACACGACGGCACGAGCGCTGGCCGAAGGCATCGCCCACCACATCACGCCGGGCGTGGGCTACGAGCTCGGGCCGCTCGCCCCGCTCCTGCAGTTCGGCGCCATGGTGGACCTGACGGGGTTGCGCCTCTGGGAGCTGGCGCCCGGCTTCGTGGAAGCGGTGCTGGAGCGGCACCCGCGCCTGGGCGTGAAGCGCTCCATCGGGGCCTGCTGGCGCGCCGAGGCACGCACCTTTCCGGAAGGCCGCGCCGCATTCCTGGAGCGCAGCTTCCGCTTCAGCCTGCTCGTGCGCTTCGCGCCATTCCCGGAGTAGTTCTCGGCCGCGTCAGCGAAGCGAAGAACAGACACGCCGACTCGCTGGCGCTCTCTTACGAGTCCTTGGACTCCCGATCCTGCATCATCAGTCGCGAGAGCTTGCGCAGGAATCGCGTCTGGCGCTCGAGGTTGTGGGGAGATAGAGGGTCTTCGCCGAAGATCTCCTGGAGCATGGGCGCCATGGCGAAGTGGCCCACCACCAGGTGGAACCAGCCCGTGATCATGAGCGGGGCCTCGTCGTCGCTCCAGTAGTCGGATTGGTCCCTGCGCACTTCGACCTGGGCCTGCTCGATGAGCGGCCGGATCCAGTGCTCGACGAGGCCCTTCAGGCTGTCGCCCCCGTTGATGGTCTCGTGGTGGATCAAGCGTGCGAGGTGGGGATGGCTGGCCAGGTGCGCCATGACGGCGCCGATGGTGTCGTCGAAGGCCTCGGCGGTGTGTTCGCGGGAAGGCAGGCGCCCGATCACCTCCAGCAGGGGCCGAACGCCACGTTCGATCACGGCGTCGTAGAGAGCTTGCTTGCTCGCGAAGTGGTTGTAGAGACTCGCGGGGGTGAGGTCGGCGGACCGGGCGATCTCGCGCACGCCGGTTCCCGCCAGGCCGCGCTGGGCGAAGAGCGCTTCGGCGACGTCCAGGATGCGCTCCCGGGTGACGGAGCCCTCGGCAGTCGTGGTGGTCGGGCCTGTGAGTGTCATGGACGCGACGAATGAGTCTCCATGCTCGAGGATGGGTGCGCCGGGGCGGGGTGGGCGACGAAGCGATGGTCTACTGCCCGGCAACACGCGTCAAGGGCGCGTAGGAGCGGTCCACGTCACGCTCGCCGAGTGGTCTGGTTGCTTCGTCGACGAGCGCTGGTGTGCACCCATCGCCCCTGAGCGAAACGCGTGCCGCCCTGCGGGGCAAGTCGGCCGGGTGCGGCGCCCGGTGGTAGGCTCTGCCCCCTTGCTGTGCCCGTCCCTGCGGCGCCTCGCGGCTGGGAGGCCGGCCGGCGCCTCATTCCACGACGATCGATCCCACGAATTCCACGAAAGGACGCGAGAGCATTTATGTCCCTTCCCCAGTCCGACGACGAAACCTTGCTGCTCCACAATCCCCGCTGCTCCAAGAGCCGCGCCACCCTCGTGCTCCTGCAAGAGCGCGGCGCGCCCTTCAGCGAGCGCTGCTATCTCGACGAGCCCCTCAGCGTCGGCGAGTTGAAGGACCTGCAGACCCGCCTCGGCCGCGCGCCCTCGGAGTGGGTTCGCGGTGGCGAGGCGGCTTTCGAGGAGGCGGGTCTTTCAAAGGACTCGAGCGACGACGATCTCATCGCCGCCATGGCGCGGGAGCCCATCTTGATGGAGCGCCCCATCGTGGTGCGAGGCGGGCGCGCAGTCGTCGGCCGCCCGCCCGAGGCGGTTCTGGAGATCCTCTGATCTCCAGACCTGAACACTCTCAGCGACGAAGCGCCAGCCAGCCCGCGAAGAGGCGCTTCAGCGCCGGCGTCAGGCGGGTGCGGTTGTAGGCGTCCCCGACCTGGCGGATCGCTTCGGCCTGGGTGGGGTAGGGGTGGATCACCGAGGCGAGGGCCGAGAGCCCGACGCCGCCCGCCATGGCAACGCTGACCTCGCTGATCATGTCCCCGGCGTTGCGCGCAACGATGGTGGCGCCGAGGATGCGATCGCTCCCTTTGCCCACGAGGATCTTCACGAAGCCCTCCTCCTCGCCCTCGGTGATGGCGCGGTCCACGTCGCCGAGCTGCCGCACGAAGGTTTCGACCTCCGTGCCACGCTCGGCGGCCTCGTGCTCGTAGAGGCCCACGTGGGCGATTTCCGGCTGGGTGTAGGTGCACCAGGGGATGCTGAGCGCGCTCAGCTTCTTGCGGCCGAAGGGACCGACGGCGAAGAGGGCGTTCTGGATCACGCTGCGTGCGGCGAAGTCGGCGGCGTGGGTGAACTTGTGGCGCATGCACACGTCGCCGGCGGCGTAGATTCGTGGGTTCGTCGTGCGCAGGTGGTCGTCCACCTCGACACCGTTTCGATCGAAGGCGACGCCGGCCTCGTCGAGGCCGAGCTCCAACACGTTGGGCGCGCGCCCGACACCGACGAGGATCGCGTCGACGTCGACCCCTTCCTTCTTCCCGTCTCGCTCCAGGGTGATGCGCTTGCCGTCTCCGTTCACCTCCACTTCGCTGACCCGGGTGTCGAGGCGCAGGTCGAGCCCGTCCCGCTCGAGGGCGGCGCGCAGCAGCTCCGCGGCCTCGGGGTCTTCGCGGGGCAGGAACTGGGGCCCCTGTTCGACCAGCATCACCTCGCTCCCGAAGCGACGGAATGCCTGAGAGAGCTCGCAGCCGATGGGTCCGGCGCCGATCACCAGCATCCGCGTCGGCAGCTCGGTGAGGTCGAAAATGCTCTCGTTGGTGTAGTAGCCCGCCTCGGCGAGGCCGGGGATCGGCGGCACGACCGGGCGCGCTCCCGTGGCGATCACCGCCCGCTTGAAGCGCAGGGTCCTGTTGTTGGTCTCGCTGTTGGTCTCGCTGTTGGTCTCGTTGTTCGTCTCGCCGGCGCCGATCCCGCCGCCCGCGACCTCGATGCGGTCGCCGCCGGCGAAGCGCGCCTCGCCGAGGAATACGTCGACGCCGAGCTCGTCGCGAAAACGCTGCACTGAATCGTTGGCGCTGATGCGGCTGCGGATTTCCCGCATGCGCTCCATCACCCGTGCGAAGTCGACCTGCGGGCTCGCCGCAGCCGCTGGGGCGGCGTGGATCCCCAGCGCAGGGGCGTCGCGTAGCGCGGCGACCGCGTGGGCGCTGTGCAGGATTGCCTTCGAGGGGACGCAGCCCACGTTGAGGCAATCGCCGCCCATGAGGTGGCGCTCGACCAGCGCGACCCGGGCGCCGAGGCCCGCGGCGCCTGCGGCGGTGACGAGGCCGGCGGTGCCCGCCCCGATCACGACCAGGTTGTAGCGTCCCGCCGGCTCGGGGTTGCGCCAGCCGGCCGGGTGCACGTTGGCGAGCAAGACCTTGTTGTACTCGTCCTGGGGCTGCAGCTCGGGCTGGGTCACTGGACGGCGACCTCGGCGAGGGTCCTGCGCGCGAGGCGCGTTACCAGGGCGGTGACCGCGATGGTGGCGACGAGCCCCAGGCCGAGCACAGCGTAGTAGCCGTCGCCCTTCTCCACGCCGGCTCCCCCGGCGAGGGCTGCAACGTCGCCGGCAAGCTTGCCGTAATAGACGTAGAGCAGGGTGCCAGGCAACATGCCGAAGGAGGCGATCAGGTAATCCGCGAAGCGCACTCCGGTGAGGCCCAGCGCGTAGTTGAGCAGGCTGAAGGGAAAGACCGGCGAGAGGCGCAGCAGGAAGGTGATCTTGAGTCCCTCCTCTCCCACCGCGCGATCTATGGCGGCGAACTTCTCGTTGCGCGCGACGCGCCCTTCGATGGCGCCGCGCATGCCGTGTCGCGCCACGAGGAAGGCCACCCCAGAGCCGATGACGGCGGCGACGAAGACATAGAGGGTGCCCTTGGCGATCCCGAAGATCGCGCCGCCGGCGAGGGTGAGGATCGAGCCCGGCACGAAGGCCACCACCCCGGCGGCGTAGAGGGCGATGAAGGCCAGAGGACCCCAGACGCCGAGTCCCTCGACCCATTCGGCGAGTGCGGGCAGCTGGTCGCCCGCCTTGCGGGCCAGCAGCAAGAGGCCGGCGGCGAGCAAGAGGCCGGCGGCGATCTTGAGCCACGAGGAGCCGCGCGCGGCGACTCTTTCGCCCGGCTGAAGGCTCTTGTTTTCGCCCGGCTGAGGGCTCTCATCTCCGCCCGGCTGAGGGCTCTCATCTCCGCCCCGCTGAGGGCTCTCATCTCCGCCCCGCTGAAGGCTCTTGTCGCCCGGCGTGCCTTCCCCGGCGTTCATCGGGCGTCTCCGGCGAGGCTTCCCGCGCAGCTCGAGCCCGCGCCCGCGGTACAGCCGAAGCAGTGGCTGGCGGTCTCGACGGGCTCTCCCTCGAAGCCCGTCAGGTCGTCCACGTCCCAGATCGTTCGCGGCCGGCCCGCCAGCGGGATCTCGAGCTGCTGGTTGAAGTCGCAGTCGAAGAGGCGGCCGTCGTAGCCCACCGATACCAGCTCGCGGCACATGAGGGCCGGGAGGGTCTGCGGGTTGAAGTGGTCGACCAGCAGCGACATGTAGGCCTCGTACTCACCGTCGCGGCGCAGGTCGTGGGCGAAGCGCTTGATCGGCATGTTGGCGAGGGTGAAGAGGCGGTCGAAGACGATGCCGAAGTCCGCACGCAGCCGGTCGCGGTAGTCCGCCTCGAGGGCGGCCTGGTCGGGGGGGAGGAATGCGCCGACCGGGTTGTAGACGAGGTGAAGCTCGAGGCCCGTGCCCGGAGCCGCGTAGCCGAGGGCGTTGAGGCGGCGCAGGGCCTCGATGCTGAGGCCGAAGACGCCGCGTCCGCGTTGCTTCTCCACGTTGTCCGCCGTGTAGCAGGGCAGGGAGGCGACGATCTCCACGCCCTTGCGTGCCAGGAACTCCGGCGTGTCTTCCTGGCCCGGCTCGAAGAAGACGGTGAGGTTGCAGCGGTTCATCACCCTGCGTCCCAGGGCGCGGGCGCCCTCGACCAGGAAGCGGAAGTGCGGATTGAGCTCCGGGGCGCCGCCGGTGAGGTCGAGGAGCTCGATACCCGGGCTCGCGCTCAGCAGCGCGAGGATGCGCTCGGCCCCCCGCCGATCCATGGCCTCCTGCCGCTTGGGACCGGACTCCACGTGGCAGTGATGGCAGGCGAGGTTGCAGCGCTTGCCGATGTTGAGCTGCAGGGTCGTCGGGGCGCCGCGGCGCAGCTGCCGATGTCCCGTCGGAGCCAGCTTCTCGAGGTGGCGCGCGAAATCGGGCAGGGGCGCGCCGGCGCTGCTCCGCTGCTCCGGATCGTCTGCGATGTCGAGAGGCTGGGCCATGGTGCTCGAAGCTCTCCGTGTCGGGTCGCTCGCTGGGGCGACCGCTCCCGGAATTCTCCCCGGGGTCCGTTCTAGGACTGTAGCCACATGACCACCGCGCTCAGGGCGGCTGCGAGGGGCAGGGTCAGCAGCCAGGCGCCGAGCACCTGCAAGGTGGTGCGCCGCTGCAGGGTGCCCGCCGAGGCGCCGATTCCCGCGATGGCCCCCGTCGAGACGTGGGTGGTCGAGACGGGAATGCCCAGGCGCGAGGCCACGATGACGAGGAAGGAGGTGGCGAGATTGCCGCCCAGCCCCTGCTCGGGCGTCATGGGCGTGATCTTCTTCGCCATGGTCTCGCCCACCCGTCGTGCGGCCACCAGTCCACCGAGCGCCATGGCGGTGCCCACCGCAAGGGCGCCCGTAGAAGGCGTCGCGATGGCGGCGCCCGCCAGCAGACCGACGATCTTCGGGGTGTCGTTGAGCCCCCGGGCGAAGCCGACCCCGCCGCCGCTGATCAGGTGACCCCAGCGAACCGCGGCGTTGATCTCGATTCCCGCCAGGCGACCGCCGTTGCGCTCGCGGCACTCGGAGCTGTGGCCGACCGTGAGAGAAGCGCCGACCGCTTCCAGTGGATCGGCAAGGTCGGCCCGCACACGAAGCATGCCCGGCTGTGCGCCGGGGGCGCCGTCCGCGGCGGGCACGGGTAGGGCGGCGAGTCTTGCCGAAGGCTCGAGACAGATGCAGGAGTCACCCGACACGTTTGCGTGACGAGCGGCCCGTTGGCCGCCGCTGAGGAGAGTGCGCGCCAGCAGCAGCGCCAGGAGCGGGCTGGCCAGCAAGGGCAGGGCGAATCCCCTGCCCAGGGCGCCGGCGTTCAGCTCCGGTCCGGCGGCGACCCAGCCGGCGCCGAAGAGCCCGCCGAGCAGGGCATGGGTGGTGGAGATGGGTGCGCCCAGCGCGGTTGCGAGCAGCACGGTGAGCCCCGCGCCCAGACCCACGGCACACAGGAGCTCCGGCGTGAGGAGGGCATCGGGGACCAGACCCTTGGCGGAGAAGGCCTTTACGAGGGCGGTCGCGAGAAAGACCGAGGCCAGGGAGCCCAGGGCCGTGGAGCCGGTGGCCAGCGCCAGGGCGCCGCGGTACGAGAGGACGCCGCTTCCGTAGAGCGTGGCGACGCCTTTCATGTTGTCGTTGGCGCCGTTCACGAAGGCGAGCAGCAGCGCGGACGCGATGAGAAGCTCGCTGGTCAACAGCAGCCTCCGCCGTCTGTGGGCTTGTGTGAGGCCTTGTACTTCGCGCCCTTGCTCTCGCGCGGATGGCGGGTCTCGCTGCGGGAGCAGTCGAAGGATGCGCGTTCGTCTTCGGGCACGGGGAGCCTCGGCTCGATGCCGATCAGGTCCCCGGCGTAGGGCTTGCTGGTCAAGATCCCGAAGGTCTTGGCGCACACGGCGCTGCGCTCGCCGCGCACGAGCACGTGGCCGTCGTCGTCCTCGACGCGCTTCCAGGGGCCCCGGTAGATCACCGCCTGGTTGGCCTCGAGGCAGGGCCCCTCCTTCCCCTTCTTGGCCGTGATGGTCACCGAGCGGAACTCGATGCCCTCCACCACCGCGAAGGGCTCCGCCTCCCACTTGTCGATCGCGATGCCGTAGAAGCCGGCCGTCTCGAGGAGCTCGAGGATCTGCTTCTCGTGGAAGGCGCCCGAGATGCAGCCGCTCCAGAGCTCGGGGTCCGCCTTGAGCTCGGCGGGGACCTCCTCGTCGCTCACGATGTCCGAGATGGCGATCCGCCCCCCCCGCTTCAGGACCCGGAAGATCTCGTGAACGAGCCGGGTCTTCTCCTCCTCGTGGACGAGGTTGAGGACGCAGTTGGAAACCACGATGTCCACCGAGGCGTCCGGGATCATGGGCTGCTCGCGGCGCAGTCGGTGCTTCTCCTCATCGAGTGCGGCCAGCGCGTCGACGCCGCTCACCGGGTTTTCGTGCAGCCAGGCGTCGAGCCGGTCGGCGTCGAGGGAGAGGTCCTGGATACGGCCGCGACGGAATTCGACATTTGCATAGCCGATTCTCTCGGCGACGACCGGCGCCGATCTCCGGGCCAGGTCGAGCATCTCTCGATTCATGTCGACGCCGATGACGTATCCCTTGGGCCCGACGACCTGGGAAGCGATGAAGCAGATCTTGCCCCCGCCGCTGCCGAGGTCGAGAACCGTGTCGCCCTCGCCGACGTAGCGGGAGGGGTCGCCGCAGCCGTAGTCGCGCTCGAGCACCTCCTGGGGCAAGGCCTCGAGATGCTCTCGGTCGTAGTCCACCGGGCAGCAGAGGGCCGCCTCGCGCTCCTGGGCCGCTGCGCTGTAGCGCTGGCGCACTGCCTCGTCGCTGCCCGTGCCGGGTGATTGGTCGATGATCTTCATGTCTGCCGCATCTCCTGCGTTCGAGGGGCCAGCCCGCGTGATCGTCCTCGTGGTCGATTTCTACGCGGCCCCGTCTACCCCGGTTACGCTATCAGCTGTGCATGGGGCTGGGTGGCCCGCGTGGGAGGGATTGACCCGGGGTCAGGGTGCAGGAGTACAACCCTGGCGGAAAGGCCTCGCATACCCTGGGGGCTGGACTGCGAAGCGAATACGCTTCGCTAGAATCGAGCCCTGTGTGCCGCCGAGGGCGCGGCGCCTCCCGGCCCCAGCGGATCCTCGCGATCGCATCGGGCTTCGCTCCCTTCGCTGGCCGAAGGGCCGGTGAGCCGGCGGCGCGGATCATTGAATCATCAACATCGATTCATCAACTATCGAATCATCAATCACCGAACCAACGACCGAGAAGGACGACGAATCCATGAGCGAGATCAGTTTCCAAGACAGGGTAGCGATCATCACCGGAGCCGGCGGGGGCCTGGGCAAGACCTACGCGCTCGAGTTCGCCCGGCGCGGCGCCAGCGTGGTGGTGAATGACCTGGGCGGCTCGGCCGACGGCACGGGCGCCTCGAAGGCGGCCGACGAGGTCGTGAAGGAGATCAGCGAGGCCGGCGGCAAGGCAGTGGCAAACTACGACTCGGTCGCGACGCCCGAGGGCGGCGCCGCCATCGTGCAGACCGCCGTCGACAACTTCGGCAAGGTCGACGTGGTGATCAACAACGCCGGCATCCTGCGCGACAAGACCTTCGCGAAGCTGGCGCCTGCGGATCTCGAGATCGTCCTGGACGTCCATCTCAAGGGCGCCTTCTTCGTCTCCCAGCCCGCCTTCGCGATCATGAAGGAGCAGGGCTACGGCCGCTTTGTCTTCACGGCTTCCGGCGCGGGGATCTTCGGCAACTTCGGCCAGAGCAATTACGGCGCCGCCAAGATGGGATTGGTGGGTCTCTCCAACGTGCTCTCGGTGGAGGGCGCCAAGTACAACATCAAGTGCAACACCATCGCGCCCATCGCCCGCACCCGCCTCACCGAGAGCCTGCTCGGGCCCATGGCGGACAACCTCCATCCCGAGTGCGTGACGCCTCTCGTGACCTATCTGGCATCCGAGGCCTGCGAAACCACCCACGACATCTTCGACGTGGGTGGTGGCCGCTACGCGCGCATCTTCATCGGCATGGCGCCCGGCAAGGCTTACGGGAAGGGTGCCAGGCCCAGCGCCGAGCAGATCCAGGCCGACTTCGCGGAGATCCTCAACCCCGAGGGCTATACGATTCCGTTGAGCATCGGCGACGAGATGAAGGCGACCCTCGAGGCATTCAAGGACTGATCGATCCGTCCGCGCGAAGCCGCAGGGGCGGGCCCGACGGGTCCGCCCCGCACCCCCTATCGAAGTCAAGGAGAAAGCCATGCCCATCGATCCCTCCAAAGCGCTCGGGGCCGAGCTCGGCGACAGCGAGAACAGCTGGAGCCACGACGACGTCATCCTCTACCACCTCGGCGTGGGAGCCGGCGTGCCCCCTACCGACGAGGGCGAGCTCGAGTACACCTACGAGAAGAAGCTGAAGGTACTGCCGAGCTTCGCCGTGATCCCCACCTTCGGCTCCATGATGGGCATCGGCGGCGTCGAAGGTCTGAGCTTCAACTTCGCCATGCTGCTCCACGGCGAGCAGGAGGTCATCATTCACAAGCCCATTCCCCCGGCATGCACCACGCGCAGCAAGGGCCGGGTGGCGGAGCTCTGGGACAAGGGCAAGGCCTGCCTCTGCGTTCTCGAGGTGGACACGGTGGAGGCCGATTCCGGCGATCCCCTCTTCACCAACCGCTTCAGCCTCTTCCTGCGCGGCGAGGGCGGCTTCGGGGGCGAGCCCGGTCCCAAGGCGGGCAACAAGGCGCCCGAGCGCGAGCCCGACGGCACCGTCGAGCGCTCGACGCTCCCCCAGCAGGCGCTGCTCTACCGGCTTTCGGGAGACAAGAACCCGCTCCACGCCGACCCAGAGATCGCCAAGATGGCGGGCTTCGACAAGCCCATCATCCACGGCCTCTGCTCCTACGGGATCGTGTGCAAGGCCATCGTGGACGAGGTGCTCGGTGGCGACGTCACCCAGGTGACGGGCTACGCGGCCCGCTTCGCGGGCGTCGGCTTCCCGGGCGAGACCTATCAGATCTCGTACTGGAAAGAGGGTGACAAGATCCTCGTCACCGCCACCTCCAAAGAACGCGGCGCCCCCATCATCACCAACGCCGCCCTAACCCTCCGCAGCTAACGGAAGGGGGGGGGGACGGTCCTTAACGGAAGGTGCAGTTGCACCTTCCGTTAAGGACCGTCCCCGGGTTTGCGTTAAGGGGTGAGGTCGCGGAGGAAGCCGAAGAAGAGCTGTTTGCCGGCGATCATCATGGGACAGACGGTGAGCTCTACAGGGAATTCGGCGCCGCCTTTGCGCATGGCCGTGAGCTCGTCGATGTGCTTGTCGATGATGGGCCCCTCGCCCGTGGCGAGATAGTGCTCGAGGCCTACCCGGTGGGCCTCGCGGTGGGTCGGCGGGATGATGAGGTCGGCGACCAGCATGCCCTGCACCTCGCCGGGCGTGTAGCCGAAGATGCGCTGCGCCATGGGGTTGAATTCCAGCACGATCCCCTTCTCGTTCATCACGACGATTCCGTCGAGGGCCGCGGTCATCAGCTTGCTGCGGACCCGCTCCAGGCGCTGCAGCGCCTCATGGGCGGCCCGGCGCCTCTCCAGCGCGGCCGCCAGGAGCCAGCCGACCAGCAGGAGGGTGAAGAGCAGGGGCATGGCGATCACCAGCAGCCGCGTGGCCGTGCGGACCGCGATGTCGTCGAGAAGGGCGCGGGGCACCAGGGAGATGAGGATCCAGAAGCCGCGCACGTGGGTATCGGCGCGGGCCGCGGACGGCCGCTGTGAGACCGTCTCGAAGAAGAAGAGGCCGTCGCTGCTCTCGATCGGCCCCGGCTGGCCCTCTGTCATCCGCTCCCAGACGTCGGGGAAGGTGCGCTGGAAGCTCCTTCCGTGCTCGAGCATGAAGCCCCACTCGACCTCCGGCCGATGCTGGAGCCAATAGCCCTCCGGGTCGACGATCATGCGCTGAACGCCGGCCCGGTCGGCGTTCAGCTCGAATGCGCGCAGAAAGCGTTCGCCGCGGGCGTTGAGCACGACGATGCCGTGGCGCCGCCCCGCTTCGTCGTCGATGGGGGTCGCGAGCCGGACAACCGACCGGCGGGGCTCCTCGACCACCCCGCGCTCGATGTTCAGCTCCATGGGCGACACGAAGGCTTCACCCACTCGGAGGCCCATGGTGTCGCGAAAATAGGGGCGGTCGCCCTTGTTCTGGAGCTCGCTTGCGGGCGCGACGCGCGCTGTGCCCGAGAGGTCTTCGACGCGGATGATCTCCTGACCCGTCGCGCCGATCAGGCGTACCTGGAAGTAGCCGGCCCGGTGTCGCACCAGGGCGAGGAGGCTCCGTTCGAGGGCGGCGAGCTGGCTCGGATCATCGGCGTCCAGCGCCCCCGCCACCAGGTCCCGAACAAAGAAGAGGTCCCCGCTCGCGATCTCCGCCTCCCGCTGGATCCGGCGCACGGCGCGCTCGATGATGGAGGACTCCTGGGTGAGGAAGCGCGCCCGTTCGGCTCCCACCTCGGCGCGGTACTCGAGCAGGAAGCCGAGCAGGAATACGACCGTCAGCGGCACGACGACGGCCAGGTAACGGGGTACCGACACCTTCGTGAGATCCTGGAGCAGGCCACCGGAGGGTTGATCGTCCGCCGACCACCAATCCTGTTCTTGCGTCTGTTTCTTCATTTGTTCTTGGTTCTCTTCCCGTTCTTCTTCCCGTCTCTGTTCCTGTGTCGGAGGTTGCGTTGGTCGCTTCACTTGATGTTTCCATGCGGCGACATTCTATCGCAGTCGACCACTGACTCGCTCGCCCGCAGCACCGCGCTACCGTCACGCCATGGCCGACTCCCTGCGCTCGCACTGGATTCTGGATTCCGAGGTCGCCTTCCTCAATCACGGCTCCTTCGGGGCCTGCCCGAAGGCGGTGCTCGACGCGCAGACCCGCTACCGCGAGCGCCTCGAGCGCGAGCCGATGACCTTCTTTCTGCGCGACGGCGCAGGGCTGCTTTCGGCTGCCCGGCAGGCTCTCGGTGATTTCGTGGGCGCGGACGCCGAAGAGCTCGCCTTTGTGCCCAACGTCACGGCCGGGATCAACGCCCTGCTCCATTCCATGCACTTCGATCCCGGGGACGAGCTGCTCGTCAGCGACCACGCCTACAACGCGAGCCGGAATATCCTCGATGAGGTCGCCCGGCGCGATGGCTGCAAAGTGGTGGTGGTGCGCATTCCCTTTCCCATCGATTCGCCCGAGCGTGTCGTGCAGCTCGTCCAGGAGAGCGTGACGCCGAAGACGCGCGCCGCCCTGCTGGACCACGTGACCAGTCCCACCGGGCTTGTCCTGCCCCTCGAAGCCATGATCGAAGCCCTCCACGAGCGGGGCATCGAGGTGGTGGTGGACGGCGCCCATGCGCCGGGCATGCTGGACCTCGATCTCCGCTCCCTGGGTGCGGACTACTACGCGGCAAATTGCCACAAATGGCTCTGCTCCCCCAAGACCGCCGGCTTCATCTACGTGCCCCTCCCGCGCCAGGGCGAAGTGCGTCCCCGGATCATCAGCCACGGCGCGAACGCGGGCCTCGAGGGGCCGGCGCGCTTTCGGGCGGAGTTCGATTGGACGGGCACCCGCGACATTACGCCCTGGCTCGCCACCGGCGACGCCATCGCCTTCCTGGGCGGCCTGCTGCCCGGCGGCTGGCCCGCCCTTCGCGAGCGCAATCGCAACCTGGTGCTGTGGGCGCGGGAGCACGTGGCCCGCAAGCTCGGCGTCGCGCTCCCCTGTCCCGACTCGATGGTGGGGAGCATGGCGGCCCTCATCCTTCCCGCGTCGGAACGCTTCCCCGCCCGGGGCCGCGATAGCCACTTCGCCCTCCACCCCCTCAACACCGCGCTCTTCGAGCAGTACCGGGTCGAGATCCCCGTGCACGGCTGCCCGGGGTCGGGAGAAACCCTGGTGCGGCTCTCCGCAGCGCTCTACAACGAGCGCGGGGACTACGAGAGGCTCGCGGAGGCCCTGGCTGCGCTGCTCTGAGATCCCGGCTGCGCCGCCGCATCAGCGCGGTGCTTCAACAGGCAGAGCACGGCGAGCAAGAGCAAGCCTCCGAAGTAGACGTAGGACTGCAGGAAGTTGAAAGGCGTCTCGGCCAGGCGATTCAAGACCCGATAGTTGTTGCTGATCAGCATGAAGGCCGCGACGAAGGCGATCAGCAGCCCCCGCTGACCCGGGCGAGTGAGGGCCAGCACGGCGGGCAGCGCCAGGGCGAAGAGGGGCAGGGTCACGCCGTAGTGGTGGGTCCAGACCGTCGGTGCGGCCAGGGTCGAGCAGAGGATCACGATCGCCAGATCGAGAGGGTCGAGAGGATCGAGAGGGCCGTGGGAATCTGCCGGCGCGGGGGCGCCGCCGCGCCGGTGGCCGAGGCGGAGCCCCCCGAATCCAAGCCCCCCGAATCCAAGACCCAGGGCGACGAGCGCAAGGGAGCTCAGCACGGTTCCCGCGTGGACCCAGGGGTCGTAAGCGACGAAGACGTCGCGTGACCATTCGAGAGAATTGCCGTTTTCGAAGAAGCGGTGGAGCAGGCCGTTCATCGACTGGTTGGGGTGGAACACCTCGCCCAGGCGTGAGATGTCCTCGAGTACGCGCAAGTAGTCGACGTGATTGGTCCAGCCATACATTCCGAGCGAGACGAGCGCAAAGACCGCCATGGGAAGCGCAAAGCCGACGACGAAGTCCCAATGACGCCGCAGCACCGCCCATATCACGACCAGGGCCAGGGTCGGCTTGATGGCACAGATCAGGGCGATGAGCGCCCCGGACGCGCGCCTCCGGTCCTCGAGCCAGGCCCACACCACGCAGGCGATGAGCAGATCGATCCAGATCTGGATCTGCCCCAGGTAGTAGCCGCGCACCACAGGGTAGAAGGTGAGGGTCACCAGCACGGCCAGGCCTGCGAAGAGCAGCTCTTCGGTCCGGGAGGCCCCTCCGGTGCCGTAGCGTTTGCGGCTCAGACGAAAGATCCGCGCCACGACGAGCGCAAGCAAGACGATTGCCCACCAGGAGATGGAGTTGAGCAGCTCGTTCCCGTTCGGCTCTTCCATGGGGAGCAGGCGCAGCGCCTCGAATACGAGCAGGCTCGACGGTGGGTACTGGAAGCGGACCTGGTTGTCGAACCAGAGGACACTGTAGACGGGCTTCTCCCGCGGCTCGTCCATGAAGACGAGGGCCGTGCGCATGGGCTTCCACGAATCACTGTGGGCTCCCCTGGCGATGTAGGCCCGGGTGTAGTCGAGCGTAGTCGTGTGCTGGGGCTGCCAGGGGAGATGGGGCAGTGCCACATTGACGAGGACGCCGTTCGCGACGGCGAAGAGCAGCAGCGCGATCGCGAGGCGCGAGGGCCCGGGCAGGCGGCGCTGGGGTGCGAGGCTCTCTCCCGTCGTCGGCATCGCGGTGGAGACTATCACAGGGATCCAAGCGCCCGATGTCAGCGATGTCGCGTTGCTCCACAGCCCTCGCATCCGATCGCTGCTGGGTACTACATCGCGCGGGCGACGTAGGGAAGTTTCATGGAAGCGCGCGCATCCCGCTTCCCGGCGCAGGGCCGTACACGGGGATCGGGTCGGGTGGTACACTCGAAGCGAGGTCTGACCTCGGGCGATTTTTTCGGGTGAAATCTGCCTCACGGTGTTGCCGGGAAGGGGAGGAGTGAAGATGTCTGAGCCGCTCGTTCTGGGAGATTCGATTCGCTGCGGAATGGTGATGGCCGGGCAGCAGCGCGAGTCGGTGCTCGACATGGCGCGCCGCATCGAAGCGACGGGCTTCGACTCGATCTGGGTGGGAGATCACATCTCCTTCTACATCCCCATCCTGGAGTCCCTCACCCTGCTCTCCTTCGTGGCGGCCGCTACGGAGCGGGTGCGGCTGTGCACCGGCATCTATCTTGCGCCCCTGCGCCATCCCACCACGAGCGCGAAGGTGACCTCCACCCTCGACGTCCTCTCGGGTGGGCGGCTCACCCTCGGCCTGGGTGTAGGGGGCGAGTTTCCGCCGGAGTTCGAGGCCTGTGGCGTGCCGGTGAAGGAGCGCGGCGCCCGCACGGACGAGAGCATCGAGATCATGCGGCGGCTGTGGAGCGAGGACGGGGTCGAGCACCAAGGTCGTCACTTCCAGTTCGGCCCCGTGACCCTCGCGCCGAAGCCGATCCAGCCGGGCGGTCCGCCCATCATCGTCGGCGGCCGCAAGGGGCCGAGCTTCCGCCGGGCCGGCCAGCTCGGCGACGGCTACATCTCCCACATGTGCTCGGCGGAGCAGTACGCGACCAACATGGAGGACATCGCCCGGCACGCGAGTGCGGCGGGGCGCAAGGAGGTCGATTTCGAGACCGTGGCCTTCCTCTTTACCGTCCTCGATGACGACTACGACAAGGCCCTCGACCGCGCCGCCAGCACCCTGCAGATGATCTACAACCGGCCCTTCCGCGATGCCGCCCAGAAGTACTGTCTGCTCGGCCGCCCCGCCGACTTCCTCGAGCAGATGCAGGCCTTCGCCCGCTCGGGCGCCCGGCACTTCGTCTTCTCGATGCTGAGCGACCCGGCGCAGTTCATCGACGCCTTCGAGAAGGAGATCCGGCCGGGGCTGTCGCAAATCGAGCTGTGAGAATGCAAGTGACTAGGCCGAGCCCTCGGCTGCATCGAGCACCTCGTCGAGGATGGGCCAGTCGACGGCGCTCTGGGCCGCGAAGGCCTGGAGGAGCAGGAGGCGGTCCAGGTCGCTGTCGTCGCCGCGGAAGCTCGCGATGGCCTCGCGCAGCTTCGCGTCTTCGGGCTGGGGGGGCGCGTCCTCCTTGAGGGTGCCCTCCTCGTGGGCGATGCCCAGGCCGTCCAGCCACTCGACGAGGACCTTGTTTTCGCACTCGAGGAAGTAGACCGCCAGCATCTCCTCGGCGACACCGTTGGACGCCACCCGCGCCAGGGCGCGGCGCACCGCGGCGGCCCGCTTGGGGAAGGGTTGCTTGACGAGGAACTGGGGCCGGGCCTTCATGGCGGCCGCAGAGGCGTAGACCGCCTGGGTGAAGGTCGCCGGCGACTGCTTGGCGATCTTGCCGAATACCTCCTCGCAACGCTCGGGCGTCATGGCGGCGAAGATCTGATAGGCGCGCATCGTTTCGGTTCCCTGTTTCCTGGTTGATCTAGAAGTAGTTGATCCAGAAGTAGTCGATCTAGAAGTAGCCGATCCAGAAGAAGGCGGTTCAGAAGAACAGTTCAGAGCAGGGGAGCCCGCAGCCCGGGCTGCACCTCGGAGCAGACCTTGTCCACGGCGACCGGACTGAGCCAGCACTCGTAGAGGGCAAGGGTCATGGTGAGGAGGAGGGCCGCTCCGAGCCCCGTGTGCAGGCCCGTGAGCTCGGCCGGAATGCGCAGCAGGACGTTGGCGACTCCGACGCCCAGCTGTACCACCACCAGGGCGAGCAGGGTCATGGTGAGCCGCGCAACGCGCGGCGCTGCAGCCCGGGTGACGAAGGCGCAGAGCGCAAGCACCGCCACCAGCGCGTAGCCGTTGATGCGATGGAGCAGGTGGGTCCCCATGACGCCCGCAAAGCTCGGGAACCACTCACCCCGATGACAGGTGGGCCACTCGTCGCACACCAGCCCCGCATAGGTGGAGGAGACGAGGCCCCCGAGCACCAGCTGCAGTAGCAGCAGCACGGCGCCGGCGACCAGCAGCGCCCGGGTTCCCCGCGGCAGCGGCGCCTTCGCGCGCGCCGGCTCGCTGACCTCGTGGAGGCGGTAGGCGATGAAGGCCAGACAGGCTGCGAAGGAGCTGCCGGTGACGAGGTGAGAGGTCACGGTCCAGGCGGCCAGCAGCTTCAGCACCGTGAGGCCGCCGAGCACTACCTGGGTGGCAAGCAGCACGCCGCCGACCGCGAGCAAGGGGGCCACGGCGCGGCGGGCTGTCGGCCGCCGGAGGGAGAGGATGCACAGGACGCCGAAGCCGATCGAGACGCAGCTGGCGAGCAGGCGGTGTCCCCACTCGAAGGCGACATTCAGGTCGAACTCGGGGACCAGCACGCCGAAGCAGAGCGGCCAGTCGGGGCAGGCGAGGCCCGCACCGTTGGCCCGCACGAGGGCACCCAGCACGATGAGCAGCCAGGTGGCGACGACCAGGGACACGAAGGCCCGGCAGAGGCGTCGCAGCGCTCTCGCTTCGTCAACGCCGAGCGGCTCTCCCGGCTGCCGGCTGCTGGACTGCTCTTGGCTCACGCGTTCGTCGTCTCGATTCGGGATCCTTGCGGATCCGGGGGGAAGGGCAGCGCCAGGGGCGAGGCGGCTGCTTCTGCCGCGAGATTCGCGGAGGACCAAACTTAGGCGATGCGTCGAGACCCAACAACGGAGCCGGGCCGGGCAACCCGGCTTCGCGTTCGCGTCCCTCGGGGGATTCTTGGTTCGGGGTCCCGCTGCCGTGTATTCTCGCTGGATTCCAGGATTCCCCCGTGGATCTCTTCAGATCGGCCCTTCCAGAGTCGATACGTTGCACATGGTCGAATTCCCGACGGCAGGGCTCATGAACGACGATCCCCGGAAGCTCTCGGCGCTCATCACGCGCGTTGCCGACCTGGCCGAGAACCACTCGGTGGGGTCGATGATTCTCGGCCTCGTTGCGGAGGAGGGGGACCAGACCTTTCCGGAGTTCGCCGACTTCCTGCAGGCCGCCCTTCGCGTCGAGGACGGGATCTTCCGCATGACGCGGGAGCGGGTTCTGCTGCACCTGACCGATCTCGACCCTACCCGCGCAAGGGTGGTGTTCGGCCGCATTCTCGACGACTTCCAGGACGAGTTCCCCGCCATGAGCGAGCCGGCCTTCCAGGTCCACTACTTCGAGGTGAAGCCCGGAACCAAGGAGCTTCGCACCAAGGACATCCTCACGGAAGTCTTCCCGCCGCGCCTGCTCCACTGAGCGCCGTGTGGGGCCGGGATATCGCCGGATCGAGCCGGGGCGCGAGACCGTGGCGCGGCAGGCTCTTTCCCCCGCCGCCATCCTGTCCGAGAATCCCCCGCCGAAGGCTGCGGAAGGGATCCATGAATCGAAATTGGGCAGTCGTGATGTGCTGCGTGACCGCGGTGGCGGCCTCCGGGCCGGCCGCGGCGGAATCGGCCGTGCGCCTGCCGGGCGCCGCGGGCGCATTCCCCTACGCGGCGGGCCAGGTGATCGGCCAGCAGGAGGCCGAGGCCCTGCGTGACTGGCTGCCGGCGCCCTTCTGGGCCGAGCGCCGCTTCTTCTTTCACGCAGACATGCAGATGGAGATCGGGCCAGCTCAGCGCGACTACGGGCCGCCGCCCGTCTACACCGAGGCCACCGCACGCAACCGGGGCAAGGCCCGCCTGGGCGCAGATTCCAGTCTCGCGGGCTATGAATCGGGCCAGCCCTTCCCCATGGCGGAGATCGACTGCAAGGGAGATCCCGGCGCCGGCGCCAAGATCATCTGGAACTTCGTGCACCGCTGGCAGGGCTTCGGGGCGAAGTCGCGCTTCCGCTACAGCTACATCGATCGCGGCGAGGTGCTGCCGCTCCACTACGAGGGCGAGACGGCGGCGTGGATCCTCAAGCATCGCCCCGAGCCCCAGTACCGCGAGACCGGCGGTGACGTATTCAAGGGAGAGCAGCGCTTCCAGGTGGTGGGCTTCGACGTCGAGAAGCCCATCCAGGCGGCCGGGACCCGCACCCTCACCTTTCGCTACGAGCAGTCCTACGCACCCCTGGACACGGCGATCCCCGAAGACACCTGGCTCTACGCGCGCCAGGTCCGGCGGGTGCGCAAGGTCTCCCAGTCCCAGCGCAGCAGTGCGGTGGCGGGCACCGACTTCACCTTCGACGACCTCTTCAGCTTCTCGGGCCTGCCGCTCCAGTACGCGTGGCGCTGCCTGGGCGAGGTGCAGCTGCTCGCGCCCATGAACACGACGAAGCTCGGCTTCCCCTACGAGGCGAAGACGGCCGATTTCGGGCCCTCGGAGCTCTCCTATGCGAACGACCGCTGGGAGCTGCGCGACGCCGTCCGGATCGAGATGGTCCCGAAGGGCGACGACCATCCCTATAGCCGCAAGGAGATCTGGATCGATCGCCAGACCCTCCAGCCCCTCTACTCCGCGGCTTACGATCAGGCGGGCGCGCTCTGGAAGATCATCACCCACAACCATCGCTGGAGTGAAGACGACCTGGGAGGCATCGAGGCCCGGCAGTGGTATCCGGGTTGGGAGGGCGTCCCCGAGCCGCGCGATCTGCGGGTGGTCTCCGACGCCATCGTCAACGTGCAGACCGGGACGGGGAACCGGCTCGAGTTCTGGGAGTCCCACGGCACGCCCCCGACGCTGCGCAGCCTGTCGCGCTTCACCGACGTCCAGCGCCTGCGTCGCGGGCGCTGAGCGCCTCCGGACCGAAGAGGCAGATGGCCGTCCCGCAGCGAAAGCCGAGCGGCAAGGTCTGGCTGGGGCGGCTGGCGTTGGTCGTGCTCTCGCCGCTGCTCCTCTTCGCCCTGCTCGAGGCCGCGGGCTGGCTGTTCGGCGTCCCCCTGCGCTTCGACAACGAGACCTACCAGAGCCGCCACGAGATGCGGATCTGCCGCTTCGAGCCTCAGCACCTCGAAGACTACTGCTCGCCGGAGCTCTTCGAGCCCAAGGGCGAAACGACCTCGGTCTTCGTCTTCGGTGGCAGCAGCGTGGAGGGGCATCCCAAGGGCGTGACGCTGCCCTTTCCCTATTACCTGCGCGGGGCGCTCGAGAAGCGCCACCCGGGCGAGTACTCGGTCCACAACCTGGGCCATGCCTGCAAGGACTCGATCTTCCTGCGCAGCTGCTTCGAGCGGGTGGTTGCGGCCCGGCCCGACGTCATCGTGATCTACGCGGGGCACAATGACTTCGGGGCCATGATGGAGGCGATTCCCCAGATCCCCATGCTCATCGAGCGCCACCCCTGGATCGTCGATCTCGAGTACGCCCTGGCGCGCACCCGCGCCTACTCGCTGCTCCTGCACCTTGCGGCGGCTGCCGGCAAGGAGATCGACACGCCCTGGCAGCGGCTGCCCGATCCCCAGTTCGAGCGCTCCAAGCGCATCGTGCTCCATGAGTACGCGGCCAACATCGATGCCGTGGTCGAGCGGGCCGGACGCGAGGGGATTCGAGTCATCCTCGTCACCCTGGTGAGCAACCTCCACGAGAGCCCACTGCGCTACGACTGGTGGGGTGTAGGGGCCTACACGGCCGAATCGGGCGAGCTTCCCGACTTCTTGCAGCCCTGGTGGTCCCACTACTCGGCCGGCATGGAGCATTGGCGGGCCCAGCGCTTCGAGCCCGCGCTGGCGTCCTTCGCCGAGGCCCGCGACCACTTCCTCAAGTCCCGTGCGCCCAGCGAGCTCAACGAGGGGCTGCGGGCCGTAGCCGCCGTCAACGATCACGTCCAGCTGGTGGACTTCGAGCGCATCCTCCACGGCGCCGCTGTCGAAGAGGGCATCGGCTGTAACTTCTTCGGGTCGGGCGACTTCAGCGGTCGCGAGCTCGGCCAGGGCAAGCGCGGCATGGACCCGAAGGTCACGCCCGAGGGCGACGACCCCTGGTGCGACCAGTTCCATCCCAATCCCCGCACCCAGCGCATGATCGCGGAGGCGCTGCTGCCGGCGGTGCTGTCGCTGCGCTGATCGGGCATAGGCTGGGAGATTCGAGAGGAGGGGGGAAGCAGCTACCCATGGTCTCCCGCCAACGTCGCGACGTCAGGGACCCTCTACCTGTTGGAGCCGCATCATCGCCTGGGCGTACCGTCGGCCGAGCTCTCTTTGCGCCGCCGCGGTGAAGTGCACTCGGTCCGACTCCCGCGGAAGGTCGTCTGTGCTCACCACCGCGACGCCCGGCAGGCGTCCCGGCATTGCGACAATGGCGTCGTTCACGGATCGCGCATTGGGGAAGATCTTCTTGTTGGCGATGAGGTCCTTTCCGAGCTCGCCAATCACGACGGGGAGGGCTCCGACCCCCAGATCCTCTCGCAGATGGATGATCATCTCCCTGAGTCTCCTCCCGTAGGATTCGACCTCTTCTGGCTTTGCGAGGCTCGACGCGTCATTCTCGCCCTGGTGCCACAGCACCCCTTTCAGCACGCCGTCTTGCCTCCCGGCGCGGGCGCGCGCCAGGGCGCGATGGTACAGACTGCCGCCGCGCTCCCAGCTCTTCAGGTTCGAATTCGCCACCGCGCAGGGGATGAGACCGATCGACACACTCGCATCCACGTGCTCGAGCATGCGTCGCGCGAAGGGAAGGCCGGGTCCCACCCCGAAGCTCAAGCCGCCAACGGGAGAGTGGAGGGGATTGCGCGCCTCGGACCAGACACCGGGATGGGTCAAGGATCGAATGCGCGGGTTCGTGCCCTGATCCGCCCCGTCGAGCCGGCCTCCGCCCACCATGTTGGACTGTCCCATCAGTAGATAGACATCCAGCTGGGCTTGCGCGTTTGCTCCGCTCGAGCCTTCGAGTTCGGGTGGGGCGGCGTGCACGGCGTCGGCGAAGAGCAGGCAGGTGGCGGTTGCCCATGGCACCATCGGTAGGGAAAGAACGAGCGCGATGAGTAGCCTTGGCTGTGACAGCATTGCCTTCCTCGCAGATCCGAGCGGCTCGACGTGATGGGTTGATCGCCGATCCACGACTCGTCAGTGGATCGATCTCAGTCGATGTACCCGATCGCCCGCAGCTCTTCCTCCATCTTGCGGGCCTCCTCGGGGCTCATGGGCGGCTGCGTTGCCCCGCTCTGGAGTGCCGGTGAGTTCGCCCGTGCGAGCGCTGCGAGGTAGCCCGTGGTTACAGGATACTGGTCGCTCTTGTCGCTGTCCTCGGTGGGATCCGTGGGAAGATGGAAGAGCTTCTCCCCCTTCCGGTTCATGATCAACTTCCATTCTCCCTGGCGAACGTACCAACCGTGGATCTCGAGGGTCTTCGGCCTCATCAGCTCTCCGTAGGCCGTTGCTGGGGTCGTGCAAGCGCGGGGCTCGAGCATGCTGTGTCCTACGAGCCCATCGGGCTTGGGAATGCCCGCGATGTCGAGGATCGTCGGCCCGAGGTCCATGAGCGAGACGACGTCCGCGATGCGCCGGGGCGGCTCCCCGGGAAGATCCATGATCAGCGGGATGTGGACCAGCTCCTCGAACAGGCTATGGCCGTGCAGAATGTGCCCCCGTTCACCCAGAGGTTCTCCGTGGTCAGAGGTGACGATGATCGCCGTGTCGTGGGCCAGCTGCATGTTCCGCAATCGCGCGAGCAGGCGCCCGATCTCGTGATCCTGGTAGGCGAGGCGCCCGTCGTAGCGGTCGCTCAGCTTGGTCGAGACCGGTTTGTGGGCAAGCCCCACGGGCCCGGGCACCGGAGCTTCCCCGACGAACTTCTGCTCCCAGGGCTCGGGGGCGGGGTGGGGGCCGTGCACGTCCATGGACTGGAGATAGAGAAAGAAGGGCGCGGCGGCGTGCTTCCTGACCCAGTGCAGCGCGGAACGGTGGAGCGTCGAGGCCGCAACGAAGCCCTGCTTCGGACTCTTCCCTGTCATGGGAAACGCGCGATAGACGTCGAAGCCGCGTTCATGGTGTGTGGTGATGCTCTTGACGAGGGAGTTGGCCTGAAACGCCGCCGTCGCGTAGCCGGCCTTGCGGAAGGACTCGGTGAGCGTCTCCGGAACGATTTCTCCGGGTGTCAGACGGCCGTTGAGGGCGGAGGGGAAGCGGGAGCCGAAGAGCGACGTGACCGACGGGAGTGTGTAGGAGCCGGGTGAGTACGCGTTCGTGAAGACGATGCTCCGAGCCGCGAGGGCGTCCATCCGGGGCGAGGTCTTTCTCGCGTAACCCTGGAAGCTGAGCCGGTCCGCCCGCAGGGTGTCGATGAGATAGAGAACCACGTTGAGCGGACGCTTCTCGCGGGCCGGGCCGAGCTCGAGGATGGATGCAGCTTCGGCACAGGTGCCGATGACGCGAGGGTGCTCCCAGGTGAGAGTCGCCGACCCGCGATTGACGAAGCGAAGCTTGATGGGGCGTCCGCTGAAGGGCTCCAGTGAAGCCTGCCATTCATCCGCCTTCCGCTCGCCCACCAGGGTCTTCGAGCCGTCGTCGGAGACGACTTCTACCGAGAACTGCGAGCTGGGCGTCGACTGCGCTATGCCCGCGACGAGCCGACTCCGTGGAGGCGCCAGGAGAAAAATCTCCACGGCGCCCGCGCCCGCCTGCACCAGGTGCTTGCTCTCTGCGGATGACGTCGTCCGGAGGGGCATGCGATCGCCCGCGACGAGGTCCGATCCGAGCTCGAGCAGCTCGATCACGGTCTCGCTCGCCCGGCCCGGCTCCGCTGCGCCCGCTTCGGGTGCTGCTTCCCCTCCTGCCGAGCAGAGCCCCAGGAGACAGAGGGTGGGGATCGCCAGAGCTCGCGGCGGCGTCATTCACAGCCCTCCCGTCACCTGCAGCATCCCACCAACCTGATCGAATGCGCGGATTTTCCTGGGACAGGGCACTAGCGCGGCGCCATGCGCAACGCCCCGTCCAGGCGGATCACTTCGCCGTTGAGCATGGTGTTCTCGGCGATGTGACACGCGAGGCGCGCGTACTCGTCGGGCTCGCCCAGGCGTGAGGGGAAGGGGATGCTGGCGCCCAGGGCCTCCCGGGCCGGCTCGGGGAGGCTCATGAGTAGCGGCGTGGCGAAGAGTCCGGGCGCGATGGTGCAGACACGAATCCCCAGCTTGGAGAGGTCGCGCGCGATGGGGAGGGTCATGCCCACGATGCCGCCCTTGGAGGCCGAGTAGGCGGCCTGTCCGATCTGGCCTTCGTAGGCCGCGATGGAGGCGGTGTTGACCACGACACCGCGCTCGCCGGCCGCGTCGGGTTCGTTGCCGGCCATGCGCGCGGCCGAGAGGCGCAGGACGTTGAAGGTGCCCAGCAGGTTCACCTCGAGCACCTTGCGGAAGGCGCCGAGGTGATGGGGCTCGTTCTCCTTGCCGACGGTGCGCGACGCCCAGCCGATGCCCGCGCAGTTGACGTTGAGGCGCAGTCCGCCGAAGGCCTCCCGCGCCTGGTCCAGGGCCCGGGTGACCTGTTCTTCGTCACTCACGTCGGCTTCGCAGAAGAGGGCACCGTCGCCGAGGCTGGCCGCGACCTCGGCTCCCTGCGAGTGTCCCAGATCGAGGATCGCCACCTTCGCGCCGCGCTCCGCCAGCGCCCGAGCCGTAGCCTCGCCCAGGCCCGATGCGCCCCCGGTCACCACCGCGCCTGCTCCGCGTATCTCCATCTTGCTGTCTCCTCCCCGGTGAATCGTGTGGCGGGGAAGAGTAGTGCAAGAGGTGAGGGCGCGAGTAAACCGCGTGGGCTGTGCGCCCGGGCGCGAAGGCAGGGCAATCGCCGCGGGGCGGGGCTGGCCCGGCCGGCGGTCAGCATCCTGCTAAGCCCGGGAGAGGAAGTCGTCGAGTTGCCGGGCCCAGGAGCCCGGCTCGCCGGTGCCCACGCGGTGGCCGTCCAGGGAGACGATGGCGCGGGCGCCGCGCACCGCGTTGACGGCGATGATCTCCCGCAGCTCCCCCAGCCGCTCTCCGCGCAGCTTCCGGGTGCGAAGCTCGGGGAAGCCCCCGCGGATCGCCGCCAGGGCGATTCCCGCGACGGCGCCGAGGGTGAGGTCCGGCGTCCAGAGCTGCCCCTCAGCGTCGATGACCAGGAGATTCGAGCGCGCGCCCTCGACGAGGCTCCCGGCGTCGTCGAGGAGCAGCACCTCGTCGACTTCCTCGCGCTGCGCCAATGCGCGAGCGCGCTCGTAGAGCTCTTCGCCCAGCAGCTTGGCCCCCGGCCAGGGGCTCGGGCCGCCATGGGGAAAGGGTGCGATGCAGGCGGTCCAGGTGGCCTGGCCCGGGCCCAGGTCGCGCGGGACGCCGCGCAGCTGCGCCGCGCCGCCGGCGCCCGCCCGGGCTTCGACGCGAATCACGCCCTCGCCGGCACCAAAGGCATGGCGGCCGAGGGTCGAGAAGAGCTCGGGGAGGGTGTCCGCCGGGATCTCGCCGATGCCGAGGGCCAGGGCGTCGCGCGCGAGCCTGCGTGCGTGGGCGGCCGCGTGACGCGCGGTCCCGGCGCGTACGCGCGCCGTTGTGTAGCAGCCAGGATCGCGGGCCTGCCGGGGGTCACCCGCGGCAGGGGCCTCGCCAGCCGGCACCAGCCGCCCGTCGAGCCAGTGCTCCGAGAGGCGCGGCGACACGTGCCCTGCGAACTGCCGCTGCGGGACTAGCGCTTTTCCAGGGGCGTGTAGGGGCGCACCGTATTGCCGATGTACACCTGTCGCGGCCGGCCGATCTTGAAGGTTTCGTCCCGATGCAGCTCGGCCCAGTGGGCGATCCAGCCGGGCAGCCGCCCCATGGCGAAGAGTGCCGTGAACATGTTCGACGGGGTGCCGATGGCGTTGTAGATCACGCCGGAATAGAAGTCGACGTTGGGGTAGAGGTTGCGCTCGATGAAGTAGTCGTCCTTGAGCGCGATCTCCTCGAGCTCCACCGCGATCTCCAGCAGCTTGCTGTGGACGCCCATCTTGTTGAGCACCTCGAAGCAGGCCTTCTTGATGATCTTGGCCCGGGGGTCGAAGTTCTTGTAGACCCGGTGCCCGAAGCCCATGAGGCGCGAGGTGTCGTCCTTGCTCTTCGCCCTTTCGACGAAGTCCCTGCCGGTCAAGCCCTCGTCGCGGATCTGCGCCAGCATCTCGATCACCGCCTGGTTGGCGCCGCCGTGGAGCGGACCCCAGAGCGCGTTGATGCCGGCGGAGACCGTGGCGAAGAGGTTCACCATGGATGAGCCCACCAGCCGCACCGTGCTGGTCGAGCAGTTCTGCTCGTGGTCGGCGTGGAGGATGAGCAGCAGGTCGATGGCCTTCTCGATGACCGGATCGACCTCGTAGTCCTCGCAGGGGTTGCTGAACATCATGTGGAGGAAGCTGCCCGGATAGCTCAGGGAGTTCCTGGGGTACATGAAGGGCTGCCCGATGGAGTGTTTGTAGGCGAAGGCGGCCAGGGTGGGGAGCTTCGCGATCATCCGGTGGATCGAGATCTCGATGTGCCGGTCGTCCCGCGGATCGAGGGAATCCGGGTAGAAGGTCGAGAGCGCGCCCACGGCCGCCGAGCAGGCCGCCATGGGGTGGGCGTCCTTGGGCAGGGCGCCGTAGAAGGCCTTCATGTCCTCGTGGATCATGGTGTGGCGGCGGATCGACTCGCGGAAGCTGTGGAACTCCTCCTTCTTGGGGAGTTCGCCCTCGATGAGCAGGTGGGCGATCTCGAGGAAGGTGCTCTTGCCGGCCAGATCTTCGATGGGGATTCCGCGGTAGCGGAGGATGCCCTTCTCGCCGTCGATGAAGGTGATCGCGCTGCTGCAGGAGCCCGTGTTCGCGTAGCCCGGGTCGAGGGTGATGTACCCGGTCTCGCCGCGGAGCTTGGAGATGTCGAGGGCCCGCTCCCCCTCCGTACCTACGACAATGGGAAGCTCGACAGTCTTGTCTCCCAGGCGTAGCTCTGCCTTCTCAGTCATGGCTGCTCCTTCCGTCTCGTGGTGTCGGCTCGCGACGCCGCCCGGTGGGCTCGCGACAGCCGCGATGGCTCGACAGATCCTGTCCGCGGTGGAGCGACTGCCCTGGACACTGGCGACCGCTCGCTGGCCCCGAGGGCGCCACCCGCGACTGTCTCGCGACTTTCTCGCGATTACCCCGCGACTCTCCCGTGACTGTCCCCGCGACTATCCCGTGACGCTGCGTGGTGATCGGCTGCCCACTGGGTCTGACTCCCGGTCCGCTGCATCCTAGCTCAGAAGCCCCTATGCTGATAGGGCCGCGGGTACTAGCGGGCTCAGCCGCCGATAGACCCGTGTTGGAATCCGCGCAGCTGGGCTCGCTCCTTCCCTTCGGGAGCCATCTGTGGGCCGACCACGAGAAGCTCACGGCGGCCGCTGCGGGCGCGGGCCCGCACGACCAGCGGCCCTCCCGCGATGCTCTCCAGCCGCTCGAGCTTGCGGGCCTTGACGATGATCGCCCGTCCGCCGCCGGCCAGGAAGGCGCGCACGCTCGCCTGGGATCGGAGCGTCGCCACCGGGCGGCGCCCGTAGTACGCGATGGCGCCCGCCATCTCCCGGTGATCGAATACTGCGATGGGCTCTCCCGGCGGCGTGAGCTCGGCGGCGGCTACGCTGATGGGGCGCGGACTCTTCTCGCCCTCGAAGCCCGGGAAGACCCCGATGAAGAGCGCGAGATAGAGCAGGACGAGCCCGCCGACCACCACGCCGACCCGGGCCGCGGCCGGTCGTCGATGTCGCGCCGCCGCCCACCACGCCATGGCGGCCGCCAGCGCGATGCCGGCCACCAGAACGCCGAAGCCGGCGGAGAGCGTGAAGCCCGGCGCTGCGGCGATCGACAAGCCTCCATTGGCGGCGAGGAAGATCCCGGTGGCGGCGAGCAGGGCCGCGAGCCCGGCGAGCCCGCCGCTCACGAGCGCGGGCAGCTCACTGCGACGAGCGAGGCTGCGCTCGAGCGCGACACCGCAGAGCAAGGCCAGGGCGGGATAGACGGGGACGAGGTAGAGGCCGCGCTTGCCGGCCGACAAAGTGAAGAAGGCGAGGGGCAGCGCGATCCAGACCAGCAGAAAGCGCGCGGCGCAGTAGGGTGCAGGAGACGAAGGCGCGCCGCCCTCGCGCGGGTGCGGATTGTGCAGCTCTTTGCGCAGTTCTTGGTGCCAGGTCCAGGCGGCCAGGGGCCACAGCAGCGTCCAGGGCATGAAATCCAGGGGCAGCTGGTAGGCGTAGTAGTAGACGGGCCGCACGTGGGAGGTGCCCGAGAAGAAGCGACCCAGCAGGTTGTCCACCACGGCGTCGCCGAAGAAGCCCGGAGCTGCGAAGGCGACGGCCAGCGAGATCCAGAGCAGGGCGGGGGCCAGGGAGAGCAGGAAGCTCCAGGGTGGAAAGAGGGTGCGCAGTACGCCGGCGCGCCCCTCCCAGGCGAGATGGGCGGCCATGATGGGAATGGGGAGCAGTCCCACCGGCCCCTTGGTGAGCACGGCGAGGCCGAGAGCGCCGTGGAGCAGCACGAGGTTGCCCGTGCGCCGGCCGCGCTCCTCGAGGAGCCGCCAGTACGCCAGCAGAGCCAGGCACTCGAAGAGTGCGAGGATCACGTCGAGCTGGGCGCGTCGGGCCAGGAAGGCGAAGCGGTATACGGTGAGCAGGAGTGCGCCGCTCCACAGCCCGGCCGCGAGGCTGCCGAAGAGCGCTCGCCCCAGCGCGACCGTCACCAGCACGCATGCGACGCCGGCCAGGGCCGAGGGCAGTCGTGCGGCGCTCTCGCTGACGCGGCCACCCGGCGCTCCGAGCAGCGCGGCGGCCCAGTAGTAGAGCGGCGGCTTCTGGGTGTAGGGCTGGCCGTTGAGGTGAAGCAGTACCAGCCCGGTGGCGCCGTGCTCCATGGAGCGCAGCTCTTCGGCCACCTGGGCGAAGCGCGGCTCGTCGGGGGCCCACAGATCGATGACGCCGAGTCGCAGCAGGAAGAGCAGAGCGGCGGTCGCGACGAGCAGCGCGAGAAGGCGGCGGACCCGCGGCTCTCTCATCTCTTCCATGCCCCGTGTCGTCTCCCCGGCCCTCGCCGGCGCGGCCGGCGCTTCATTCCGCACGCAATCGACGGTACCCTGAATGCCCGGGAGGTGCCCCATGGACGAGCGGGTCGGCGAGGGGATGGAGGAGCAGATGGAAGAGCAGATGGAAGCCGGGGACCGGGCGGAGGTCCTTCGAGAGACGAGGGCGCGCTTGCGCGCGCGCGACCTCGAGCCCGAGGAGATCGCCCGCTTCTTCGACGGCCTCGCCTCGGCCGATCGCGTCACGGCTGTTCGTGCCTTGGGGGCGCGGGATCAGCGCCGTCTCTACGAAGCGGTGCAGGGCTTCGAGCCCGTGCGCCTGGTGGAGCTGGTCTCGCCGGGCACGGCCGACCTGGCCACCGTGCGCCACTACGGGAAGAACTCCCTTCCCCTCTTCAGCAGCTTCGAGAAGCGCTTCTGTCGGCCGCCGGGCCAGGAGCCCGATGCTCCCGCGCTGCTGATTGGATTCAACTACCAGATCCTGGCGCCGCTGACGGGGCCCGGGTACTTCGTCGCGCTGGAGGATACGGAGCGCGGAGAGGTGCTCATCGATTACCGCAGGCTCCCCGATCGCATTCCCGTCGACTGGCCCGCGGTCCAGTCCAACGAGCGCGGCATTTCGCGCTTCGTCTACGGCTTCATGGTCGATACCCTGAGACGGGTGTCCGAGCACGTCACCATCGGCTCCGCCGCTCGCCACGGCAAGGACACCGGCAACTGGTTCGTGTTGTGTAGACAGCCCTGACCGCCCCTCACCCCCCAGCCCGCTTCGCCCGAATGTCCCGATCCCGGAGCTCCTGCATCAGGTCGTCGCAGTGATCGCCCTGGATCTCGATGACACCGTCCTTGATCGAGCCGCCGCTGCCGCACTTGCGCTTGAGCTCCTTTGCGAGCTCGCGCAGGTCTTCCTCGTCGAGGGGAAGCCCGCTGATGGTGGTCACGGTCTTGCCCTTGCGCCCCTTCTTCTCGCGACGGACCCGCGCGATCCCGTCCCCGCTCGGGGCGGGCGCCGTACCGCGTGGGTTCTTGCGGCACAGACAGCGCTTGCTGGAGAGGCCACAGTGGGGGCACATGCGGCCGTGCTCGGAGGAGTAGACGAGTTCGTCGCCCGTGCGGCGGCCGCTCATGACCGCGCCCGCACCTCCCCGGGGTCGGAGGGCCCTTCGGAAACCACGCCCGCTGAGGCGATGCCGAGCCGGCGGTGCTCGATCATGATACAGCGATCCTGCACCACCTTGATCCCCCCCGCGCGCAGCCGCGAGGCTGCTCCGCCGTGGTGTATTCCCAGCTGCATCCAGACCGCGAAGGGCCGGGGCGACATGGCGAGGATCTCGTCCACGTGCCCTGGAATGTTCTCGTGGGCTCGGAAGAGATTCACGATATCGACGGCCTCGTTCACCTCGCTGAGGCTCGCAAGGGTAGGCTCGTCGAGGACTCGCTCGAGCTTCGGGTTCACCGGGATGATGCGGTAGCCCTGCGTCTGCAGGTAGCGCGGGACGCGATGGGCGTCTTCGCTGGGGCGCTCCTTGATTCCCACCACCGCGATGGTGCGAGCCCCGGCCAGGATCTCCCGCAGCTCGGCGTCGCTCTTGCGGGCCGGCTGCTCCACACTGTCCGCGTCCCCGCTCGTAGCCCCTTCCCCCGCACTCTTCACCGAATCGTCTACTACCGAATCGTCCCCTACCAAATCGTCCACTGCAATCTCCACGCCTTTCTCTCGGGCTCCGCTTCGGCCGGATGCCTCCCCCCGTCTACAGAGAGTATTCAATATCTGATGCCCGGCATCCAACGCGGGGAGATCTCGCCGGGGCATCCAGGCTCTCATCGGGATGCTGCGAGCGCCTCCTGAGGTGATTCCGGATTCTCTCGCCCGAGTCGACCCAACCGGTCGACATCGGAGCCCGCGCCCGATACGGTTCTCTGCCATGCACGCCCAGCCCTCTTGCGCCAGCGAGCGCTCTTCCCCCTGCGAGCACTCTTCCGAGACGAAGGCGGCCGGGACCCGGGTGCGCTCGGTCGCTCTGCTGATCCCTCTGCTGCTGCTCCCCTTGCTGCTACTCCCCCTGGCCTGTCCCGCAGCGGCGAGCGAAGCGGCGGCGCAAATCGAGGACCCAGCGCTGCGGCTGCAGCGCGAGGTCCTCGACAACGGCCTCGAGGTGCTTCTCCTCGAAGACCACGGTACGCCCGTCGTGTCGGTGCAGCTGTGGGTCAGGGCCGGCTCCCGGGACGAGGGTTTCTACACCGGAATTGCGCATCTCTTCGAGCACATGATGTTCAAGGGCTCGAAGCACCTCGGCCCCGAGGAGCACGCCCAGCTGATTGGCGCCCGGGGTGGACGCATCAACGCCTTCACGAGCCGCGACGTCACGGTCTACCACGCGGACGTGACGGCCGAGTCCTTGCCCCTGGTGATCGATCTCGAGGCCGAACGTCTCGCTCATCTCGACATCAGCGAAGAGACCCTCACGAGTGAACGCCAGGTGGTGCTCGAGGAGCGACGCTTGCGGGTGGAAGACCGGCCGGGAGGTCTCGCCTTCGAGGCTCTGGCGGCGAGCCTCTGGGTTGCGCATCCCTACCGTTGGCCCGTGATCGGCTGGCGTAGCGATGTGGAGAGCGTCACCGTCGAGGCCTGCCGGGAGTTCTTCGACACCTACTATTCGGCGAACAACATCGCTCTCGTCGTCGTCGGAGACTTCGAGACGAAGCCCACCCTGGCCCACATCACCCGTGCCTTCGGCTCGCTGCGCAGCGCCGACGCGGTCCCGCGCCGTCCCACCGTCGAGCCGCCGCAGCGGGGTGAGCGCAGGGCCACGGTGCACTACGAGATTCAGGCGCCGCTCCTCTACGCGGCCTGGCACGCTCCCGCCACGGGGCATGCCGACGGCGCTGCGCTGGACGTCGCAAGCCTGATCCTCTCGGCGGGGCGTTCGAGCCGTCTCTATCGCGCCCTCGTCTACGAGGACCAGGTGGCCCTCTATGCTCATGGCGGTTACATGGAGCTCTCCGATGCCGGCATGTTCTACGCGGTGGCAGGTGCACGTCCGGGTGTCGAGATCTCGCGAGTGGAGGAGGGCTTCTTCGCCGAGATCCGCAAGATCGCGCAAGAGGGCGTCGGTGAAGACGAGGTGGACAAAGCGAAGCGACAGCTCGAGGTGTCCCTGGTGAACGGCCTCGGGACGGCCCATGCCCTGGCGAATCGGGTGGGCTCCGACATGGTGGCCTTCGGGCGCGTGCGTCCCCTCGACGAGCGTCTGGCCGAGATCCAGCGGGTGAGCGCCGACGACGTGCAGCGGGTGGTGAGCCAGTACCTCGTCGACGATCAGCGCAGCGTGATTCATGTAATCGCGCCGCCGGAATCCTCGTCACAGGGGGAGGCGTCGCCGTGACCTGCTCTCCGAGGCCTTCTGCTGCAGCGGGGCTCCTGTCGCATCCGATGGGACTGGCCCTGACGCTCGTTCTGGCCCTGGCGCCCGCCTGCGCGAGAGACGGGGGCGGAGCCGCCAAGCCCGCCTGGGAGCTGCCGCCGCCGCCCGCCCGCGAGACGCCGGTGGTCCAGCCCGGAGCCCTCACCCGGCTGCGCCTCGAGAACGGCATGCACCTGCTGATCCTCGAAGACCACAGTCTTCCCCGCGTCGTCATGGGGGTGAAGGTGCGGCGCGGCGCCGGAAGCGTCGGCCTCGAGCAGGCGGGGTTGGCCTCCTATACCTCCGAGCTGATGAAGCGGGGCGCCGGGGCGCGCGATGCGCTGCAGCTCGCCCTCGCCGTCGACGAGATCGGCGCATCGCTCTCGGTCAACGCCGGCTGGGATGCCATGGGGGTAGGAGTCGCGGGGCTCTCCCGGGATCTGGATCGCCTGGTCGACGTGCTGGCGGACGTCACCCTGCGTCCCCGATTCGACGTCGGGGAGGCCGAGAGGGCGCGCGGCGAGCATCTCGCCGCCTTGACCAAGGCCCTGGACGATCCCGCCACTCTGCTCCGTTGGCAGATGGCCCGCAGCCTCTACGGCGGGCACCGCTATGGCCTGCCCATCGATGGGACGCAGGCGACCGTCGCCGCCCTCGACGCGGCCGCCGCCCAGGCCCTCTACGCGCGCTACTTCGTGCCCAACAACGCGATCCTCTACGTCGCGGGCGACGTCGATCGCGATGACTGGGTTGCCCGGGCGGAGGCGGCCTTCGGTAGCTGGTCGCCCGGCGAGCTGCCGCCGGCGTCGCCGCCCCCGCCGAACCCCACGCCCTCGGAGCGGCGCGTGGTGGTCGTGGACCGCCCCGATCTCGTCCAGGCGCGTATCGGGATCAGCCATGAGGGCATTCGGCGCACGGATCCGGAGCGCATCCAGGCCGACCTCATGAACAAGATCCTGGGCGGCAGCGGTTTCTCGTCGCGGCTGATGGTGCGCGTGCGCTCCGACGCCGGACTCACCTACAGCATCGGCTCGGGCTTCTCCCTGCGTCGCGAGCCGGGGCCCTTCACGGTCTCGACCTTCACCCGGGTGCCCGAGGCCCGGGAGGCCGTCGACCTGATCCTGCAGATCGTCGAAGAGATGCACGGGGCGCAGCCGCCCACCCGGGACGAGCTCGATCGGGCGAAGAGCTACGCGGTGGGGAGCTTCGGCCTGGGTCTAGAGACCTCGGCCGCCGTCATGGCCGGGCTGGTGTCCCTCGACATCCACGGTTTGCCCGAGGATTCCCTCGACACCTATCGTTCCCGGGTGCGGGCGGTGACCCTGGAGCAGGCTGCCGGCATCGCGGGCAAGCTGCTGCATCCCGAGCGCGCCGCCATCGTGGTCGCCGGCCCGGCCGACGCGCTGGTCCCGGCCCTCGAAGGCCTCGGCCCGGTCGAAGTCGTCGAGATCGAGGCCTTCGCCGAGTAGGGCAAATACTCAGCAAGATCCGCGTCCCCGCCCCCGCCCCCCGTCAGTCGCCGAAGATGTCGAGGATGTCGCTGCCGCGGACGTAGCGCGAGGGGTGGATCGCCTGGCCCAGCTGGTCCCGGGTGATGCCGTCGGGGGTGATGGCGACCAGCCACTGGCTCTGGATGCGCTCGTACTCCGAGGGGGCGAGCCCGGAGCGTCGGTGGTAGCCGAAGAGCCGGTCGAGCTTCTCGAGCGCCTGATGGGCGGCGAACTGCGAGCTCGGCCGGTTGCGCAGGTAGCGCCGGAACTCGAAGCCGATCACGCGCCGGGCACCGGTGCTGCGCTTGTAGTCCTCCACCGCAGCGTGGAGCGCCTGGCGGAGCTTCTGCGTGTTCTCCCCGACGGCGCCGAAGACGTCGCGGTGGAGCGCAGCGGCCTCGTCGAGCTCGCTGCGCAGCAGGCGGGTCTCGACCACGACTGCTGCGGACGAGTTCGCGGCCCTGCGGTGCCGGAAGTCGTCGTAGATCACCACGCCGCCCAGGCGGTCGCTCCGTTCCCAGGCGGTGAGGGGGCGGGGCTCGATGCCCAGGGTGGGTAGGGGCGCCGGATCGCCGACGATCCAGAAGGGCGGGACCGGCACGGGCGGGGCGGGCGCCGCGACCGGGTACTGATTCGAGAGGTCGCCACGGGCACCGCCGTTGGCCGTGAGATCGAGGGTCGTGCCTTCGAGATCGAAGAAGTCCCCGGTCACTGGCCCGAAGTCGTTGCGGAAGGCCGCCACGGCGACGAGAGGCGTGCCGCTTGGAAGGTCGAGCTGCAGGGAGTCGCGGGTATCCAGGGGGTCGGGCACCACGAGGACGGGGTTGCGGCCGTCGCCGATGAAGCCCACGCGCTTCGCCGTCAGCTTGATGACGTTGGCGACGAGGTCCATGCCGCCGTCACTCACGAAGGCGAAGTCGGCGCGCCACAGGGAGCCGGCGCCGCGCCTGATGAAGTCGATGCCGTCGGCAACGACGTCGATGTCGAAGGCGGCGAGGTCGCCGAGGGTCGCGACCCCGTCGACGCTGTCGTCGTCCGGATCGCCGGCTCGTATGACCAGGTCGCCCACCACCGAGAGCTTCTCGCCGCTGCCCATCTCGAAGTCGCCCTCCTGACTCGTGAAGCTCAGGTTGCCGTCTTCCTGGTAGATGGTTGCGGCGGTCCGGGGCTCGGCGCTCCCCTCCACGTTGAGGAGGATGTCATTGACGACGGTGACCGAGATGTCGTCGTTGCCGTCCCGGCCGAAGGCCAGCACCGGCGTGGCGTCGAACTCGCGATCGAAGAGCAGCTCGAAGGTGTCGAGGGGGGCGGTCGCTCCGATGTCGTCCTGGAAGTGGGCGATGCCCCAGGGCCTGACCGTGAGCTTCGCCGGGCCCGCGGCCTCCGAATCCACGCTGGAGTGGAAGACCAGCTCCCGGCCCTCGAGCCGGGCGTGCTCTCCGATCTCTACCGCGTCGTAGTAGTTCTGATCGAAGGTGGTGAATACGATGGTGCGGGCGGGGAGCTCCTCGCCGGTCTCGGGGTCGAAGTCGGGATTGGTCGTCGTCGACTTGATGAGGGTTCGGGTGTCGAGCACGTCCTCGTCCGGGTTGACGATGAGGGACTGCAGGATGAGGGGAAAGATCGGCTCGCTGTGATCCACCTCGCCGATCACGACCTCCCCGCCCGTTCCGGCCTGCAGGATGAGGCGTGAAGTCTGGACCTTCTTCGCGAACTCTTCGTCGACGTTGATGGTCGCGGTGCCGCCGAACGCGGCGAGATTCACGAAGTAGTCGACGCCCTCGGGACCCGAGTTGCTGGGACCCGCGAAGAACTGGTCGCGGTCCGGGAGGGTGGCGCCGTCCGCCACGGCGAAGAGCTGGCGGACTTCGAAGTGGCTGAGGAAGGAGCCGTTGTCCAGGTTTGCGAGCAGGAAGCTGTCGATGTCGGCGAAGACGCCATCCTCAGCGGAGAGCACGATCTCGTTGGCGCGCAGGGTGGTGTTGCTGAGCTCGCAGTCGTCGCACTCGTCCTCGGCGCCGGGCGTTCCGAGCACGCCCGTGCTCCCCAGCTCGATGCGCGTCGCGAACATTTCCACGGTATCGGCGTCGCTTACCCGGTCCAGGCTGTCGTTGTTGGTGTCGAGGGGATCGCCGGAGCCCATCAGGATCGAGCCGTCGGCGGAGTCCAGGCTGTAGAGCCCGAGCTGGTCGATGTTGGTGATGCCGCTGGCGCCGCCGCTGTCCGGAAGATCGCTGCCCTCGATGCTGCCGTCCTGGGTGACAGAGAAGGAGCTGCCGTCGATGACGCCGTCGCCGTCCTCGTCGGCCCCGGAGATCAAGAAGGTGGGGTCGTTGCTGAAGTCGACGATCGTGCTGCGCCTCGCCTCGATGTCGTCGCCGTCCTCACTCGCGATGGTCGCCTCGCGCTCGGCGACGAGTGCGTCTATCGCTTCCTCGCTGAGTCCCAGATCCCGGAAATTCTCGATTTCTTCGTCGCTGTAGGACTCGGTCGGCGGCGGCGTGGAGCCGTCTCCCGCGGAAAACACGAGGTTCGAGCCTTCGAGCGTCACACCGCTTCCGAAGCTCAGGCCCACAGCGGGATCGTCCTCGAATCCGTATCCGTTGGTGGAGGCGATGAAGCTGATCGGTCCCTCGCTGGAGATGTTCGTCCCGTCGCTGATCTCGAGGGCACTCGGAGTGGTGACGACGAGGGAAGCGAGCTCGAGCAAGACGTTCGGAATGAAGGTGATCGTCTGGTCGACCAAGGGGTTGTCGCCCAGCTCGATGCTCAGGCTCGAGTTGGCGATCTTGTCGTAGTCCCCGCCGCCGCCCGTCACGAAGTCCACGCTGCCGCGATTGGAGCGGAGCCTGTAGAAGAGGGCATCTTCGTCAGCGCGGCCGAGGTCGCCGTTGTACTGCCCGGTGCCGAAGGCGCCGAGCTCGGGCAGGAGGGCCTGGCTCAGGTCTCCGTCCTGGACGACGGTGAAGCCCCCGGGCGCGAGGGCCTCCGGCGGCGGTGAATTGGCGGTCGAAACGTCGAACTCTTCGTCGCCGTCCCCGCGGTCGAAGGCGCTGAGGTTGTCGATCTCGGAGGCGTCCACGGTGGCCTCGATGTACCACTTGGCCGTCTCTTCGCTGTGCTCGAGGTGGACGGCGTCTGCGCGGATCTCGAGCTCGTGTTCCGCGCCGTAGTCGACCACGAGGACGTTGGAGCTCGGATTCTCGGGGTCGTCCCACAGGCGCTCGTCGTTGGTGATGCGGACCTCCGGCGCGGAGAGAATGAGCCGGCCGTTCCCGCTGGCCCCGGCCAGCTCCATGGGGTCTTCGAGATTGATGCTCGCGAAGTTGGAGCGCAGGCCATAGACCTGGCCCGGTCCCGCGCCTCCGCCGAACTGGCTGTCCAGAGGGAGCAGGGGCCGCTGGATCAGGTCGCCGAATTCGTCGACGAGTGCGCTGCCGTCGTCGTCGAACTCGATGGCATACTGGGCGATCCTCGCGCCCTGCTCGATCACGAAGGTGTGGGGCGGAGCGTTGGGGTCCGCGCCGTCGCCATTCGCATCCGGGGCGGTGAACTCCGGGGCGTTCGTCACTGCATCGACGCTGCCCCGCGAGACCAGGCGGATCTCGTTTCCCGCGACGGTGACCGGGGGGGAACCTTCGGCCGGCTCTTCGAAGCCGAGGATGGAGCTGAACGCGTAGCCCGCGCGCAGGGTGAGCTTGCGATGCTCCGGACCCGATCGCTCCGGGGTGTAGTCGAAGGCGTCGAGGAGCTCCTGACGGACCTCGAAGGAGCCCGCCTTGCCGTACTCCATGCTCTCGACCTGGATCCGGGTGCCGTCCACGAACTCGAAATCGGTGACGACCACCTCGT
>JAFDEK010000089.1 GCA_019310385.1 Deltaproteobacteria bacterium
GCGTCTTCGCCGCGCTCGCCCGTGCGGATACGCACGGTCTCCTCGAGGCTCGAGACGAAGATCTTGCCGTCGCCGATCTTCCCAGTACCCGCCGCCTGGATGATGGCCTCGAGAGCCTGCTCGACGATCGTGTCTCGAACGACGGCTTCGATCCTCAGCTTGGGGAGGAAGTCGACCACATACTCGGCACCGCGGTAGACCTCGGTGTGGCCCTTCTGCCTTCCGAATCCCTTCACGTCGGTGACCGTCATACCCTCCACCCCGATCCCGTGGAGCGCCTCCTTTACGTCATCGAGCTTGAAGGGCTTGATGATGGCTACGATCTTCTTCATTGCGGGGAGATCTCCCTATGCTCGGTCTGTCTCAGCCAGGAGTCGATAGCAAGAGTCTATAGACGATAGCCCGACTCGTCGTGGAGCGAGATGTCGAGCCCGTGGCGTTCCGCCTCGACCTCGACACGCAGTCCCACCAGCACATCGACGGCCTTCAGAATCACCCAGGTGGCGGCCGCGGTATAGACGACGGTCACGACGGCGGCCGTCAGCTGCGTGCCCACCTGGCTCGCGATGTCGAGGTCGCCCTGGTTACCGCCGAAGTAGCCGGCCGCGAAGACGCCCGCCAGCACGGTGCCGACGAAGCCGCCGACGCCGTGCACACCGAAGACGTCGAGGGAGTCGTCGTAGCCGAGCCTGCGCTTCATGCTCGTCGAGGCCAGGAAGCAGAGGGCGCCGGAGGCAAGGCCGATCAGCAGCCCCCCCACCGGGCCGATGAATCCCGAGGCCGGCGTGACCGCGGCGAGCCCCGCGATGGCACCCGTGGCGAGGCCGAGGGCGCTGGGCTTCTTGTTGATCACCCACTCGATGCCCATCCATGTGAGGGCGGCCGTGGAGGCCGAGATGTGGGTCACGGTGATCGCCATGGCGGCGTCACCATTGGCCGCCAACGCGCTGCCGCCATTGAAGCCGAACCAACCCACCCAGAGCATCGCGGTGCCGGTGATGGTCATCGTCAGGTTGTGGGGAAACATCGGCGTAGTGCCGTAGCCGCTGCGCGGGCCGATCACGATGCAGGCCACCAGGGCCCCGATACCGGCCGTGATGTGCACCACGATGCCCCCGGCGAAGTCGAAGACGCCGCGATCCGCGAAGAAGCCGCCGGCGCCGCCCCAGGTCATGTGGCAGATGGGAATGTAGACGACGACCAGCCAGACCAGGGAGAAGAGCAGCATGGCGGAGAACTTCATGCGCTCCGCGAAGGCGCCCACGATGAGGGCGGGCGTGATGATCGCGAAGGTCATCTGGAAGCTGAAGAAGAGCACCTCGGGAATCGAGCCCCACGCCGTAGAACCGTCGACGCCGGCCAGGAAGCAACGCGAGAGCCCGCCCACGAAGGAGTGCAGGTTGGTCTCGCCCTCCACCATTCCACTGGCGTCGAAGGCGAGGCTGTAGCCGAAGGCCAGCCAGACGATCGTGACGGCCGCCGTCAACGCCAGGCATTGCATAAGCACCGAGAGCACGTTCTTGGTCGCCACCAGCCCGCCGTAGAAGAGCGCGAGTCCGGGGATGGTCATGAAGAGGACGAGGGCGGTGGACACCAGAATCCACGCGGTGTCCCCGCCGTCGATGCCGGCGCCGTCGGCCAGGGCGGTGCCCGGTGCGGCGAGCAGCGCGGCGAGCACGACGAGCCCGACTCGCGGTGCGAGGGCCCAGCGGTCTGCAGGGGGAGCGGAGCTTCTTCGTCGCGCTTCGAGGGTCGATCCGTGCATGGGGCGCGCAGCCTCCTCTTCCGTTCGAGACAGCGCCATTCTAATCCCATCGGTGCCATGAACCGCACGCTTGTTTGCGCGGATCCTTCCCGAGGCGAACGATCCGCGCAAAACTGAGGGAATACAGCCCCTCTGCGGTCAGCGCGGGAGGCGGGAGGGCGGGGAAAACGGGAGAGGCGAGGGGAAGCGGCCTCGGAACTCCTTCAATCCCGCTGAACCCGCTGAATGCTGCGCAGGTAGTCGACGAGGACACTGATCTTTCCGCGGACGAACTCCTCCGCGGTGCTTTCTTCGGGGATGCCCTCGGAGAAGACGAGACCCCAGACGGGCATCACCCGGGTTCCGTGGGCGGTAACCTGGGTGCGGCCGTCGATGTAGCGGGCAACCTCGGCGGCGGGAAACTCGCCACCACGTCGGGCCGCGATCGTGGTCAGATCCGACGGGGTGTTGATCAAGGCGGGAGCCACCGGCCCGTCGCCCCGCCCCTTCTCGCCGTGACACGTCACGCAGTAGCGCTCGAAGAGCGCGCGGCCGGGCGAGACCTGCAGGCCTGCGCCCCCCGGACTCGTGGAAGCCGTTCCCGCCGGCGCCAGTAGCAGACCGGGCACCAGTAGCAGACCGAACACCAGCAGCCCCGCAACCCGATCGATCGTAATCGCCATCCCCAGGCCCCCCACCTCAACCCCAGCCGCAGGCGCCTCTACCTCACCCCAGCCGCAGGCGCCCCTACCTCACCCCAGCCCCAGGCGCCGGGCAATGATGACCTTCATGATCTCGTTGGTGCCCGCGTAGATCGACTGCACGGCGGCGTCCCGGTAGTCGGCCGCGATGGGATACTCCTCCATGAAGCCGTAGCCGCCGAAGAGCTGCAGGCACTCGCCGGCCACCTTCTTTTGGAGATCGCTACACCAGTACTTTCCCATGCTCACCTCGGAGACGATGTCGTCGCCGCGCACGTGGGCGGAGAGAAGCTTGTCTATGAAGGCCTGGCCGACCTCGATTTCCGTGGCGAGCTCGGCCAGCTTGAATTGGGTGTTCTGGAAGGTCCCGATGGGGCGGCCGAAGGCGTGGCGCTCCTTCACGTAGTCCAGGGTGTCTTCGAAGGAGCGCCGGCAGGCCGCGATGCTCCCCACCGCGATGGAGAGGCGCTCCTGCTGGAGCTTCTCCATGAGCATCTTGAATCCCTGCCCCTCGCCGCCCAGGAGGTTCTCGGCCGGCACCCGGCAGTCCTCGAAGAAGAGCTCGCTGGTGTCCTGTCCCTTGAGGCCCAGCTTCACGAGATTCCGCCCGCGCTGAAAGCCGGGAGAATCGGCCTCGACGAGGAGCAGGCTGATGCCGTTGTGGGGCGGGCTCGCTTGCGGATCCGTCTTCGCCACGACGATGAAGAGATCGCCGATCTGGCCGCTGGAGATGAAGGTCTTGGCCCCGTTCAGCAGGTAGTCGTCGCCGTCGCGAATGGCCCGGGTCTGGACGTTGGCGAGGTCCGACCCGGTCCCCGGCTCGGTCATCGCGATACCCAGGAGCACTTCGCCGGAGATGGCTCGGGTGAGGTACTTCTGCTTCTGGTCCTCGCTGCCGTAGCTCGTGAGGTAGGGCATGCAGATGTCCGAGTGGAGGGAGAGCATGAGGGAGTGGGCGCGAATGCGGGCCAGCTCCTCGATGATGACGGCGTCGAAGAGCCAGTCGCCGCCGGCGCCGCCATACTCCACCGGAGCGTTGGCGCCCAGGTAACCCGCCTCACCACAGAGCCGCCAGGTCTCGCGATCGGTCTTCCCCGCCTCGAGCCAGCCCGGCAGCTTGGGCGCGACCTCCGTCTCGGCGAAGCGCCGGAACTGGTCGCGGAAGAGCTCGTGCTCGTCGTCGAAGATGTCACGCCGCATTCAAAGTCCGTAGTTCAGGTCCGCGATCTGATCGTTCAGGGTCCAGTAATCGTAGAGGTAGCCCAGGCCAAAGAGACCGCCAGTCAGCATGTAGAGCAACCCGGTGACGATCTTGCCCATGTAGATCCGGTGGATGCCCAGGAGGCCGAGGAAGGTGAGCAGGATCCAAGCGACGTTGTAGTCGATCGTCCCCTTCTCGAAACGCAGGTCGGCCTGGCGGTCCATAGCCGGAATCAGAAAGATGTCGATCAGCCAACCGATGCCCAGCAGGCCCAGGGTCAGGAACCAGAGGGTCCCGCTGATGGGCTTCCCGTAATAGAAGCGGTGGGAGCCCGTGAAGCCGAAGATCCAGAGGATGTAGCCGATGGTGATGCTATGGCTTCCGTCGAGCATGGGCCTTTCCTCCGCAGACGCCAGCGGCAGCGCATCGACGTCGCTGCGAGCATGCACCGGACTGCCGGGAGAGGCAAGCATCCCTGACGCCTCACTGGAAGCTTCGGCGCCCGATCTCCAGGCGGATCTCCCGCTGCGCGGCCTTCGCTCAGGGACGCGTCGCGTGCTCGAGGTAGAAGACCAGGGCCTGCAGCTCCGGCGGGCTGCTCACGCTGCGGGCCACCATGTTGGTGCCCGGGATGAAGCCCGGCACGTTGGAGAGGAAGGCACCGAGGATCCGCCGATCCCATACGAGCTGGGAGCGCGCAAAGCCCTCGGAGTAGGGAAAGCCGGGAACGCTCCCCACCTCGCGACCAAAGACCCCGACCAGATGGGGCCCGACCTTGGTGTTCTTCTCGTAGAGGTCGTGGCAGGTCCAGCACTCGGTGGAGAGCTGGCGGCCGCGGTCGTAGAGCGCAGCCTCTTTGGGGCTGAGGCGCGACTTGATCTCGCGGCTGCGCGAATCGCAGGCCGGCCCGGCGAGGACGGAGGCGAGGGCGATGGGTAGAAAGAGGCTGAGTAGCGAGCTTCGAAAGGGCTTCATGATCCGGGTCCCGAGAGGGGCAGCAGAATAGCCGAGCGCCCGAGACCTACGACCGCGGGCGATCAGAGACCGCCCGCGAGCAGCGCCTGCGCGGCTCGTGCGCCGTCGATGGCTGAACTCATGATCCCGCCGGCGTATCCCGCGCCCTCCCCCACCGGTATGAGATTGGCGAAGTCCGCGGCACGAAAGCTCTCGGGATCCCTCGGCATGCGTACGGGGCCAGAGCTGCGAGACTCGATCCCCACCAGCAGGCCTTCGGGGCCCGCGAAGCCGGCGATCTGACGATCGAAACGCTCGAGGCCCCTGCGCAGGGCGTCGCGGATTCTGGGCGGCAACAAGGCGTCGATGCGTCCGGGCGTCACGCCCAGCTTGTAGCTCGTGGGGCCAACCGATCTCGACGCGCGCCCCGCCAGGAAGTCCGGCGCCCACTGGGCCGGCGCCCGATAGTCCGAGCCGCCCGCCTCGAAGAAGAGCCCCTCCAGCCGGCGCTGCAGATCCACTCCCGCGAAGGGCCCGGACCCGAACTCCCGGGGCCCGACGGTGGTGACCACGCCGGCGTTCGCCCAGGGCGAGGAGTGGCGTGAATTGCTCATGCCGTTGGTGCACAGCTCGCGGGTGCCGTTCACGGTGGCGACGATCTGGCCGCCGGGACACATGCAGAAGGTGTGGGCGCCGGGTTTGTCCGCCTGGGCCCTGCACACCAGGCCGTAGGACGCCGGGCCGAGGAGCGCCGCCTCGGGCCCCGTGCCGTAGCGTCCCGCATCGATGAGGGCCTGGGGGTGCTCGATGCGAACGCCCAGCTGAAAGGGCTTGGCCTCGAAGACGACGCCCTGCTCTGCGAGGCGTTGCCAGCTGTCCCGGGCGCTGTGCCCGACGGCGAGCACCAGGGCATCGCAGGGCAGCTCTCCCGCGGAACTCACGACGGCGCGTACGCTGCGCACGCCCTCCCCCTTGATCACGAGGGAATCCATGCGGGTCATCCAGTGGAAGCGAACGCCGGCGTCTTCGAGCCGGCCGCGCAGGCGCGGAAGCACCCGGTGAAGGCGATCGGTGCCGATGTGCGCCCGGGAGTCGTAGCGAATCTCGGGCGGAGCGCCGCAATCCACCAGCTCGTCGAGGATGGGAAGCTCGAGGGGATGATCCACCCGGCTGTAGAGCTTCCCGTCCGAGTAGGTGCCGGCGCCACCTTCTCCGAAGAGCAGGTTGGCCTCGGGGTCGGGCTCTCGAGTTCGCACGAAGGCGCTCATGGCGCGGCCGCGCTCGTGCAGGCCGGGGCCGCGATCGAGGAGATCGACCCGGCAGCCGCCCCGCGCCAGGACCAGCGCGGCGAAGAGCCCTGCGGGCCCGGAGCCCACCACGACGACCCGAGCCCCGGCCAGCGAGGGATGCACCGAGGCCAGCTCCAGGGACGCGGGCTCGGCGCAGCGCTTCACTCTACCAGCGCGTCGGGCGCGCTCGAAGGCCGGGCTCGTGAAGCCGGCCTCGAGCACCAGATCCGCCTGGACGACAAATCGGATTCGCCGCTTCCCGCCTCGCGAGCGACGCGCGTCGACGGACTTGCGCGCGATGCGAAAGCCCCGGACCTCCTCGGCCCCCACACCCGCCGCCTCGTGCGCCCGCTCACGAAGACGGGATTCCGTCTCGTCGATAGCGAGATCGAGATTCATCACACGCCAGGTCTCACGGGAGGGCCGGGCTTCGCTCATTGCTTCCTCGCGCTTCCAGCCGGCGGCGTAACGATCGCCGACTTGCCACAGGAACCGGAGCTTACTCCCTCAAGGTGCCGATCCGTAGCACCGAACCGAGAGCCTGGAGGAGTGAGTGCATGACTCGAGAGCAGTCGGTTCTGGTACTGGGGGGACACGGCTCCCATCTCTCTGACCTGGCGGAGCGCACGCGCCAGATGGGCTATCGCACGGTACGGGCGAAGACACCCGTGGACGCTCTCGAGTTGGCCGAGGAGCGCGGCTTCTTCTACGGCGCGGCGCTGATGGAGCCCGACCTGCCGGCCGTCGACCTCGCCGAGACCCTCGGCGCCCTGCGCGAGCTCTCGGCCTCACCCGTGCTCGTCTTCATCGCTACCGGCGCACCGGCCGGGTCGGAGGTACGGCGCCGGCTGCGGGATGCAGGGGTCACCGTCGCGCTCTGGGAGCCCGTTTCGGATCACGCGCTGCGCTTCCAACTCAACTCCGCCATGGCAAAGCGTCGGGCCGAATACCTGCGCAGTGAGACGAGGATCCCGACGAACATGACCGCGGGTATCGTAGCTGGCGGGCGCCGCAAGACGGCCAATGTCTATAACCTCTCGGGCGGGGGCGCTTTCCTCGAAACCGGCCGGCCCTCCATGGCGGGGGCGAACATCACGATCGAGTTCCCTTTCCCCGCAGGCGTCGTCCGCGTGGTAGGCCAGGTCCTCTACACCAACGTGCCGGGCAATCTCGCCTGCAGCAGCCTGCCCACCGGCATGGCGGTTCGCTTCAGCGATGACGAATTCGGGACCTGTGACGAGATTCGGAGAAACGTTTCTGCGTTCTCAGCCCACTACCTGGTATGAGGTCTCGCTGGCTCGGGACCTCTGAGGCAGCTCCCCTCACCGCCTTGGCGTTGCAACGCGTCCGAGGCGGATGGACAGCCCTCCCGAGGGGAGTTCGCCTCTTCTTGTCCATTCCAAGAACGGCCTTTCCAAGAACGGCCCCGCCAAGAACAGCCCTGCCAAGAAGAGCCTCTCCAAGTACAGCTCCGGATGACGCGAGACCCTGAGGACGCCCTTCCCGGCGGACCGGTGGAGGACTCCGCGCCCGGCGCCGCGCATTCTCCCGGTTGCCGGTAGAATCCCGAGTCCCCGGGTAGTAGAACCGGCCGCCACGGAGAGCAGCATGGACGCCGCAACACTGGGACCCCAACAGCGAATCCGTGCCCTGGAGCGCATGGCCGGGGAGGAGTTCGACGTCGCGATCATCGGGGGAGGCGTCACGGGGGCCGGGGCTGCCCTGGATGCAGCGAGTCGAGGGCTCTCGGTGGCCCTCATCGAGCAACGCGACTGGGCGGCGGGTACATCGAGCCGCTCGAGCAAGCTCATTCACGGCGGGCTGCGCTACGTCGAGCAGCTCGAGCTGGGCCTGGTGCGCGAGGCACTGAGCGAGCAGACCCTCATGCTCGAGCGCCTGTGCCCGCATCTGGTGCGGCCGGTCTCCTTTCTGATTCCCTTGAAGCACCGCTTGTGGGAGCGGCTCTACATCGGCGCCGGCATCCTGCTCTATGACACCCTCGCGGGACGGCGCGCCCTGCCCCGCCACCGGCACCTGACGCGCCGCTCGGCGCTGAAGCTCTTTCCGGGCCTGAGGCGCAAGGCCCTCGTCGGCGCCATCGTCTATTACGATGCCCAGATGGACGACGCCCGGCACACCCTCGCGCTGGTGCGCACGGCGGCGCAACAGGGGGCGTGTGTGGCGAGTAGTGCCGAGGCGATCGGCCTGCTCGAAACGGGCAGCAGCGTTACGGGCGTCGAGGTGTGCGACCTCGAGACCGGCCACGAGTTCCGGCTGCGGGCCCGCCGGGTCATCAATGCCACCGGGGTGTGGACCGACGAGGTGCAGGCCATGTGCGGCCGGGGTCGCATCAAGGTGCGCGCCTCCAAGGGGATCCACCTCGTGGTGCCTCGCGACCGCATCGCCGGAGACAGCGGCCTCGTCCTGCGCACGGAGAAGAGCGTTCTCTTCGTGATTCCCTGGAAGCATCACTGGATCATCGGGACCACCGACACCGACTGGAACCTGGATCTCGCACACCCGGCGGCCAGCCACAGCGACGTGGACTACCTGCTCGAGACCCTCAATACCGTTCTCGCCCAGCCGCTGAGCCACCGGGACATCGAGGGCATCTACGCCGGCCTGCGACCGCTGCTGAGCGGCGAGAGCGATGCGACCAGCAAGCTGAGCCGAGAGCACGCGGTATCCCAATCCGTGGCCGGCCTCATTACCGTGGCGGGAGGCAAGTACACGACCTACCGGATCATGGCCCAGGACGCCATCGACATGGCGAGCCGCAACCTCGACAAGCGCGTTCCGGCGAGCTGCACCGACGAGCTTCCGCTCGTCGGCGCCGACGGCTACGAGGGCTACTGGAACCGACGCGAACAGATCGCCAGTGAGAGCGGGCTTCACGTCAAACGAATCGAGCACCTGCTCTCGCGTCACGGCACCTGCATCGACGATCTTCTGGAGCTGATCAAAGAGCACCCCCAGCTCGCCGACCCGATTCCGGGCACCAAGACCTACCTGTGCGTGGAAGCTCGCTACGCGGCCCTGTGCGAGGGCGCCCTGCACCTCGATGACGTCCTCACCCGGCGCACCCGCATCTCCATCGAGACCTTCGACCGAGGTCTCGGCGCGGCAGAACGGGTCGCACAGGAGATGGGCAGCGTGCTGGGCTGGGACGACGAAACCCGCGAGCGGGAGATCGACCACTACCGCAAGCGCGTCGAGGCCGAGCGCGAGTCCCAGCAACAACCCGACGACCTCACCGCCGACGCCGCCCGCCTCGGCGCCCCCGACCTGCGTACCGGACGCCGCCCAACCCAAACCCCCATCCTCCACCTCGCCGAATAACGCAAGCGGGGGGGACGGTCCTTAACGCAAGGTCGTCCAAGGGATGAGGACGGTGCTTAACGCAAAGTGAGCACTTGTGGCCTGACTCCGTCATCAAAGGGCACGGCCCCCGAAAAACTGCCTCACTGGGCTGGTCAACACCAGCGAGTCGCGATAAACCACCAACCTCCCACCCGGTCCCTCCGGAGCTCCCATGCCCAGGGGACCGAGAGTCGACGCACCTGGCCAGGTGCAACACGTCATGATCCGCGGCATCGAACGGCGGCAGATCTTCCACGACTTACAGGATTACGAGGGCTTCCTCAGACGGCTGGATCGGCTGGTTCCAGAACTTCACTTCCGCTGCTTCGCCTGGGTCCTCATGCCGAACCACGTGCATTTTGCCCTCCAGACCGGCGACGTCCCCCTTCGGAAGCTCATGGCGCGCCTGGGCACCGGGTACGCGAGCTCGTTCAACCGGCGACACGGGCGAGTCGGGCACCTTGTACAGAACCGCTACAAGTCTCGCCTCGTCGAAGGTGACGACGATCTCTTGAACCTGATCACGTACATTCACAGCAATCCGCTGCGAGCTGGACTGGTGCCGAACGCGGACGCGCTCCGCGCCTTCCCCTGGAGCGGACATGGAGCCCTGACGGGCGACCGACCCGCTCGACCCTTCGAGGCCTGCGCGACAACCCTGCTTCTCGTCGGCGAACAAGACCGAGAAGCGCGCCAGCGACTGCATGCCCGAATTCGCGAGGTCGCGAAAACAGCCGAGGTCGCTGACGAGCGTTGCGAGGCGCCACCATGGGCCCAGCCGCGGCCCCGCGATACTGGCCTCGACTCATCGCCCCTTGCCCGACTTATCGAGGCGGTCTGCGCGGAACGAGGCCTCGCTTTCGCAGATCTCGGAAGCCGGCGGCGGAGTAAACGCGTTAGGGAGGCAAGAGGCGAGATAGCGCAGCGTGCGGCGCGAGACCTGGATCTACCAGGTCGCGCCGTAGCGCGCGCCTTGGGTGTATCTGAATCTACGGTGAGCCGCGCGCTTCAGCATCGCGCCGACTCCCCACGAAGCGACCGGAAGTCCTCCATCGAGCGCCACGGCCACTCAGCCGCGGTTTCGCCGCAAGACCGGCCGATCACGACCGGGCGCGATCGTTAGTGGAACGCGGACGGACTGCCCCCCTTCCGTTAAGGACCGTCCCCTCGGCTTGCGTTAGTCGGCGAGGTCGAGGCTGGGGGCGTTTCGGATGGAGTCGGCGGTGAGGGGCTGGCGGGCCAGGGCGGAGTCGATGGAGGAGGCGGCTGGTGGGCTGGGCGGGGGCGGCGAAGCGGCGGCGCCGGGGGCGGCGCGCAGCACGAAGTCCGCATCGATGGTCGAGATACCGTCGGCGCTCGCGAGATCGAGGAGTTCGGAACACAGGCGACTGACGGAGCCCGGATTTCCGCCCGTGCGCCGGTGCACCGCCAGCGCTGCGGTCTCGCTGAAGAGGGTCCTGCCCCTCCAGCCTGCCTGCCGCATTCGCCTGTCGAGGTAGAGGTGCATGGAGTCCGGAGTCAGGGTATCGAGGCGGACGATCCAAAAGGGATCGATCCAGGCCAAGAGCGGGCTCCAGCTCTCGCGCTCGCGGCGGTCGAGATCGGCAGAGATCACTACTTGAACCAGCGGCCTACCGGCTGCGTCGGTGCAGTCGGGCAGAGCTGCGACGCGCTCCAGCACCTGGGAAGTCAGCCGGTCGGCGTCGTCCACCAGCAGGACCAGACGGCGCCCGTCTTCGCGCCGGCTCACCAGGGCCTCTCGGGACAGTCCTTCGCCCTCGAGCCTGAAGGCCCCAGCGATCCACGCATCGACCGCGTCGCCGCTGCTGCCCCCGCGCGAGCCACGAAGGAGCGCGCACCGATAGCCCTCGCCGAGCATCCCCGGAAGCACCCGCAGAAGGCTGCTCTTCCCCATGCCGGGCGCCCCACCCACGCAGACCAAGGGTGCATCCCGCTCGAAATCGGCTGCGATTCTCGTCGCGGCTCGAGACAGGGGCCCCGTAGCGAGCACGAGCCCGGATCGTTCGCAGGTGGAGAATGGGGCTTTCTGGAGTCCGTAGATCGCAATGTGGCGCGCCATGGCGTGATCCTCTGCCAGGCCTTCCCAGGGCGTCCGACCGCGCAGGCCGGGCCGCACGGCCAACTCGCCGCGCAGTGACAGGTGTCATTGCAAGGCCGGGACCATGGGCATGAAAGTCCGCAAGTATTCGTAATCATTGAGCAATGACGGAACGACCCCGTCGCGGGGGGAGTTTTCCCTCAATGACCCGACTGGAGGAAATGGGCAGCGTGGTTCTCACTACGAAGTGCGCTGCACAGGTGACGCACCGGCAGCTCTGTGATCAAAGCATGGGCAGCGCCTGCCCAATCCCTGGTCACGCCCCGCCCCGTCAGACCTCTGCGTTGCGCAGGCACGCTCTCACCTGCGCGTAGAAAGGCACACCGTTTGCTAGTGAGCCTCGGTCAGAACTCCAATTCCCCAGGAGGAATCCAACCGTGCCCGATCCGCTCCGCAGCTCTCTCGCGTCCGCTCTGCGCTCGCCACTCAAGCTCGCGGCGACTGCAGCGGCGCCCCTCATGATCGCCCCCGCTGCCCTCGCAGAGGAGGCGGCGACTGCCGACTCCGGCGACACGGCTTGGATGCTCGTCTGCTCTGCCCTGGTGCTGATGATGACCCTGCCGGGCCTCGCGCTCTTCTACGGCGGCCTGGTGCGCCAGAAGAACATCCTCTCGGTCCTCATGCAGTGCATGATCTCAGCAGGACTGATCGGGGTCCTCTGGGTCATCCTGGGCTACTCGCTGGCCTTCGGCGAGGGCAACAGCTTCATCGGCGACCTCAGCATGATCGGGCTTTCGGGCATCGACCAGAACTCGGTCTCGGGCTCCATTCCCACCTACGTCTTCGTGATGTTCCAGGGCATGTTCGCGATCATCACGCCTGCTCTCATGCTCGGTGCCTTTGCGGAACGGATCCGCTTCAGCGCCTACCTGGCCTTCATCACCATCTGGGTCTTCCTCGTCTACATCCCTCTGGCCCACATGGTCTGGGGCGGAGGCTGGATCGGCGCGCAGCTCGGCGCCCTCGACTTCGCCGGCGGCCTGGTGGTCCACATGTCCAGCGGATTCTCCGCCCTCGTCGCGGCCATTGTCATCGGCAAGCGCCAGGGCTTCGGCCGCGAGCCCATGCCGCCCAACAGCCTGCCCTACACCGTGATTGGCGCCTCAATGCTGTGGGTCGGATGGTTCGGCTTCAATGCAGGCAGCGAGCTGGCCGCCGACGGCATTGCGGGCCTCGCCTTCCTCAACACCCAGACCGCCGCCGCCACCGCTGTCCTCGCCTGGGTGTTCATCGAATGGCTGCACCGCGGCAAGCCCACGGTGCTGGGCGCGGCCTCGGGAGCCGTCGCCGGACTGGTGGGCATCACGCCGGCGTGTGCCTTCGTGACCCCCATGGGCTCGATCCTCGTCGGCTTCGGTGCCGGCGCGCTCTGCTACGCGGCGGTCACCATGCTCAAGCCCGCCCTGGGCTACGACGACTCGCTGGACGTGTTCGGAATCCATGGGATCGGGGGCCTGTGGGGCGCGCTAGCGACGGGCCTCTTCATTGCACCCTTTGCCCTTGGTGACGACGTGACCCGCTTCGAGCAGGTATGGAAGCAGATCGTCAGCATTGGCTTCACGGCCACATACGCTTGCGTGCTCACCGTCGCGATCCTCTACATCCTCAAGGCGGTGATGGGTGACCTGCGCGTCAGCCACGAGGACGAGTACCAGGGCCTCGACCTGAGCGAGCACTCCGAGTCCGCCTATGGCATGGGGCAGCAGGCCAGCTGATTCTGGGGAGAGCGCCAATCGCTCGATACGAAGCGCCGGCCCGGCTCATTCAACCGGGTCGGCGCTTCCCACTTCAGCGCCCGCGGCGACACGAAGAGCGCCCGCGGCCACGAGAAGAGCGCCTGAGGCCCTTCGGAAGAGCGCCCGCGGCCGCGAGAAGAGCGCCCGCGGCCCCTACGATGAAAGCGGCGGAATCTCGTAGACCGACCAGGCGCCCAGCGGATCCAGCATGGCCTGAACCTGGCGCCGGTCGTCGGCACCCAGGCTCGCGATCCGATCCGCCAGCACGACCCGTCGGCATTCGTCGTCGCGCCGGGCCGCTACCGTCCAACGGCCGAAGCCGAGATCGAGGGACACGTCTTCGGCGCCGCTCTTGAGCGCCGCGTGATTCGCCTCCAGGAACTGATGGTAGCCCTGGGCGATCACCTCGATCAGTGAAAGCAGGCTGATCGAGATGGTGTCGCCTGCGAGCCAACCCACCCGCGGCGAAGCCGGCGCCTCCGCGGCCGCCGCCGCAACGAGGTCGAAGCGCGCTTCGCACACGCGCCGGGCATAGGCGAAGATCGCGCCCGCCCGGAACGCGGCGATCTCCCGCGGCGTCGGGTCCACCGCGAAGTGAGCCTCGATGACGCCGAAGAGCGCGAAATCGGCAAGGCAGGGCTGCCCGCCCAACAAGAAGCGATGGCGCTGCACGTGGGCCGAGAGAAGATCGAGGAAGCGAAGATAGGCAAACTCCATCTCGTCCTGTCGCTCCTCGCCCGCCGCGAGCCCCTCGGCCGAGCGGCGCCCGCGCGCGATGACCCGCTCGAGCAGCTCGTCGCGCTGGACCCGCTCGGCTCGCGGGAGCGGCCCCTCGCGCGGCGCTGCCGTGAGATCGTGCACGAAGTCGAGCCCCCGCTCCCGAGCATCGCGCTCACGACACCAGCGAAAATGAAGCGCGGGCCGGATCAGCCAGTGGTCCGCCCAATCCTCGATCAGGTGGCAGACCATGCGCTGGACCGGCGTCGCGGGCAGGACCGGCGTCTCGGGAAAGAGGCGCTCGAGCAGCATGCAGATAGCGCTGGTGTCGTGGAGGAACCAGCCCTCGGGTGTCTCGAGCACAGGAAGCTCTCGACTTCCCGCACGCTGCTCGAGCTTCTGCCGGTCGCGAGCGTGCTCGTGGCGGTACTCGTAGGGAAGACCCTTGTAGCGCACCACGGCCTCGAGCTTCCGCGTCGCCGCCGAGGTATCGAATCCGTGAACCGTGTAGTGGCCGCGCATCGGAAGCTCCTGAAGACCGTCGCTAGCCAAGTTCGAGGGATGCCCGGATCCGGTCGATGGCCGCACCACGCATGGCGAACTTCGTGACGTGGTGGGCCCGCCCGTCGAGAGCGGCCAGCTTGTGCGCCTCGGCACGAGCCTCGTCGAGGAGCGCCTCGGGCGCCACCACGCGATCCAGATAGCCGGCATCCACCGCCAGCGCGGGCGTGTACATCTCGGCCCCGAGCACCGAGCGGGTGAGGTGGCGCTTGGAGATCCGCTCCCGGGCGAGCTCGATTCCGAAGGCCGGCAGGGGGAGGCCGATGGCAATCTCGTTGAGGCCGATCTTGAAGCTTCCCTCCGCACCAATCCGCGTGTCCGCGGAGCAGAGCAGGAGCGCCCCCATGGCAATGGCGTGGCCCGGCGCAGCGATGACGACGGGAATGCGGGCGCCGTAGAGGCCCAGCGCCAGCTCCCCCCCGGCCTTCACGAGCTCACGCGCCGCGTCGCCGCCGGCGGGCGTCGTTCCCTGGCCGCCGCGCAGCACCCCGAGGTCGAATCCACCGGAAAGGACCCCCGGGCGGCCGGTCAGCAGGAAGACCTGCGCCTCTTCCTCGGCGCGTTCCAGCGCCTCGAGCAGGGCCTTCAAGACCTCGAGAGAAAGGGCGTTGACCTTGCCGTCATCCATCGACGCCAACCCGACGCCGTCCTCGATCTCGAAGCGCACCTTTCCCTCGGCCATGTTTCCCGCCAGGTTCTCAGCGGTCATTCGCGCCCTCCCGGAGCAGCCAGCAAGCAAGTCTACCGCGTGCGGTGCGCCGCGAAACGCGCGGCGCGGCGTGCCCGAAGCCCCGCTCAGCCCCAGACCGTTCGGCCCCAGACCCTTCAGTCCCAGACGAAGCACCGGTCGATCTCGATGTCGGGATGCAGGCTACGACAGACCGGACAGCCCCGGGCCGCCTCCTCGAGGACGCCGCGGGCTTCGGCGGGCAGGCCCCCGGGCATGTCGAAGCGCACGACGATACGCGCGACACGCCTCGGCGCCTCGCCCATGTGCTTTTCCAGGGAGACCCGAGCACCCTCCATCGCCCAACCCCGATCCCGGGCCGCGATGCCCATGATGGTCATCATGCAGCTGCCCAGGGCCGTCACCAGCAGGTCCGTGGGGGAGAAGCTCTCCCCGCGCCCCTGGTTGTCGACGGGTGCGTCGGTGGCGAGCTCCGCGCCCGAGGGTCCGTGGCGACTGCTCGTGTGGAGGTCGCCCTCGTAGACGGCGTCCATGCGTACCATGCTGAATCCTCCCGGCCCGCAGGCCCCGGCACCGCCCTGCTGCGGACGCCGGCCGCGATCTCCTGCATCCTACAGGGTCCGGGGCGCTACCGGAGACGCCGGAGACGCGAGAGACGCGAGAAAGAGGGACTCCATGAGCTCTGTCACCTGCCAAGGCTGCAGCGCCAGCTGGGACGCGGCACTCGTGCCCTGTTGCCCGCGCTGCCTCGTCGCCGCCTGGATGGCCACCGAACGCTTCGTTCGCCCCAAGCACGACCCCGCCGAGCTGCCCGGCCGCAGTGAGCGCTATCGCTCGGTCCTGACCCAGGACTTCGTAGCCCGGCAGCACAGTTACCTCGAGTACGCGGCCACCCACGGCACCTGGTACTACGACACTTTCTATGAGATGTACGTCCACCTGACGCCCAGCCCGCTGGGGCGCTCGCCCGGCGTGGGCATCCCGCCGGGAAAAGTCATGCCGGAGCACGCCCTCGACTCGCTGCTCATCGTCGAAGCCGACTCCGCGAGCGAGGCCCACGCCTTCGCGGTCGACGCCACCCAGCACGCCGCCCAGGTACAAGCGGGAGAGTTCGAAGAGCTGAACGGCTGCGCCGCACCCGGCTGCGACAACCTCAGCGTGCCCGGCGGTGCTCACTGCGTGACTCACACGACCCACGAGGCGCCCGGGGGTCCATGATCGGAGTCCATGACTGCGGCTGTCTCGCTGCCAAACGCAGAATCAGGGGCGACCCGAGCCCGACGAATCGCTAGATTGTGGCTGCGCGGTACGCGACGCCCCCACGGCTCCCAACACAGCGCGAAGGCCCCGAGGTTTGCGGGCTCTCGCCCATGGCACAGATGGACCACACGACGCAGCCTCACCGCGAGAAGAGCGAGCCGACCGCCCGGGGCGTGCAGGCCTGCGACATCGACACAGGCCTCGACAAGCTTGGATACGACGGCTTCCGGCCGGGTCAGCGCGAAGCCGTCGAGATCCTGCTCGATACCGGCCGGCTGCTCCTCGTCGCGCCCACCGGCGGCGGCAAGAGCCTCATCTACCAGCTCCCTGCCGTGCTGCTTCCGGGCACCACCCTGGTGATCTCGCCCCTCATCGCCCTCATGAACGACCAGGTCGACGCCCTCGAGCGGCGCGGCGTCTCGGCGACCTACCTCGCCGGCACCCTCGAGCCCGAAGAGCTGCGCCGGCGGATGAGCGAGATGGCCCGGGGGCGCTTCCAGCTCGTCTACGTCGCACCCGAGCGGCTGAGCTTTCCCGCCTTTCGCGGGCTACTGCGCCAGATCGAGATTCCCCTGGTGGCCGTCGACGAGGCCCACTGCATCAGTGAATGGGGACACGACTTCCGGCCCGAGTACATGGAGATCGGCGGCCTCATCGCCGATCTCCGCGATGCCCGGGTGCTCGCCTGCACCGCCACCGCGACCCCGGTGGTGCGCGACGAGATCCTCGAGCGCCTCGGTCTGGACGACGCCACCCCCCAGCTCCTACGCGGCTTCGCCCGCCCGAATCTCTCGCTCCGCGTCGCCGAGGTGAAGGGCAAGGGCGAGCGCAAGCCCGCGGTCGACGGCGCCCTGGCCGAGGCCCTGGGCGGCCCCGGCCAGGGGCAGGGCGCCGCGATCATCTACTCGCCGACGCGCCGCGCTTCCGAAGAGGAGAGCGAGCGGCTCGCGGACCAGGGCTGGCGGGTGGATTGCTATCACGCGGGCCTCGACCCCGAACGCCGCTCGGCCGCCCAGCGCCGCTTCGCCAACGGGGAGACCGAGGTCGTCGTCGCCACCAACGCCTTCGGCATGGGAATCGACCGGGCCGACGTGCGCGCGGTGATCCACCTGGCTCCACCCGGATCCATCGAGTCCTACTACCAGGAGGTGGGTCGCGCCGGCCGCGACGACAAGGCGGCCCTCGGGCTCATGCTCACGGGCCCAGGCGACCTGGCCCGCAGGCGCTTCCTCATCGAGAACGACGCCAGCGGCGCAGTCCCCAACCCCGAAGTGGTGCAGCACAAGTGGAACCTCTTCCTCGAGCTCATGCGCTTCGCAGAGGGCGGGAGCTGCCGGCACGATGCCGTCTTGCGCTACTTCGGCGACGAGGCCGAGACCCTCGCGGGCTGCGGCAAGTGCGACGTGTGCATCGAGCTCGCCCGAGGAGGTGAGCCTGCTGGTGCGCAAGGCCCTGAGCGCCGTCGCCCGTGTCCACGGCCGCTTTGGTTTGAGTGCCGCCGTCAAGCTCCTGCGCGGGGCCGAGGACGAGCGGCTCATGCGCATGGGCCTTCACGAGACCCGCACCTTCGGGATCCTCTCCGAGATCGGGGAGGAGTGGCTCACCCGCCTGCTGCGGCGCTGCGTCACCGCCGGCTGGGTCGACTTCGAGGGAGCGGATCGCCCCGTGGTAGTCCTCACCGAGGACGGCGCCCAGGTGATGCGCGGAGAAGCGGCGGCCCGCCTGCTACTGCCTCCCAAGCGCCGCAGGCGCAGCACCGCGGCCAGCCCGGCCCGGCGCCCCCGAGCCGCTGCAGCCCATGCGAGCTTCGACGAAGAGGTGCTGGACGGCGATGCCCAGCAGCTCTTCGAAGCCCTGCGCAAGCACCGCCTTGCCGTGGCCCGTGCCGAGGGCGTCCCCCCCTACGTGGTGGCGAGCGACCGCACTCTGCGCGACATCGCCCTCATGCGACCCGGCAATGTCCACGATCTGCAGCTCGCCCACGGCATCGGCCCCGCCAAGGCAGAACGCTTCGGGCCAGGCCTGCTGGCGGTGGTCGCCGAGCACTGATCGGCCGCCGCTTCCCTTGGGTGCCGCTTCGACGGCCATCAGGAAAAATGAGGAGACACTCGCGGCGTGCTGGGAAATGCGCCGCCGCGATGGCACAATGGTTCCAAGAACGGATCCAAGAACGGATCCAAGAACGGATCCACGATGACGGGCCCCGGACCGGGCCTGTTGCAAGAGCCCAGCCGGCAGAAGGCGGGCTGGGTTGGGAGGTCCCCAGTGCATACGGGCCTCGTCGTTCATCCCACTTATCGCCTACGAAACCGTCGCCCGGTCATCCAGCTCTACGGCCGCCTCGAAGACGGCTCGGCCTTTCTCGTCGAAGACGATCGCTTCCGGCCCTACTTCTTCGTGCCGAGCACCCACGCAGAGCCGGTGGCGCGCCGGCTCCACGGCAAGCCGGGCTTTGCCCTCGATGCCTGCGAGCTGAAGGATCTCGCGGGCCGGCCGCTCCATCGCGTCGCCGGCCCCAACCCCGGCGAGCTGCGCCGCCTGCGCGACGCCCTGCGCGAGCTCGGCGTCCCGACTCTGGAGGCGGACCTGCGCTTCCCCTACCGCTACCTCATCGACCGCGGGCTGCGGGTGAACGTGCATATCCTGGGAGAGAGCCACGCGACGCCCGAAGACCTGCACTGCTTCCACAACCCCACCCTCGAGCCCGCCATCCAGCGCGGACCCGCGGCGCAGCTGCATCCCCTCTCCATCGACCTCGAGACGACGCCCGACGCCGGCGAAATCCTCTCGGTGGCCCTGGTGGGCCCCGGCGTGGACGAGGTCCACCTGCGTTCGCCCGACCCGGTGATCGGAGCGCAATGTCATCGCGACGAATCATGGATGCTCTACGCCGTCACGGCGCGACTGCGCGAGATCGATCCCGACGTCATCCTCGGCTGGAACGTCGTGGATTTCGATCTCGAGGTGCTGGCGCGGCGCTGCGCCGCCCTGGGCGTGCCCTGTCACATCGGCCGCGACGAGGAGCTCCCGCGCTTCCAGCGCGATCGGGGATACACGCGACAGCGACGCGCGGAGATCGCCGGGCGCATGGTGATCGACGGGATCGCCCTGGTGCGCGACGCCCTGCGTCTCGAGGACTACCGGCTCGAGACCGTTGCGCGGGCGGTGCTGGGCCGGGGCAAGCTCATCGACGAGGAGGTACCCGACAAGGCGGCGGAGATCCTGCGCCAGTTCCGCGAAGAGCCCGAGGCCCTGGTGGCCTACAACCGGGAGGACGCGCGCCTCGTCCTCGACATCCTCGAGCACGAAGGTCTCCTGGATCTCGCCATCGAGCGCAGCCTCTTGACCGGCATGCAGCTGGATCGAGTCTCGGCAAGCATCGCCTCCTTCGACCTGGTGGTGTTGCCCGAGCTGCGCCGCAGCGGCCGGGTGGCGCCCGACGTCGAGCCGGACCGCGAGAGCGAGGCCCTGACGGGCGGCGCCGTCCTCGACTCGGTCCCCGGCCTCGCCGAACACGTCGCCCTCTTCGACTTCAAGAGCCTCTACCCCAGCCTGATCCGCACTTTCAACCTCGACCCCCTGGCCCACGCCTGCGCGGCCGGCGAGACGGACGCCATCGAGGCGCCCAACGGCGCCCGCTTCTCCCGGCGGCATGCCCTGCTGCCCGAGATCCTCGAACGCTTCGCCAAGCGCCGGGACGAGGCCAAGCGCCGGGGCGAAGGCCACGCCGATCAAGCCATCAAGATCATGATGAACTCCATGTACGGCGTGCTCGGCTCGACGGCCTGTCGCTTCTTCGATCCCGGCGTCGCCAACGCGATCACCCGCTTCGGGCAACAGACCCTCGCCTGGACTGCCGACGCCTTCGAGGAGGAAGGCGTGGAGGTGCTCTACGGAGACACCGATTCGGTCTTCGTCAAGCTGCGGCGGGAAGACGGCGGCGCGAACGGGAAGATCGCCGCGCAAGCCGAAGGCCTGCGCTCCAGCGTCGACGCGCGCATCCGCGAACGAGTGCGCCGGGAGTACGGGGTGGAGCCGCAGCTCGAGCTCGAGCTCGAGCGGGTCTACGCACGCTTCTTTCTGCCGCGGGTTCGCGGAGGCGGGCAGGGGAGCAAGAAGCGCTATGCCGGCTGGAGCCAGGAGCGCGGTCTCGAGATCGTAGGGCTGGAGTCCGTTCGCCGGGATTGGCCCGCCATCGCCCGGCGCCTGCAAGAGGGCCTCTTCGACCGCCTCTTCCACGACCAGGAGCTGCTCCCCTTCGTCGAGGAGGTGGTGGAGCGGCTCCGCTCGGGCGAGCTCGACCCGGAGCTCGTGTACGTGAAGCGCCTGCGCAAGGGGTCCCTCGACCGCTACACGAAGTCGAACCCGCCCCACATCCAGGCCGCCCGCAAGGCGGCCGAGCTCACCGGGGGACGGGTCAGCCCGGTCATCCGTTACGTCGTGACCAACACGGGACCCGAGCCCGTGCTACCGGGCCGACCGCTGCCCCCGGGCATCGACCATCGGCACTATCTCGAGCGGGTGCTGCGCCCGGTTGCCGACGCGATTCTCGGCGAGCTGGGCCGCAGCTTTG
>JAFDEK010000022.1 GCA_019310385.1 Deltaproteobacteria bacterium
GTGATCGATGAAACGCTTGACGGCCTTCTTCTTGGCGCGGGCGACGATGTTCTCGATCATGGCTCCGCTCGCGAAGTCCTTGAAGTAGAAGATCTCGCGCTCGCCCTTGGCGTAGGTGACCTCGAGGAACTTGTTGTCGTCTCCAGTCGAGTACATGTTCTCGATGATCTCGTTGACGATCCCCGTGCAGGCCTTCTCCGGATCCCCGTACTTCGAGATCGCGGTCTCGTGCATGGGGAGGTTGGGAGTCAGGTACTTGGCGAAGATCTCCCGCGCCGCCTTCTCGTCCGGGCGGTTCACCTTGACCTTGAGGTCGAGGCGCCCAGGCCGCAGCACGGCGGGATCGATGAGATCCTGGCGATTGCTGGCGCCGATGACGATCACGTTCTCCAGGGACTCGACGCCGTCGATCTCCGACAGGAACTGCGCCACCACCGTCGCCTCCATGTCGGAGGAGATGCCGGAGCCGCGCATGCGGAAGAGCGAATCCATCTCGTCGAAGAAGATCACGACCGGAACGTTGCCGCTCGCCTTCTCCCGGGCCTTCTTGAAGACCTCCCGGAGCTTGCTCTCCGTCTCGCCCACGTACTTGTTGAGGAGCTCGGGACCCTTCACGTTGAGGAAGAAGGCCGTCGTCTCCTCGCCGGTGTGCTGCTCGATCTTCTTGGCCAGGCTGTTGGCGACCGCCTTGGCGATCATGGTCTTGCCGCAGCCGGGCGGACCGTAGAGCAGGATGCCCTTGGGCGGCTTCAGCTCGTGCTCGGCGAAGACGTCGGGGTACAGATAGGGCAGCTCCACGGAGTCGTGGAGGATGCCGATCTGCTCTCCCAGGCCGCCGATGCTGTCGTAGGTGACGTCCGGGACCTCCTCGAGCACCACCTCCTCTACTATCGACTTGGGCAACTTCTCGAAGGCGAACTGGGTGCGCGGATCGATGAGCAGATGGTCGCCGACGCTGATCTTCTCGCTGCGCAGGGGCTCGGCGATGGTCACGACCCGCTCGTCGTCCGTGTGACCGAGGACGAGCACGCGATTCTCGGAGATGGTGTCCACCACCGACGCGACCTCACCGCGCTGGGTGTAGCCGGCGGGCTCGACGACGTTGAAGGCCTCGTTGAGCAGGACGAGCTGCCCCTCCTCGAGCTGGAAGGCATCGAGGTTGGGGTGGACGTTGACTCGCATGGGCCGGCCATCCACGAGGATCTCCGAGGTCCCGTCCTTGTTGGCGCGGGTGAAGATCCCGTAGGTGTTGGGCGGCGCGCAGAGCTTGTCGACCTCCTCCTTGAGGACCTCGATCTGCTGCTTGGCCTCCTGCAGCATGTTGACCAGCTTCTCGTTCTGGCGTTCGCCGTCCCGAATCTGGTCGTGGGCGATCTCGTAGCGCCGCCGCAGGGTTTCGAAGTCCGCGACGATACGATCGAGGCGCCGACGGAACTCGGGGGAATCCGCCCCGAAGAAACGGATGGCGTCCTGCAGCTGCTCGACCTCACTCTGGAGCGAGCGCTCCTCCCGCTCCGGCGTCGGATCGGCGTCGCCGCCAGGACGAGGCCCCGCCGGGGAAATCCGTCTCATCACGTCCCGGACGAATCCCTTTCGACCGCTGCCAGACTCAGAATCGTACTCGCTCATCGCGCCCTCTCCTCTTTCGGCATTCCCGATGAAGGCATGGGAAACCTGTCAGGTGGGGGATGTTGCAAAGGCCGTGCCGCGAGTGAACGCGTGCCCCTCGACGATTTCTTGTAGCCTCCCCCTGCGCGAACCAAGAGGGTCTCGACATCGCTGCCGGGACAGAGAATCTGCTGCGGATTCGGGATGATCGGAGTAAGGAAGCTCAGGCTGGCGAGAGCGGTCGAACAGGGATGCCTCGAGGGTGTCGGCTCCGCAAACCAATCCACTGCAGAAGCCGCAGCAGCATCTACGCAGCGCCGCCATACGGGCGGACATTCACTCCTGAAGACCTCGAACCTCTCGATTTTGCGAACCTTTTCCTAGAGCATCGATCTTATCAGCAGCCCCGGCTCTGTCAACCAGCCGGAGGAGCGCAGGGGGTCCTGCAAACCGCTGTTTTAAAAGGGCTCTCGCGCAGCTTCTGCACGGTCTGCCGCACCCCTTCGCGCCTTGCGCCCCGTGTGCCGGGGGATGTATCTCCCGACACTGAATTGATTCGAATTCACGGCAACAAAAAGATCCGAGCTGCCTTCGGGGTGCAGCCTGCTGATGCGTTTCGGTCCGACCATCGCCGGTATTCCGTCTGAAATGTCAGGCAACCAACAGGCAACCAACAGGCGCCAGCGGCCCAGGAAGGGCCTGCGGTCTCTCTTTCGAGTGCCTGTCTCTTGCAGCGCAGCTGCGCCGCACGCCACTGCGTACGGGCGCGGAGCATGAGAAAACTCCTGCCGAGTATGGGAAGTGGGCTTCGCCCCCCTCGGGATCTGCCCGCACCCGCCGGGCCGCCACTCAGCCATCCGGCACGATGAGATCGATCACCTCGACGCCCTCGGGCACCTCGAAGGTGAAGAGCTCGAGGGGCGGATCCTGATTGGTGCGGATTTCGCTGAAGGCGATGCGCGTCACGTTTCCGAAGAGATCGACGACGTGGGTCGCCAGGATCTCGCCACTGTCGGCGGAGACCCGCAGGCCGAGACGCTCGTAGCTGGCCGGCCGCCTGGGCCGCAGGTCGAGAGCGACCTCGCCCTGGGCCTCGCAGGACTCGGCCGAGACGGCGAACTCCTCGAGTAGCTTCCCCTCGCCGAGCAGGAACTCGAGGGCCGCACCCGTAAGGTAACCCTGCTTCACCGGCAGCCGCTGGGCCTCGCGCGCAGTCGGATCGTAGAGCCACAGCACCGCGCCGTCGCTCACCAGCAAGCTCGGCTCCGGAGCCTCGTAGCTCCAGCGCATGCGCCCGGGCTTGGCGAAGACGACCCGCCCGCTCACGCGCTCGCCACCGGCCAGGGAGGCGTCGCCCAGGGTGACGGATCGGGTCTGCTGCTCGAAGCGCGCCGCGAGATCCCGAACACCGTCGTAGTGACGCTGCACGCGGGCGGCCACCTGCTCTGCGCAAGATGCCACCGGGACCGTGGCCGCAGCCGGATCAGCTGCGGGAGGATCGGCTGCGGGGGTCCGGGGCTGATCCGGATCCCCGTCCGCCGCAGCCGGCAGCGCTGCGCTCGTGAGGCAAAGCAGCAACGGGAGCAGCACGGCGAGCCCTGTGGCGGGGCCGGGTCCTCCGGGAGCGCGGCAATGACGAGTGGGATCGGGCAAGGAAGCTTCGCCCCGGTCAGTCGATTTCTTCGTCGTGGGCCTGCGGCAGGAAGACCTCTCGCGGGCGCGTCCCGACCTGCGGGCCCACCATCCCGTCCTGCTCCATCTGCTCGACGATGCGCGCCGCACGGTTGTAGCCGACCTTGAGGCGGCGCTGGACGTAGGAGATGGACGCATTTCGGGTCTCCGCAACGATGGCCACGGCCTGGTCGAACATCTCGTCGACATCCTCGCGCTCACCTTCCTCCGCGGCGTCGGGCTCCCGGCTGATCTTCAGCAGCTCGTCGTCGAACTCGGGCGTGCCCTGATCCCGCAAGTAGGCGACGAGCTCCGAGACCTCCTTCTCGGTCACGAAGGCACCGTGGAGGCGCTGGAGCAGCGAGGTCCCCGGCGGCAGGAAGAGCATGTCGCCCATTCCCAGTAGACTTTCCGACCCCTTCTGATCGAGGATGGTTCGCGAATCCGTCCCCGAGGAAACCTGGAAGGACACCCGGGAGGGGAAGTTGGCCTTGATCACGCCGGTGAGCACGTCGACGCTCGGTCGCTGGGTGGCGAGGACCAGGTGGATGCCCGCCGCCCGGGCCATCTGGGCGAGGCGCTGCAGCGACTCCTCGACGTCCTTGGCGGCCAGCACCATGAGGTCCGCCAGCTCGTCGATCACGACGACGATGTAGGGCAGCTTGGCCCACTCGACCTCCTCGCCCTCCTCCTCGCCCGGCTTGGGGCGCAAGCGGAAGGTGAGATTGCCCTCTTCGATCTGCTGCTCCGCCTTGGCGTTGAACTGGTTGATACTTCGCACCTGGACGGCGCTCATCATCTGATAGCGCTCCTCCATCTTGCGCACGATTCCCTGGAGCGCAGCTGCGGCACGCTTGGGGTTGGTGACCACGTCGGCGATGAGGTGCGGGATCCCCTCGTAGATGGAGAGCTCGAGGAGCTTGGGGTCGACGAGCAGCAGCTTCAGCTCGTCGGGCGTCGCCCGGCAGAGCATGGAGCAGAGGAAGGAGTTGAGGAAGACGCTCTTGCCCGTGCCCGTGGCCCCGGCCACGAGCAGGTGGGGCATGCGCGCGAGATCCGCGGACACCACGTTGCCGAAGATGTCCTTGCCCATGGCCACGGGCAGGCTCGCCTTACTGGCACGGAAGGAGTCCGACTCGAGCAGGCTGCGCAGGTAGACGGTCTCGCGCTCGGGATTGGGGATCTCGATCCCGACCACCGACTTGCCCGGCAGGGGAGCGATGATCCGCACGGAAAGGGCGCGCAGCGCCATGGCGAGATCGTCGGTCAAGCCGACGATCTTGTTCACCTTGATGCCCGAGGCCGGCTTGTACTCGTACATGGTGATCACGGGGCCGGGGTGCACGCGCACGACCTGCCCTCGAACACCGAAGTCGTCCAGCTTCTTCTCGAGGATCCGCGAGTTCATCAAGAGGCTGTCGCGGTCGTAGGCCCGCTCTCCCTCGGGAGGCTTCTGGAAGGTCGAAAGGTCGGGCAGTCGGAAGGGGCCCTGGCGGCCCTTCTCGCGGAATTCGAAGGTCTCCTGGCTGGGCTGCTTGCGGGACTTTCGCTCCTCGTCGTGATCGACGATGTGGGGCTCGGCGCCCCGGGCCCGCCGTCTGCCGGCGGGGGCGGCCTCGCTCTCGGCCTCCTCGCCACTCTCCACGCCGCCCGCCAGCACCGCGTCGACCGTCGCCACCTCCCACTCGACGTCGCCCCGGACCGCCTCCCCTTCGCCGGTCGGCTCGTCGGCACTGCGGCGCCGGTTGCGGCGCTTGCCCAGGCCCTCGAAAGACAGGCTGGACAGGCCTTCGATCATCCGCCGGCCGCCCCGGCGAAGGGCCATCAGCACGGGCGCCGCGGCCCGTCCGAAGGAGCGACCGCCGGCACTGAGCCCGCGCGCCGTGGAGGCGCCGACCACGGCCGAGCCCGCCGCCACCGCGGCGACGGCTCTGCCCGTCGAGATGCCCGTGATGCTGAGGATGCCGAGCACCAGGAAGAAACCGTTCACGAGCAGCGCGCCCCAGCTGCTCAGCAGCAGCTCCTCGATGGAGACCAGGAATTCCCCCAGCGAGCCGCCGATGGGCGAGCCGAGCCGACCCGGGGCGAGGCCATCGAGGATCAGAGGCAGGCAGGCAAGGGAGACGAGCAGCAGTGCGCCCCCGTACCAGAAACGCGAGGTGAACCGGGGGGCCCCGAGTCCCAACACCAGCCGCCCGCCGAGCCATGCCGCACCCGCCACGACGACCAGCGCCCCCCAGCCGAAGGCACCGAAGAGCCAGCCCGCCATGGTCGCGCCCACCACGCCGGCGCGATTGACGACGGGCGTGATCTGGAAGATGGGATCCGTGGGCGAGTAGGTAGCGAGGGCCAGGCAGGCATAGAGGGCCAGGCCGAGCAGGCTCAGCCCCACGAACTCCACCGTCACCCTGGAGACGAAGCTGTCGCCCGGCTCCTTCGACTTATTGCGCCGGTTGCGCGCCGACTTCGCGGCCGCCTTAGCCACGGCGGAGCCAGACAGCGTGATCGATTCTCATGGGTCCCTCACCCCCCGGAGAGAGAATGCCAGAGAGGGTACCGGTGCCCCCACCTCGCCGTCAACGCCAGCCGATCGCGAGCCTGCCGGCCGGCCCGAGCCGCGGACGAGAAGCGCCGTTCACGGGCGAAGCCGGGGGGACACGGAGATCCGCCTCCGCGGCCCCGGGAAGGGGCCTGCGCTCTTGACTCGGAACTAGCGGGACGGGATCATCCGCCCCTTCTCCCCCAGTGAGTCCCGACGGAGTTCCCCCCATCATGGCTGGTGTAAACAAGGCAATTCTGATTGGCAATCTCGGACGCGACCCGGAGCTTCGCTACACGCAGAACGGCCAGGCCGTCGTGAACTTCTCCCTGGCCACGTCGGAGAACTGGACCGATCGAGACGGCAAGCGCAACGAACGGACCGAGTGGCACCGCATCGTCGCCTTCGCGAAGACCGCCGAGCTCTGCGCTCAGTATCTCTCCAAGGGCCGCACGGTCTACATCGAGGGGCGCATCCAGACCCGGGACTGGGAAGACAAGGAAGGCAACAAGCGAACCACCACCGAGATCAACGCCAACACGGTGCAGTTCCTGGGCGGTCCCCGCGGCGAAGGCGGCAGCGGTCAGGGCGGCGGCGGCGGTCAGGGCGGTGGCGGTCCACAGGGCGGTGGCGGCCCACAGGGTGGCGGCGACAATCCCGCTGGCGGCGGCGGACAGGGGCCTGGCCCCGGCGGCGCACCTCCCGCACCCGACGACGACATTCCCTTCTGATTAGAAGCGAGTTCAGCTGAATCCGGCTCGATCCCGGCTGCGGGCGGCTCGCGGAGCTACCCGGCGGCCGGGCTCATTCTGCCGGCGGACCGATTCGCAGCGCGCGGATGATCTCGTTGACGCGCTGCCGATCGGCGGGAGTGAGTTCGTCGAACTCGATCCCCATGCCGGGGGGCACGTGCCCCTCTCCCGAGCTGATCCGCACCACCCGCCCCTGGGTCTCGACGACCTCGTTGCTGCCGGGAAGGTTGAAGCACATCGCGACCTCGGTGCCCATGGGCCGCGGCTTTTCGGTCTCGATGAAGAGGCCGCCTTCGTTGATGTCGCGCGTGAATTCGGAGAAGAGCTCGTCGATGGTCGAGTAGTCCACCCGAACCACCAGCTCCGCGCGGTGGCTGCGCCGGCGCTCCGCATCCAGCTCAGCCTGCGCAGCGTCGTCCACTTCGATGCTCACCTTCGACATGACCAAGTTCCTCAGCGCCGCCGGTGGCCTGCCACCGGAATTCGAGGTCCAGAGGGATTCCCGAGTCCTGCTGATCGACGGATCATCCTGCGCGCATTAGCGATTCAGCACACAGGTTCCCCCTGGGGGGAGGCGTCTTCCGAGGCGAGCTCCGGTGCCCCGGACTCGCGAAAGCTGAAGTAGCCCTGCTCCGCTACCACGACGTGATCGACCACCTTGATGCCCAGGAGCCTGCCGGCCTGCACCAGCCTCTCGGTGACGACTCGATCCTCCCGGCTGGGGCTCGGGTCGCCGCTCGGGTGATTGTGGATCAGGAGCAGGGCCGCGGCGGCCTCGCGCACCGCGATCCGGAAGACCTCTCGCGGATGGACGAGGCTCGCAGTCAGGGTCCCCTGGGAGACGACGACCTCGCTCAGGACCCGATGCCGGGCGTCGAGCAAGAGCGCCAGAAAGCACTCGTACCGGGCGTCGCGCAGCCGTTGATGGAAGTGGCGATGGACGTCCTCGGGCCCGCGAATCGAATCGCCCGAACGCAGCCGCCGCGCCGCGAGACGACGCCCCAGCTCGAAGGCCGCCTCCAGGGACGCGACCTTCGCGGGCCCCATCCCGGTGACCTCCCCCAGGCTGAAGCGACCGGCCTGCGCGAGACCGCGCAGCCCGCCGCAGCGCCCCAGCAGTCCACGGGATAGCTCGAGCGCATCGGCGTCCCGACCGCCCGTGCGCAGAACCAGGGCGAGCAGCTCCGAGTCGCTGAGAAGCCCGGCGCCAAGGGCGTGGAGGCGCTCCCGCGGACGGTCGTCGGCTGCGCTATCGCGCAAGCCCCGCGTCGTTGCAAGCACGCGAGGGGCCTCGCTCACGGCCTTCTCGCTCACGATCTTCATGAAGGGCATTTGGATCTGCTCCGCGGGACCGGGAGCATTGCTCAGCATAGCGCCTCGCCGGCAGGCCGCCTCAGGTCGGGGCCTGGCAGCTCTTCTCGCCCGCCTCGGCCTTGCCGAAAATCACGCCGAAGCTCTTCGGATCGAGCTCCGGGGCCACCAGGCTGCGAAAGGTCTCCTGCCGATACGCTTCGCTCTCGAGCTGCACGACCAGCTGCCACAGCAGGACGAGGTAGCCCCGCGCCTCGCCGGCGCGGCTCAGCAGCAGCTCCAGCTCGATGGGGACCGCGGGCCTGAATCGCTCACCCCCGTCCAGCTCCACCGCGCCGTCTCCTGGCACCAGCTCCCCCAGGCGGCGCATGGCCGCGCGCAGGTAGGGATCGGTGAAGCTGCCGCCGGGCGTCAGGGCCCGCGAGAGCGCACCGCGGTCCAGCTGCTTACGCAGCGAGGAGTCGAAGACGAGGGCGCAGCCGGTCACGTCGCTCCGCTCGAGGCGTGCGATGGCCGCCTTGGCCTGTGCGACGGCCTCGCCGCTTCCCGCGGCCGGGACGATGTCCAGCGTAAAAGCGTGCAGGTCGCGCGCGGCGTCGAAGCCCTCGCGCGAGCGAATCTGGGAGTGGCCGTCTGCCGCACCGTCGCTGAAGTCGATGTTGACCACCTGGTCCTCTCCGACCTGCACCGCGGAGGCCTCCGCGATGAGCGGGCTCGCCACCCCGTCGAGGGCGGCGCCCGCCTCGGCGCTGATCGCCGTCTCGGTCAGGATCACGGTGATCCCGGCCGCCGCCTCTTGCACGCGGAAGGTCAGGGACTCCTTGGTGAGAAAGGTGAGTGCCGATCGGCCGGCGAAGTAGCGGTGGGAGAGCGCCTCGAGCATGTTGGGAAGGGGATCGAGGTCGATCACCACCTCGGTGGCCTTGGACGAGACGGGAAGCGAGACGCTCTTCTGGCGGTAGCCCTCGCGGAAAGCGCGGATCCTGAGCGAATCACGCTCCTTGGTGTCGATGCGGGGGGGCAGGATCACGGTGAGGGGCGCCTGGCCCTGCTCGAAGCGCTTCTGGAAGTTGGAGCGAACGTAGAAGAGGTCGACGAAGCCGCCGCTCGGCGTGGTGTCGACGTCGACCCGACGCTCCTTGTACCAGTAGTCCGTGCCGCGGAAGAGCGAGCCGATGGGCGCGGCCAGGTTCCGCTTGCCGAAGGACTTCTTGCCCTCCGGCTGCATGTCGATCACTTCGCGCTCTTCGTCCTCGGCCGCGGCATCGGAATCGCCAGCCGCCGCAGATGACCCGAGGCCCAGGACCGCCAGAACGACTCCAAGCGCGAGTCCGCGCGCGAGCCGGGCGGAGCCAGAGCGCTCGATCACTCCGCTTCTCCCGCTCCGTGTACCGAGCCGCATGCGCACCCCACCCGCCATCTGACTCGCTGCCGGCCTGTGTGGGTAAGCCCCGCGTCCCCGTCGGCCCCTGAACAGGAGCGTAGCAGGATGCTGAAGTACCCCGGATCGAAGCTCACAGGCCGCGCGGGCCGGGCTTCACTCGGAGGCTGAATCGGATTCCGGGAACACGACGTTGGACGGGTTGCTGCGCTCGACCGCCGACGCGAAGGCGGCCGCGAGGGACTGGCCCGTGGCGTCGTCGCTCTCGCTCAAGGCGACGCTCACCACGTCGACGAGACCCCGTTCCTGGGCGCGCTCGGCGAACTGCGCAAGCCAGAGCTCCTGCTCGGCCACCGTGAAGGTGCTCATCCAGCGCGCGAACTCATCGGGCTCCCGGAGCAGGAAGTTCAGACGTCCGTCCAGCTCGATCAGGCGGCGCTGGTCCTTGGGAAGCGATCCCGCGACCGGCCGGGCCTTGTCCAGACGCCCGGGCGTCTTGACGGCCACGATGCCACCCGGATCCTCCAGCGTGCTCGGTCCGCCGCGGAAGAGCGGCGTCGGCTCGCGACCGCGTCGAGACTCGACGTAGAAGCGACCGGGTGCGCCTTCCGAGCTCGTGGACGGGTCCCCGTCTCCCTGCGCCGCGGCAGGCGCTGCGGGGGTGGGCGGCTGCGAAGCGGCCGACTGCGAAACCCCGGCAACCCCGGTCGCCGAAGGCGCTCGGGATCGACCCGCGTCCTCGACAGCCCGAGCCGCCACGAGGCTCGGGGCCTCCAGAGCAGAATTCTGCGAAAGCTCGCGATCGACCTGCCCGCGCACTTGCGGGGAATTCGCCGCCGCCAGCTCGCGGCTGCGCGGCTGCCCGCCGGCGCCGGGCAGATCGAGCTGCAGATCGCCGGTCACCAGCGCGATCACCAGGGCGGCTGCGAGTGCGGTTGCGGGGATGGCGACCCGGGGCGCAGCCAGCTCGGAGAGCCAGCTCCCGACGCGATCGAGCCAGCTCGCCTGGCCCTCGCCCTCGCGTATCCGGCGCATGACCTTGTCGACGAGATCCGGCGGAGGCTCGGGACTCGGCAGCGCGCGCAGCAGGCCGATGGTGCGTCGCATCTCTGCGAGCTCGCCCCCACAGGCTTCGCAGCCATCGAGGTGCGCGTCGAAGAGAGCGCGCCTGGCCAGGGACAGATCGCCCTCGAGGTAATCGGCCATGAGCGCCTGAATGTCGGAGTGGTTCACGTGGCAGACCTCTCGGCGGGAGCTCCGAGCCGGCCCCTCAGCTCCTCGCGAAGCGCTTGGCGGGCTCGATGGATTCGCGACTTCACAGTTCCCTCGGCAACCCCGAGGACCTTGGCGATCTCCCCGTAGGGCATGCCTTCGATGTCGTACAGCACCACCGGCATCCTGAGCGCCGGCGACAGGGTCTCGAGCGCCTTCCGCACATGGAGGGAGAGCTCAGAACCGGCCGTCGCATCCTCGGGGCCACGAGGCCCCTGGGGAAGATCATCGCCCGCAGCCTGGCGCACGGCAAGCTTGTCCGTGCGCGCACGGGCGCGGCCAAGGCTGCGCCTGCGGTTCAGAGCCGCATTCGCGGCGACGCGATAGACGAAGGTCGAGAAGCGCGCTTCGCTGCGGAAGCGCTTCCCATGGCGGTGGAGGCTCAGGAAGGTCTCCTGGGCCACGTCTTCCGCCTCTTCGCGGTTTCCCATCATGCGAAGGAGAAGGCGGAAGACTCGCTTCTCGTGGCGGCGAATGAGAGTCTCGAAGGCGGCGTCGTCGCCCGCCTTCCAGCGCTGCACCAGCTCATGATCCGGATCATCGATTACCGTGCGACGCCTTCCCAGCATGCCGGAAAGCTGCATGTTGGCCGGTGCTGCAGGGCCGCGCTCCACAATGTTGTAGGTCATAGACTCCCTCTCCGGGGAGAGAACCCGATCCGATCCTTGCGGTTCCACCTGCCCTTCGGTGGAAGTCCCCGAGGGGTCGGGCGCTTCCGGCTTGGGAATCTCGGACTCCATCACGACTCGCAATCATCCACCCGCTCGTTGGGGCGCGTCCAGGGGCCGCTCTTGCCGCCGCTCTTGTGGACGAGCCGCACCGCTTCCAGAGACATCCCCCGGTCGATGGCCTTGCACATGTCGTAAACGGTAAGCCCTGCAGCAGATGCGGCAACCAGGGCCTCCATCTCCACGCCGGTGCGCCAGTGGGCCTCGGCACGGGCCTCGATGCGCACCCGCGAGGCCGCCTGATCCGGCTCCAGATCCACCACCAGGGAATCCAGGGGAAGCGGATGAGCCAGGGGAATCCACTCGTCGGTGCGTTTCGCCGCCTGGATGCCGGCCAGGCGTGCCGTGGCGAGGACGTCGCCTTTGGGGAGCGAGCCATCCGCGATCTTCGCCAGGGTTTCGGGCGCCATTCGCACCTCGCAGCGGGCGATGCAGACCCGGTGGGTCACTTCCTTTTCGCCCACATTCACCATGCGCGCCCGCCCGCGCTCGTCGAGATGAGTCAGCTTCCCCGCCATGTCTGTCACGCGCCTCCCTGATCACCGGCATCGATCCAGCCCAGGATGTCGGAGAACACCTTCTCGCGCTCGGGCTCGTTGAAGATCTCGTGCCGCAGCTCGGGATAGATGTGTAGCTCGCTCGCGTCCCGAGCCGCGCCGGGAGGCAGGTCGCTGAAGAAGCTGCGGCTGCCCTGCGGCAGGCAGAGGGCATCCGCCTCGCCGTGCAGCATCAACAGAGGAAGGGTGAGCTCGCCTCCCGCATGCAGAATGCGCTGCGCCGTCTCCATCATTCCCACCGCAAGCGAAAGCGTGATGTGAGTGTCGACCAGCGGATCCTCGACATATCGCGTCACCACGCCGGGATCCCGCGACAGGCCCTCCGGGTCGATTCCGGAATCGAGACGCAGGCGCGGCAGCACGCGCATGAGGATGCGGGCGAGGGTCAGGGTCCAGGCCGAGAGCTGGGACGAGGGGCAAAGGGCCGCCCCCGACGTCACGACCCGGCCGAGCGCGGGATCGCGTTCGCACGCGAGCGCGAGCAGCACGAGACCCCCCATGCTGTGGCCGATGACCGTGCGATCCAGACCGGGGTGCTCCTCGCTCGTCCGCTGGATGAAAGCCTCGAGGTCGTCCAGGAATACGTCGAAGCGCTCGACGTACGCACGCGGCCCCGCCGAGCGGCCGTGACCACGCTGATCGTAGGCGTGTACGGCATGGCCCCGACGAGCGAACCAGGCGCCCAACTCGTCATAGCGTCCGCTGTGCTCACCGAAGCCGTGCACGAGGATCAGCAGGCGCCGGGGATCCGCGGCCAGCCACGCGCGGCGAAAGAGCAGTGTGCTGCCGGCTCCCTCGAAGCGCGACTCGCTACGTCGAACTGGATCGTCGGGCCGCAGGCTCAATGACGCTCCCCACCCCGCAATCGGATGGATCTCGCCGTGCCCTCGCGTCGAGGGGTCACCCCCTGGCGCAGGGGCGCGACGGCATGACCCGCCCATGCGGTGGGAATCACGATGTGCGTTGGCGACGCAGCTCGGCCCGGGCTTCTCGGACCTTCTCGAGATAGCTCAGACCCCGGATGTCAGAGCCCCAGAAGTAGGCCGAGATCCCACGATCCTCGCCCAGACGCCGGATATTGTTGTGCAGAATCCAGCAGCCCGCCTCGACATTGCTCTCGATCGTGCTCGCGTTTCCGGCCAGGCCCAGCGGCAATATCATGTGGGGCATGACCTGCATCAAACCGACAGCACCCTTGGGGCTGCGAGCCCATGGACGGGCGCTGCTCTCGACTACGAGAATCGCGGTCACGAGCTCGGCATCGAGGCCGTACTTGAAGCTGTAGCGCTCCACCGCGGCGGCGATGCGCTCGATGTCGCGATCCGGGAGCGTGGAGTTGATCCTGCCCACCACGACGGCGACCGCCGCGGCGTCGAAGACGGAATCGGTGCCAGGGCTCGCCGTCGCAGCCTCGACGGTGGACCCGGTCAGCGGGCCGTCGAATACGAGAAACAACGAGGCCACGATCAAGAACAGGAGCTGTCTTCGTTCTCGGCTGCCTTGCACGAGATCACTCCTTGGGCGGACTTGACGGGCGGGTTGAGGAATCCGTGCACGAAAACCATGCACGCGCTGAGTAAATGAAACTGCTCCGATTGTTTGTGCGAACGATCCTATTCCTGACGGCTCTTGTCTCGAACCGGCCACCACCCGGACCCGCCTCCCGGCCCCTTGGGAACCGAGAAGGGGCTTGGCCCGATCCGACAGAGAGCATAGGGAATGTCCCCGCCGCTTTCATCTCGCAAGCACCCTTTCCCTAGCTCAAAATGGGCGGGGTATCTGCGTCTCATGAGTAGCTTCGCGCTCAACCGTGCGAGAGCAAAGCGCTTGCGCGTTGCGTCGAATCCGAATGACATTCTCAGAGTGTCAGCGGAAAATTGCAATCGCGTTCTGTTGTTGCGTTGACCCTGCCTCCGCCACTCTGATACGATGCGGCTCCTGAAGTCCACTGGGACCTGAAAGAGGCTCCGCGAGGAAAACCCTGTCAGCCCCCAATCCGCGCATGAAGAAGACCGTCGCACCGTCTCTCGGTCGCATCGACGGCATTCCCGCCCACGAAATCCTCGAGGGTCTGGAGAGTCTGCATCAGCTGGTCGTCGTCACAGACGCTCGCGGACGCATCGTCTGGATCAGCGATGCCATGACGCCTCTCTGGGGTAAGCGCGGTCAAGCGATTCCCCGACCCGTCCACGCGCTCCTTCGCCGCCTGGCACAGAGCGAGCACGCCGAGAGCAGCCGGATCGTCGAGCTCCGAGAGGGATCCGCCGAGACACCGAACCGCGTAGAGGTGAGCGCCTTCCAGGTCGAGAGCATGCGCGAGGACGACGGCGGGAGCGAAGCCCTCACCGTGGCCATCCTTCGTCCCATCTCCGTGGAGGAGGAGAACGAGATCGCCCCGGCCCCGCGCAGCGCCGACGCTGAGCTCTTCGAGTCGATCGTCGACGCTTCGAAGAGCGCGATCGTCGCCATCGATGGGGCAGGCTTCGTCACCTATGCGAACGCCGCCTTCGAGACGATCACGGGCTTGTGCCCGAAGGAGCTGATCGGCAAGCCCATCGCCCTATTCCTCCCCGGCACCTCTGGCTTCGGCCGCGTGGTGTCGCAGCTTCACCGCGACGGAATGGTCAGCGATCAGGAGATGCAGATTCATCACGAAGACGGCGCAACCCAGTGGCTTTCCCTTCGTGTCCGACCGCTCCCGCGATCCGACGCGGGGCGTTTGATCTTCTTCGAGGACGTGACCCAGCAGCGGATGCGGCTGCACGCCCTGGAGGAGCAGAACACGGGGCTCGAGTCCTACGTCCACAGCGTCGCTCACGATCTGCGCTCCCCGCTGGTCTCCCTACTCGGGTTCACGCGTCTGCTGCGACAGGACTACCAGGATCGTCTCGACGACACGGGCCATCACTTCATCGATCGCGTCGAGCAGGCCGGTAATACGATGGAGATGCTGATCCGCGACATTCTCGAGCTATCGCGCATCGGAGCCGGGAGCGACCATCGAACCCTGGTGGACCCCCGAACGGTGCTCATACAGCTCCATGCGGAGCTCAAGCCGCGCCTCGAAGAGCGCGGCCTGGCGCTGGCCTTGCCCGCGGATCCGCCCATGTTGCTGTGCGACCGGACGCGCCTCTACCAGGTCTTCTCCAACCTGATCGGTAATGCGCTGAACCACATGGGCGACTGCGAGCAGCCAAGGATTCATGTGGAGATCGGCGAGCAACCGGGGCGTCACCTCATCACCGTGGCGGACAACGGGAAGGGCATCGCAAAGGACCACCACGAGCGCATCTTCGAGGCCTTCCAGACCCTCGGTGGACGCTCCGGCCGCGGCGAGACGACGGGGATCGGGCTGGCCATCGTGAAGAAGATCGTCCTGACCCACGGCGGACAAGTGTGGGTCGAGAGCGAGCCGGGCGAGGGTGCGACCTTCTGTGTGGCCCTGCCCCGCAGCTGATCCCCTCGCGACACGCTTCGCGCCCACCGACCACCTTGCCCGTCCCATCCGCATCCCGTAGGCTGCGCGCGGGAGCAGGGCATGTATCCGATCCTCTTCACCATTCCCGGCATCGACTACCCCATCAGCAGCTTCGGCGTGATGATGGCACTGGGCTTCCTCACCGCCTACTGGCTCACTGTGCGAGAGCTTCCGAGCAAGGGCATCAACCCCGAGGTGGGCTCGACCCTGCTCATGTGGATCATGATCGGCGGCGTCCTGGGCTCCAAGCTCTACTTCGCCGTGGACATGCACTTCCGCACGGGTGAGCCCTTCGCCAGCTTTCTCTTGCGGCGCGACGGCATCACCTGGTACGGCGGCCTCATCGGCGGGACCCTGTCGGGGATGATCTGCTGCTACCTCAACGGCATCAGCATCCGTCGGGTCATGGAAGCCGCCGCTCCCTCCTGCGCCGTGGGCCAGTCCCTGGGCCGCATCGGCTGCTTCCTGGTGGGCGACGACTACGGAAAGGCCAGCGATCTTCCATGGGCCGTCGCCTTCCCCGAAGGCGCGCCGCCCGTCCACCACCCCGTCCACCCGACGCAGCTCTACGAGGTAGTGTGGCTGCTGCCGGTCGCTGCCGTGCTCCACATGCGCAGGAAGAAGAGCCCTTTTCTCTTCGGTGAGTACCTGATCGCCAACGGTGCCGGCCGCGTGGTGATCGAGACCCTGCGCTTGAATCCGAAGGTCGCCCTCGGCCTCACGGAGCCACAGTGGATCGGCATCGGGCTCGTCGTGATCGGCGCCAGCAGCTGGCTCTACTTCCGCGCCCAGGACCGGCGCGAGGACCGATCCCCAACGGATCGGGAGCCGGCCCGCAGCCGCTGATCACCGGGCGGCCCTGGCTCAGACCGGATCGACCAGCCGATCCAGGCGCTCGACGAGCTTCTTGGCGTCGTCGATGAGGCCCTCGTCCTCGTCGGCATCGACGAGGTTGTGGATGCGCGAGATCGCAGCGCGCGCCAGCCGCGCATAGGTCTTCTCCTCTTCGCCCGGTCCCCCATCCACCCAGGCGGCCAGCTTCTCCACACTGCGCGGGTAGCTGCGGGCGAGGAAGGCCTGCATGCCCTCGGCGTAACAGATGAGGCCACGGAATTCCTCGCGCCCTCCCAACTCGTGCTGGGCCCGCTCGAGCGCGTCGACGGCCTCCGCGTAGAAGGCGCTGGCCAGGTAGGAGTGCGCCGCGGTCGCGTAGCCGCGGGCGGCATCGCCGTAGATCTCGGCGAGCAGATCCCCGATGTCCATGGCGAAGACAGCGTCGACGGCTGCGGAGTGCTCGACCAGACAGCGCGCGACGAGGCCATCCTCGCGATGGTGCAGCAGGAGAGCCAGGAGCTGCCTGCGAGTCTGCTCCAACAGGGACCCGGTCTCCTCGAGGGCCTCCTCGAGACGGCCCACCGCCGTGTCCTGGATCTTCCCGAACTCGCGGAAGAGCGCGTCGTCGGCGGCATCCGTGGAGACGCCGCGAAGGGCGCTCACCTTGGGCGCGTAGACCTCGAGCTGGTAGAGGTTCTCCCGCAGCTTCATCGCTTCGTGGAAGAGCTCGCCCACGGCAAGATCGAAGAGGGCCTCGCGCCCGACGGGCGCGGAGGCATCCGCCTGCGTCCCCCGGAAGAGGACGTGACAGCGCTCCTTCAGCCGGTAGAGCACACTGGCCTCACGATCTTCCACGAGCAGGGTGACATCCGCAAAGCGCAGCCGACCCGCGCGGTGGCTCTCGAAGAGGCCACGCAGCATACGGTGAGCGGTCATGAAGTCGCGCAGGATGTCGACGATGCTCGCGCGCGTGTCATTCATCGGACGAGACTATAACCCGGACGAAGCCCCCGATGGGCACTTCGTCCCCCGGGGCGTACCGGGGACCAGGTGAGGAGCCGGAGCGTAAGCGAGCTTCGCGGCGAGGTGGCGCGCTGCGAGCTCCGGTTCCTTGTTCGATCCGAGACGGTTGCCTACCCTCTCGATCCCGTCGTTTCTATTCCCAAACGCGCCCAAGTCCTTCAGGCCGCCTTCCCGGGCAGAGTCGATCCCGCCCGGGTGCGGGGCCCTTTCGGATGGAGAATCGAGTCATGAGCGAGCCCGAACGCGAGAGCATGGAGGTCGACGTCCTCTTCGTCGGCGCCGGTCCGGCCAGCCTGGCCTCCGCGTATCACCTCATGAAGCAGGTCGAGGCCTCGAACGCGTCCGCCGAGGCCGAGGGGCGCTCCCCCGTCGAGCCGCCGACCATTCTCGTCATCGAGAAGGCGGCGGGCATCGGGGACCATCAGCTCTCCGGGGCCGTCATCAACCCCCGGGCGATCAAGGAGCTCATGCCCGACTTCGTCGAGCAGGGCTTCCCCACCGAGCATGTGGTGACCGATTCCGCATTCATGGGCTTCACCCGGAGCTTCACGGTCAAGAGCCCCATCTGCCCGCCCCCCTTCCAGAAGAACGGCTACCACGTCGCATCCCTGAGCAACGTGGTGAAGTGGCTGGGCGAGAAGTGCGAGGCGCTGGGAGTCGAGATCTATCCGGGCTTCGCGGCAGCGGAGATCCTCACCGAGGGGGACCGGGTGCTCGGCGTCCGCACAGGCGACATGGGAGTCGCGGCGGACGGCAGCCACAAGCCCACCTACCAGCCCGGCATGGACATCCTCGCCAAGGTCACGGTGCTGGGCGAGGGCGTGCGGGGCAGCCTCACCAAGCAGCTCATCGACCGTTTCGGAATGGAGGGCGACAACCCCCAGACCTTCGAGACCGGCATCAAGGAGATCTGGCGCGTCAAGCCCGAGAAGCACAAGCCCGGCCGGGTCATCCACGGCTCCCTCTTTCCCGAGATGTTCAGTCAGCTCAACGGGATGTGGCTCTACGACATGAAGGACAACCTCGTGTCCTTCGGCTTCGTCACCTCCCTCAGCTCGGAGAACCCCAACAACGATCCACACCGGGAAGCGCAGGTCTTCAAGACCACGCCCTTCATGCGCGATCTGCTCGAGGGCGGCGAGCTCGTCCGCTACGGCGCGAAGTGCATCCCGACGGGGGGGCTCTACGCCCAGCCCAAGCTCTACTGCAACGGCGCCATGATCCTCGGCGACGGCGCGAGCATGCTGAACATCATGAAGCTCGCCGGCGTCCACATGGCGATGAAGTCCGGCATGTTGGCCGCGGAGACCCTCATCGACGCCCTGGCGGCGAAGGACTACTCGGCACTCACCCTGGGCGGATACGCGGAGCGCTTCCGGGACAGCTGGGCCTACGAGGAGCACATGGAGGGCCGCAACTTCACCGGCTCCAACGAGATCGGGCCGCTCTTCGCCATGGGGCTCAACATTCCCCTGATGATGATCACGAAGGGACGCGGCCTCATCGATCCGATCAAGACCCACCCCAGCCACTCGGTGATGCGAAAGCTCTGGGAGCTTCCCGCGGAAGAGCGCGCGAAGCCCGAGATCGAGTTCGACGGCGTGCTCACCTTCTCCAAGGAGCACCTGGTGGGCTTCAGCGGAACGGCCCACGAGGCCGACCAGCCCCACCACCTCAAGGTCGCCGACACCGACGTGTGCGCCACCGACTGCGCCCGCGACTACGGCAACCCCTGCGAGAAGTTCTGTCCGGCCGCCGTATACGAAATGGTGGAGAGCAAGGAGACGGGCCGCAAGGAGCTCTTCATCCACCACGAGAACTGCGTCCACTGCAAGACCTGCGACATCGCGGACCCCTACCAGATCATCACCTGGACCACGCCCGAGGGCGGCGAGGGACCCGACTATACGCAGATGTAGTGGCGTCGCAGATGTAGTGGCGTCGCAGATGTAGATGTAGCGGCCGAGCCGGATCAGGCGAGGCCCGCCTCGCCGAGGGCCTCTTCCATGGTGGCCAGCGCGTCGGCGTCGTTCGCGAGCAGCAGCACCGGGGCGGGGGTCGCGGTGTCAGCCGGAAAGGCCTGGCCGCCCCCGCCTCTCACGTGGAGCCCCGCCTCCCGGGCAACGAGCACCCCGACGCGACCGCGTATGCTGATGCCGCCCTGTGTCGAGGCATGGCGGGCGCCGCCCTGGGCGCCGACGACGAGGGGAGCGACGGACACCGCCCCGCCGCAGGCGGGAATGGGATGGAAGCCGCGAGCGCGCAGGGCATCGCTGAAGCTCTCGGGCATCCCGTGGGAGACCAGGATCTGCTTGCCCGCGGCCCCTCCGCGCGCGATCCGGCGCCGGCCCCCGGCCCGAGAGACCCAGGCGCCCCCACCCCGGACCGCTTCGAAGAAGAGCCCTTCCCGGGGAAGCGCCACCAGCGCGGCTTCGTAGCGGCCGCGCACCACGAGGCCGAGCATGATCGCGTAGGGACCGCTGGCTTCGAGGTAGGAGCGGAGCGTTCCGTCGATGGGATCGAGCACCACCTGCTCATCGGCATTCGCGGGGAAGCACGCCACCGTCGGAGTGTCCTCCTCGGCGGCCAGGCACACGCCGGGAAAGTGCTTCAAGAGAGGCACCAGCAGCGCCTCCTGCACGGCGGTATCCGCCTCCGTCAGGGCCTGCTTGACCGCGGTGAGCTCACCCGTCTTGGGGCAGTTCTCCACCCGCCCCTCGAGGCGTCGCGCGATGGCGGCAGCCTCCCGCATTGCGGGGGCGAGCAGGCGCACGAAGTCGCTCGCCATGGAACTGCTGCTCGAGCTGGAAGGCATGGAGGATGCGGAGGAGTCCGGCGGCTCGGAGAGCTCGTGTGCAGATGGTGGGCGGCCCGGTGCCGTCGCGCGGGAGAAGTCTCCCACGCGACGCGGAAACTGGATTCTAGCAGCCCCCGCGAAAGACCGTGCCCACAAAACCGCGCCCAGAAAGTAGGAGCGCGAAAACCTCGGGCCGCCCCCCAACGACCGGTGAGATTTCCGCGCTCCCTGAGCCTCACCCCCCAGTGAGACTGTGGACAGTGAGACTATGGACAGTGGGACTATGGATCTCCCTTCCGATGCCTAGCTGCAGCCGCTCGTGGTCCCGCAGCTCGGGCACTTGTAGCAGGTCCCGCTTCGGATCATGATCGAGCCGCAGTCCGGGCAGGAGGGCGCGTCTGCCTGGTTGACGAAGCTCGCCGGCGGCGAGGACTCGCTCACCCGGCCCACCGAGCCTCCTGCCACCTTGCCGCGCAGCGCGTCGGTCACCACGGCATCCCCATCCCCCGACTCGTCGCTCTCGAGGGGGAGAAAGCGGTTGCCCAGGTAACGGAAGACGTAGTCGGTGATGGACTTGGCGATGGGGATCTCACGGCTGTTCGTGAAGCCCGAGGGCTCGAAGCGGGTGTGGCTGAACTTGTCCACGAGGGTCTGCAGGGGCACTCCGTACTGCAGCGCCATGGAGGTCATGGTCGCGATCGTATCCATCAGCCCCGAGATGGTGCTCCCCTCCTTCGCCATGCGCAGGAAGATCTCGCCGGGCTGCCCATCGTCGTAGCTCCCGACGGTCAGGTAGCCTTCGTGCCCTGCGATGGTGAACTTGTGGGTGAGAGCCTGGCGCTCGTCGGGCAGCTTCCGGCGCCGCGGGGCGCCGTCGGCCGGGGCGGCGCGAAGCGGCACGACGTTGTCCTGCTTCTCTTCGCCCTCACTGTCGCCAAGGCTGTTGCCCGCGATCGCCTTGACGGCATCTTTGCCTGCACCCTTGCCGGCATTGAGTGGCTGGGTGCGCTTGCTCCCGTCCCGGTAGATCGCCAGCGCCTTGAGGCCGAGCCTCCAGCCCTCGGAGTAGGCCTCCATGACGTTTTCGACGCTGGCATCATGGGGCAGGTTCACCGTCTTGCTGATGGCGCCGGAGAGGAAGGGCTGCACGGCGCCCATCATCCTCAGGTGTCCCATGTAGTCGATGGAACGCACGCCGTTCTGCGCACGGAAGGCACAGTCGAAGACCGGCAGGTGCTCCTCGGCGAGGCCCGGAGCGCCCTCGATGGTCTCGTGCTCGTCCACGAAGGCGATGATCTCCGCAGTCTCGCTCTCCGAGTAGCCCAGGCGCGCGAGCGCCGTGGGGACGCTCTGGTTCACGATCTTGAGGAAGCCGCCGCCTACCAGCTTCTTGTACTTCACCAGGGCGATGTCCGGCTCGACCCCCGTGGTGTCGCAGTCCATCATGAAGGCGATGGTTCCGGTGGGGGCCAGCACGGTGACCTGGCCGTTGCGGTAGCCATGGCGCTCGCCCGTGGCGAGGGCCTCCGCCCAGCACTCCCGCGAGGCCGTATGGAGAGCCGGCGACACGCCCTCGGAGGGCAGGACCTCGGCCGCAGCCTTGTGCATGCCGATGACCTCGAGGAAGGGCTCGCGGTTCATCGGAAAGCACTCGAAGGGCCCCATCGCGGCCGCGAGCTCGGCGCTGGTGAGATAGGCCTGTCCGCACATGAGCGAGGTGATGGCGGCCGCCAGGTCGCGCCCCCCCTTGCTGTCGTAGGGCAGACCCGAATTCATGAGCAGGGCGCCCAGGTTCGCGTAGCCGAGGCCCAGGGGCCGGTAGAGGTGACTGTTCTCGGCGATCTGCGGCGTCGGATAGTCTGCCGGATCGACGATGATCTCCATGGCGGTGACGGTGACCGCCACCGCCCGCCTGAAATCCTCGACCTGAAAGCTGCCCTCGTCATCGGCAAAGGTCATGAGATTGAGGCTGGCCAGGTTGCAGGCCGTATCGTCGAGGAACATGTACTCGGAGCAGGGGTTGCTGGAGTTGATCCGTCCCGAGTTCTTCACCGTATTCCAGCGATTGATGGTGGTGTCGTACTGGATGCCGGGATCGCCGCACAGGTGGGCGGCCTCGGCCATCTCCTGCAGCAGCGCTTCGGCCTCGTAGGTGTCGACGGCGTCGCCGCTCGTCACCGAGCGGGTTTCCCAGGCGCCCTTCGCCTCCACCGCGCGCATGAAGTCGTCGGTGACGCGCACGCTGTGGTTCGCGTTCTGGAAGAAGACCGAGTCATAGGCGCCGCCCACGACGTTGAAGCCGCCGTCGTAGCCGGCCTCGATAAGGGTCCAGGCCTTCTGCTCCTCCTCCGACTTCGACCGGATGAAATCGAGGATGTCCGGGTGCTCGACGTCCAGGATCACCATCTTGGCGGCCCGACGCGTCTTGCCACCGCTCTTGATCACGCCGGCGAAGGCGTCGAAGCCCTTCATGAAGGACACGGGACCCGAGGCGACACCGCCTCCCTTCAGCTTCTCGCGAGAGGAGCGGATCTTCGAGAGGTTCGACCCCGTCCCCGAGCCGCCCTTGAAGAGCATGGCCTCGGTCTTGGCGAGGTCCATGATGGACTCCATGGTGTCGTCCACGGAATTGATGAAGCAGGCACTCGCCTGCTGCGGCGTGTTCTCCACACCGAGGTTGAACCAGACGGGGCTGTTGAAGGCGACCTGCTGGTTCACCAGGAGATAGGTGAGCTCGTCGGCAAAGATCTGGGCGTCCTCGTCGCTGGCGAAGTAGCCCAGCTCGCTGCCCCACTCGCGCATGCGGCGCACGACCCGGCCGATCAGCTGCTTGACGCTGTACTCGCGCTCGGGGCTGCCCACATGGCCGCGGAAATACTTGGAAACGACGACGTTGGTCGCGAGCTGGGACCAGGCGGCCGGGATCTCGACGTCGGCCTGCTCGAAGACGGTCTCGCCCGACTCGCTGCCGATCCTGGCGGTGCGCCGCTCCCACTCGACGTTGTCGAAGGGGTCCTCACCGGCGCGGGTGAAGTAGCGCGCGAGCTTCATTCCGGTCGCGGCTTTGGTCGCGGCTTTGCCGACTCGTTCGCGGGCCTTGCCCGCGCTCTTGCTCTTGCTCTTGCTCGTGCTCTTGCTCGCGCTCTTGCCCGCGCTCTTGCTCCGTACCTTGCGCCCGTCGCTCATGCTCTTCTCCCCCGCCGCCGGTTGTCTCTCGCGCGCTGTCTCTCGCGCGCTGTCTCTCGCGCTCTGTCTCTCGCGCGCTGTCTTCTCTATACGCCCTGGATTCCGAAGCGCAGATGAGAGGGGCGCCAGGTTTCCCTGGCGCCCCCGAGCAAGAGCCGGGTCCTCCACACCCTACGTCTCGAGCCCGCGTCCCTCCCCGCAACCGCTCAGTTGCGACCCCCCCAGGCTACAGGAGAGACTTCACATCCCCGTGATTCCTAGATACGTCTGGCCGCGAGACCCGTCAACAACAAAAACCACAAAATGTTGTGGGTGCCAGGCAGATCGACCACAACCCCTTGAGTTTCGGGTGTTTGCGCGAGGGGGTGTGACGGCGTCTCGTTTGGGTGCTCCGCCGCCGCACCGGGCGCCTCGCGCAAACGGCCGCGCAAGTGCCTGAAATCAATGCCGCGATGCCTCTCGCAGGCCGTCCCTGGTGACGCGAAGCCGGGGCGCCGCAGCAGGCTCAGTCAGGAAGGCCGGTGAAGCGCAGGCCGAGCCCCTCGGGGAGCTTGTAGCGGATGTTCATCCCGATCAGCAGGGCGGTGATTTCCTCGATGATCCGGGCGTTGGAGAGCGGGCCGCCGTCCACCGCACGCAATCCCGGCACCAGGGGGCACAGGGCCATGACCTGCTCCCGGGCCGCCTTCGCACCCGAGACCACCACATCGCACTCCACCGGATGCTCGAGCTCGCGCAGCCGGTGGGCCGAGACGTTCTGGAAGGCGGAAACGACCTCGACGCCGCGCGGGACCAGGGACTTCACGAGCTCGGCGCACGAGCCCTGCCACACGCCGACGGTCCGCACCGCGCCGTCGCCGATCGCGGTGGCGAGGGGCACCCCCATGGAGACGACGATCTGCCCCTCGGCGAGAGAGGCCTTGATGCTCTTGAGCGTGCCCGCCGTGTGCTCGAAGGGGACCGACAGAATCACGATCCCGGCGCGCTGGCTGGCCTCTTCGTTGGCGAAGCCGCTCACGTCGGCTTCGGGAACCGCCTGCTTGACCTCGACGACGGCCTGCTCGGCCTTCTCGAGCTTGCGCGAGCCGATCACGACCTCGCGCCCCGCCTTGGCGAAGCGTAGGGCGAGGCCGAGGCCCTGGTCTCCGGTTCCGCCGAGGATTGCAATCGCGTCCTGCTTTGCCATCTCTGTTCACCTGCTCCTGGTCGTTCTCGTTCGGGTCTCTGAATTCGGGCGCGCAAGGCTAGCGGGCAATCCCGGCGATTGCCGGCGCCCGCGATCGTCTCTCACGGGCCCCCCAGGCCGTCGAGAAACTCCCGCAGGACGGCGTTGAAGGCTCCGGGCCGGGCGAGGTTCACCACGTGCCCCGCGTCGGGAATGACCTCGCAGCGGGCCTCCGGCAGGCCCGCGGCCAGAGCCCGACTCGCCTCGAGCGCTGGCGCATCTTCCTCGCCGGCGATCAGCAGCACCGGCGCCCTCACCTCCGCGAGCCGGGCCACGAGCTCGGCAGTCGAGGGCAGGCTCGCGAGCACGCCGCGCAGGATCGCGGAGAGGGCATGGGGCGGATGCTCGAGAAAGCCCTGGCGCACCAGGCGCGCCCCGGCAGCATCGAGCCCCGAGCGGGGACCCCAGACATGGGTCTCACCCGCGGCCTCGAGACCCTCACGATCGATGGCATCCGCAAAGGTGACCCCGAAGGCCCGGGCTCCCGCCGCGTCGCGGTCCGCCGGCCAGGCGGCCAGGACCAGTGCCCGCACCCGCTCGGGCCGGGCCAGGGCGAGCTGCAGCGCGACCGCGGCGCCCATGGAGAGACCGCCGACCACCGCGGGCTCGCCCTGCTCGGGACCCATCACCCGCTCGAGGTCGCCCACCATCGCCGGCAGGTCGTAGGCGCCGGGATCCGCGGGCGCCTCGCTGCGGGCGTGCCCCCGGGCGTCGTAGGTGCGCACCCGCCAGCTACCGCGCAAGGCGCGCACCTGGGGGCGGAAGTTGCGCGCGCTGCCCGCGAAGCCGTGGGCGAGCACCAGCAAAGGCCCCTCCCCCGACTCCTCGATGTGGAGCGCGGGCTCGTCCCCGGCGGCGCCCTCACCCCGCGACCCTGCTCCCTGTACCATGCTGCGCGAGAGCTTACCCCTTCACGGAGCCCCCATGACCGCGCCGACCGCCCCCGCGCCCGCCCTCCCCTCGGCGAGCGTGCTGCTGCTCCGCGACGGCCGCGCCGGCCTCGAGGTCTTCATGGTCGAGCGACACCACGCCATGGATTTCGCGTCCAGAGCCACGGTCTTTCCCGGCGGCAAGGTGGACGAGGGCGACTGGAGCGTCCGCGCCCGCGCAAGCGCAAGGGGAGCCCGCGACCTGGCGGCCTACGAGGCCGCGCTGCGCATCGCCGCCCTGCGCGAGACCTTCGAGGAGTGCGGCGTGCTGCTGGCCCGGCCGGCGGGTCGCTCGGAGCTGGTGAGTGCACCCCGACTGGAGGGCATCGCGGAGCGATACCGCGAGCATCTGCGCAGCGGAGCCGGCGCCATCGACGAGCTGCTCGCGGGCGAAGACCTCGAGCTCGCCTGCGATCTGCTGGTGCCCTTCTCGCGCTGGATCACGCCGAAGGACTCGCCCAAGCGCTTCGACACTTTCTTCTATCTGGCCGCCGCGCCGGCGGATCAGGCGGCCCTCCACGACGGTTACGAATCCGTCGATTCCCTGTGGACCACCGTGGCGGACGCCGCCGACGACGCGGCTGCCGGCCGGCGCAAGATCATCCTCCCCACCCTCGCCAACCTGAGGCTCCTCGGCGAGAGTGCCAGCGTCGCCGAGGCCCTGGTGGCCGCGAGCCGGCGCCGCGTCGAGCCCATCCTGTTGTGACTGACGCTGTGACTGGGGTTGTGACCGGCGTTGTGACTGGCGCTGTGACTGGCGCTGTGACTGGCGCTGTGACTGGCATTGTGACTGGCGTTGTGACTGGCGTTGTGACTGGCGCGAGACGCCTGATACCCTGCCCCGCGTGAAGCCCGAAACCCTCGAAGAAGCCGCCCGGGTCGCGAGCGCGGCCTGCGACGCCGCGCGCCGCGAGATCCTGCCCCGCTTCCGCTCGGTCGCGGTGGAGACCAAGGCCGACGGATCTCCCGTCACCGAGGCGGATCGCGCGGCCGAGCGGGCCATCCGCGCGGTGCTGCGCGAGGCCTTTCCCGACTTCGCGATCCTGGGCGAGGAGTACGGTGAGGAAGCGGGAGCGAGTGCCGAGGGCACCGGGCCGAAATGGGTCATCGACCCCATCGACGGAACCATCGCCTACTCCCGCGGGATCCCCCTCTTCTCCACCATCATCGCCCTGCTCGACGAGGGCGAGCCGGTGCTCGGCTTGATCGATCTGCCGGCCCTCGACGAGCGCATGCTCGGCTGGAAGGACGGGGGCTGCCGCCTGAACGGCCACCCCGTTCGCGTCTCCCAGGAGAAGGAGCTCTCCCGGGCGCTGGTGTCCCACGGCGACCCCATGTGCTTCGACCAGGCGGGGCAGCGGCCGGCCTTCGAGCGTATGGCGCGTGAGATCCCCATGCTGCGCGGCTACACCGACGCCTTTGGCCACGTGCAGGTGCTCTCGGGCGCCGTCGATGCCATGGTGGACGTGGACCTCAACCCCTGGGACGCCGCCGCGACCCAGGTCCTGGCCGGCGAAGCCGGGGGGAGCTGCGTCGCCCGCAAGCGGGCCAGGGGCAAGATCGACCTGGTGTTCGGGAGCCCAGCGCTGGTCGAGCAGCTCGCGGCCTTTCTGAGCGGGTAGCCATCTCTGCGACGGGGCCTCCTCTGCGACGGGGCCGCGCTGCGCTATTCTGGCCGCCCCTGCCCGGCCGGCGGCGCACTGCAGCCCGTGGCTCCCGGGCGGGACTCCCGCAGCGAGATCGCTCCGCACTGGGACCCGCACGCACACGGAAGGATCACACACACCATGACCGCCCTCCCCCACCCCACCTTCGACGACGCCAAGACCCTGCTCTCCGCCGCCACCGACCTGCTCGAGGCCGCGGTCGGCCGCGCCAAGCAGATCACCGAGGGCGGCAAGAAGATCGATGATCACCAGGTCCTCACCGAACGGGTCGCCTATGCGGCCACCGAGGCCGTGGCGACCCACGAGGTGATCGCCTCCATCGACGCCCTGCGCGCCGAGGGACGCAGCGCGGTGATCCACGAGCTCATCGCGGTAGCCGCCGTGGGCGAGCTGGTGAGTGGCCTGCGCGATCGCCTCTCGGCCGCGGCCGACGACCTGGGGATCGGCGACGAGTGCGTCGAGAAGTGCTTCCCGGCTCCCCTGCGCAGCCTGCTGCGCGGCGCCACCAGCGAGGGTCTCATGCGCGAGATCGGCGTCCACGTGGCCGAGACCCGCGGTGTCAACGACTACCCCCTCGACGAGATGCACGAGCAGGTGCGCGAGCAGGTGCGCGAGTTCGCCGCCAACGAGGTGATGCCCCACGCCGAGCACATCCACCGCAGCGATGCTCTCATCCCAGAGGAGTTCATCGAGAAGATGAGCGAGCTGGGCTTCTTCGGACTCTCCGTGCCCGAAGAGTACGGCGGCGTAGAGATGGGGAACCTCGCCATGATCCTCACCACCGAGGAGCTCTCGCGAGCCTCTCTGGCGGCAGCGGGCTCCCTCATCACCCGCCCCGAGATCCTCACCAAGGCGCTCATGGGCGGCGGAACCGAAGAGCAGAAGCAGACCTGGCTCCCCAAGCTGGCTTCCGGGGAAGTGATGGTCGGCATCTCGGTCACCGAGCCCGACATCGGCAGCGACGTCGCCTCGGCGAAGTGCCGGGCCGACCGCGCCACCGTGGACGGGGTGGAGGGCTGGGTGATCAACGGCCCCAAGTCCTGGTGCACCTTTGCGGGCCGCGCCAACGTGCTCGCGCTCCTGGCACGCACGGACCCGGACGCCTCCAAGGGCGCCAAGGGCCTCTCCCTCTTCGTCGTTCCCAAGGAGACCTTCCCGGGCCACGAGTTCGAGTTCACCCAGCCGGGCGGCGGGAAGATGGCGGGCAAGGCCGACGCCACCCCGGGCTACCGCGGCATGCACTCCTTTACGCTGCAGCTCGAGAACTACTTCGTGCCCGGCGAGAACCTGGTGGGGGGCGAAGAGGGCCTCGGCCGGGGCTTCTATCTCCAGATGGCGGGCTTCGCGGCGGGCCGGCTCCAGACCGGTGGCCGGGGCTGCGGCCTCGCCCAGGCGGGCCTGGAAGAGACTGCCAAGTACGTGGTCGACCGCAGCCAGTTCGGCAAGTCCCTCTCGGAGTTCCAGCTCACCCAGTACACCCTGGGGCGCATGGCGGCCAAGCTCGCCGGCGCCCGGGCAATCACCTACGCGGCCGCCCTGGCCTTCGACGAGGACGAGCGGGCCGCGGGGCCCCTGGCCGCCCAGGCGAAGCTGCTGGCCTGCGACGTCGCCGTCGAGACCACCCAGATGGGACAGATCATGCACGGCGGCTGGGGCTACGCCGAGGAGTATCCCATCAGCCGCTACGTGGTGGACGCCAGCGTGCTGCCCATCTTCGAGGGCGTGAAGCCCATCCTCGAGCTCAAGGTCATTGGGAGGGCGGTACTGGCGGCATAGCGACCCGCGCCGGCCAGTCGGGCGGCGGCGTTCAGGGCGAGTCGAAGAAGGCCCTCAGGATCTCGATCATGGGCTCCACGTCGGCGGTGCCCGCCATCTCGCGACAGGAGTGCATGGACAGCATCGGGTTGCCGACGTCGACGGTACGCACGCCGAGGCGAGCCGCGGTGATGGGGCCGATGGTGGAGCCGCAGGCAAGATCGCTGCGGGACACGAAGTGCTGGGGCGCCACCCCCACCTTGCGACACAGCGCGGTGAAGAGACCCGCCGTCTCGGCGTCCGTCGCGTAGGACTGGTTGGCGTTCACCTTGATGACCGGCCCGCCGCCGATGAGGGGCTGGTGCCCTGATTCGTGACGCTCGCTGTAGTTGGGATGCACGGCATGGGCCATGTCGGCGGAGACCAGGGTCGAGGCGGCGAGGGCACGAGGAAGCCCCTGAGGCTCACCGCCCTTCACGCTCGCCACCACGCGATCGAGGACGTCCACCAGAAAGGTCCCCGCAGCGCCCTGGGCGCTGCGACTCCCTACCTCCTCGTGATCGTAGAGGGCGACCACCCGGGTGAAGGGAGCGAGATCTCCCTGCTGGACGTCGACCAGGGCACTGAGGGCCGCGTGACAAGAAGCGAGGTTGTCGAGACGCGGCGCGAGGATGAACTCGCCCCGCGACCCCGAGACGCCCGAGGGTTGGGTGTCGTAGGCCATGAGGTCGAAGGCCAGGATCTGCTCGGGCGACACGTCGGCGAGATCCTGGGCCCGGAACTCCGTGGCGACGAGCTCGCGGATGTCCGGCGCCCCCTCCAAGCCGATCAGGGGCGGCGTGTGCTTCTGGGCGTCGACCTTCAGCCCGGTCTCCCGAAGCTCGCGCTGCAGGTGGATCGCGAGGTTGGGGATGCGGACCAGGGGCCGGCCGAAATCGAGGAGCAGGGTGCGAGGCGCGGGATCGCCCTCCAGTGAAACCCGCCCCGCCAGCGAGAGGTCGCGATCGAGCCAGGTGTGGAGCAGCACGCCACCGTAGGGCTCCACCGCGAGCTGGCGGTAGCCGTGGGCGGTGAGGTCCGCGAGGGGCTTCAAGCGCAGGTTGGGCGAATCGGTATGGGCGGCGACGATGCGAAAGCCACCCTCGGCGGGCATCAATGAGCCCACCTGAAAAGCCACCAGACTGCCGTCGTTGCGAACGACGATGCGACGGCTCCCGGGCTCGAGGTCCCACAGCTCCGCCTCTGCGAGGCCCTCGAAGCCGGCGTTGTGCAGCCGGCGCTCGGTCTCGGCGACGGCGTGGTAGGGAGTGGGCGAGCGATCGATGTAGGCCAGGAGATCTGCGACGAGATCGATCATGGGCCCCAGCTTACCACCTGCGCTGGCCCGATGGGGCAGCCGCGGGCCGGCCGTCGCGCTGCTAGAACTCGAACTCGATTCGCATGAAGGAGCCCCGTCCGCCCGGGGCGCGCACCTTGAGCAGGACGTCGCTCGCTCCGATGCTGAGCGGAGTCTGGTAGTAGAGCACGTTCACCCGGCGGCTGTTTTGCTCCCGGGAGAAGGTCGTCAGGCCCATCTTCTGCTGGCTCGGGGCCCGCGGCTTCAGCGTGCGAAGGGGGCGGAGCCGATCGTTCTGCTCGCGGTGCATCTCCAGGACCGCCCACGCGCCGCGGCTGGTTCTCGCCGTGGTCGCCGCCGCGCCATCTTCCGCTCGGACCTCGCTCTCCCCTGCTGTAATGAAGGGGAGCGAGAGCAGCAATGCTGCAACGATCCGGCGGACCATGACGCGCTTCATGGTGGGCAAACCTCCTTTAATCCAACCCCACTGATGCGACTCGAACCCTCCGACGCGATTTCTTGCCTTCGCGATGTCGATTCCGCGCTTCACTCCAAGCCTCACTCCAAGGACACTGCAACTGGCGTGCCACGCTCACGGGTCGCGGAAAACGCTGCGGAGCCGGCGAGCGTCTTCTCAGGGCGTGTCCATGGGGCGTACCTACTCTCGAATGGGTAGTCCCTTACCCACAAGGGAACGGAAGTTCCCTTTCGCCTCCCATGTGTCGCGAGAGCAACACCTTTGCGGGAATCGTACGCGCCGATCTTGTTTCCGATGAAACGCGCGCGAGTTGCCGCCCGGCTGCGCGATTGCCTGAGTATTCGCCTAAGTGCTCGCCTAAGTATTCGCCTGAGTGCTCGCCCGGGCGTTCGCGAAGAGCCGGTGCGCCTTGCGGTAGAGGCGCAGCAGACTTTCCTCGCCGAGGAGCGCTTCGACCCCTGGAGCGCCGCGATCGAACCAACGCAGATCCGTCGACTCCCCGCTCATCACCAGGGGCTGGCCCGGGGCGGCGCGCAGGAGGAAGCGGACGTCGTGGTGTTCGTGGGCGGGATCGTCCCGCCAGGCGGGGATCTCGTGCACGTCGAGGTCGAAGGGGATCAGCTCGCCGCCCGTGAGCAGCGGCTCGAAGTCCGGCATCCCCGATTCTTCGCGCGCCTCCCGCAAGGCGACTGCGAGGACATCGGGATCCCCGTCGGCATGACCGCCCAGCTGCAGCCAGCGGTCGAGCTTGCGGTGGTGGGTCAGCAAGAAGCGATCGTGGCCATGGGAAACGATCCACGCCGAGGCGGTGATGTGGCCCGGCATGCAGTCGCGCTCGAAGCAGTTGCCGCGCGACTCGACGAGCTCCCGGACTCGACCCACGACCTCGACCTCGCCCGGATGGTCTTCGGCATAGCGCTCGAGCAGTGCAAGTAGAGGCCTGCGGTGCACGAATGCGGCTCCTGCCTGGCGAATGGGCTGGAGTGCGAGCGTAATGGGCATGGGGGCCCTCGCGCCAGCGCGCAACCGAGGGGCGGGGTGAATTGCGGCACAGACCATCTGGAGTCGGCGGCTGCATACGGGCTAGAGTCCCTGCCCGATCCCGGAAAGAGAGAGCGCCAGCATGAGTGACGGCCCCCCCGAGGCAGCCAGTGGAGAGATGCACGACGCCTCGTGGCGCGAGAGCGTTCGCGAGCTTCTGCAGCAGCGAGCGCCGGACCCCGAGCGCGCCCTCGCCCTGGCGGACGAGGTCCTCGAGGCCGCAACGCCCGAAGCGATGAAGCTCCGGGCGGCAGAGAAGCCCGCGGAGCTGGGGCGCCTGCTGCTCGCCCTGTGCGGCGTCGCGCCCTTCTTCTCGCGCTTTCTGGTGCGCCACGGAGATTGGCTCCCGGCCCTCCTCGCCGAGGATCTCTCCCAGCCGCGCAGCCGCGAGGAGCTGGCCCGGCGCCTCGACGACCACCTCGCCCGGGAGGCCGGGATCGATCCAGCCCTGGCCCTGCGCTCGTTCAAGTACTTCGAGCTCGCCCGCATCACCGCGCGGGACTGCTGCGACGACTGGGTCCCGCTGAACGAGAGCGCCATCACCTTCACCGAGCTCTCCCAGCTCGCGGACCTGCTGCTCGACCGCGCCCTCGCGGTGGCGATCGAGCGGGTGAAGGAGCAGCACCCGCCTCCGGCCCAGCGCGCCGACGACGGCAGTGTGCGGGAGCTTGGCTTCGCAGTGCTCGGCCTGGGGAAGCTCGGCTCCGAAGAGCTCAACTTCTCCTCGGACGTCGACCTCATCTACGTATTCGAAGCGCCGCAGAGCGGCCAGGCGCAAGACCACGAGGGGACCGCCCCGACGGTGTTCTTCACCAAGGTCGCCCAGGAGCTCGGCAAGCTCGCCACCACTTCCACCGCCGAGGGCTTCCTCTATCGCGTCGACCTCGACCTGCGGCCCGAGGGCGCCGGGGGTACTCTGGTGGTCAGCGACGAAGCCCTGGCCTCCTACTACGAGACCTGGGCCGACGCCTGGGAGAAGGCCGCCTTCATGAAGGCGCGCCCCGTGGCGGGGGACCTCGAGCTGGGCTGGCGGGCCATCTGCGCGGTCGACCCCATGATCTATCACTCCGCCAAGGACTACCGCGGCCTGGAGAGCATCCGCGGCCTGAAGCAGAAGATCGAGCACGCCCGGGGAAGCGGCGGCGACGGCTTCAACGTGAAGATCGATCCGGGCGGAATCCGCGACGTCGAATTCGCCGCCCAGGCGCTGCAGCTGCTCCACGGCGGGCGCATCACCCAGGTGCGCGACCGCTCGACCCAGGGCGCGCTGGGCAAGCTCGCCGAGGTGGGACTGCTGGCGCCCGAGCTCACCGTGAAGCTGCTCCACACCTATCGCTTCCTGCGCCGCATCGAGAACCGTATCCAGATGGAGGCCGAGCGCCAGACCCATCGGGTTCCCAAGGACGAAGCCGGCTTCCGGCGTCTGGCGCGCGCCATGGGCTTCGTCGAGCCCGACGGCCCCGAGGTCTTTCGCGAGAGCCTTACCCAGCAGCGCACGCTGCTGCGCGAGCTGCTAGCGAGCTCGATCTCCGAGAGCGGCCGCGAGCGCATCCTCGAGCTCTTCACTCGCGCCAATCCCCAACTCTTCGCCTTCGAGAGCACGCGCCGGATGGTTCACGACCTGGCCGAGCACTTCGCTCGGGAGATCGACACCTCGCCGGACCCGGAGCGCGCGCTCAACAATCTCGATCGCTTCATCGAGGCGGTCGGGAGCCGGCGCTTCTACTACGAGCTCTTGATCGACCGACCCGAGCTGGTTCCGCGTCTGGCGAAGGTCTTTGCGAGCTCGCGCTACCTCTCGGACATCCTCGCCAGCCACCCCCGGCTGATCGAGCCCGTCTTCGAAGATCCGAATCTCCTGCTGCTCGACAAGGAGGCCCTGCGCCGCGACCTGGCCTCGGTGGTGGTGGAGACGGCGAGCGGCGAGGGCGACCCCCTCGAGGACCGGCTCGACGCCCTGCGCCTCTTCCACCACCGGCAGGTCGTGAACGTCGGCCTGCTCGACCTCGCCGCGAAGGCCGGGCGCGCCGACTGCGAGCACGCCCTCACCGACATCGCCGAGGTCTGCGTCGAGGAGGCCCTCGCCCTGTGCCAGGAGCAGCTCGCCACGCGTGGGAGCGGCCCCCCCGAGAGCGCCCGCAGCGGAGCCTTCCTGGTGATCGCCATGGGGAAGCTGGCCAGCCGGGAGCTCAGCTACGGCAGCGACCTCGATATCATCTTCCTCTACGACACTCCCGCGACCGGAGGCGCCGCGGCCCTCGAGGCCCAGGAGTACTTCGCCCGCCTGGGACAGCGTCTCATCTCCAGCCTGCAGACCCCGACCTCCCAGGGGCGCTGCTACGAAGTGGACACGCGCCTGCGACCCTCGGGCAACCAGGGGATGCTGGTCACCTCCCGAGCCGCCTTCGAGCGCTATCACGCCGAGAGCGCCCAGGCCTGGGAGCGCCAGATCCTGCTGCGCTCGCGCGCCATCGCGGGCTCGCAGGCGCTGGCGCGGGACTTCGAGACCCTGCGCCGCGAGATCCTGAGCCGACCCCTGGCCGAGGATCTGGCCGGGGAGATCCACCGCGTGCGCCAACGCATGGAGCTCGAGATCGCCCAGGAGAGCTCGGGCCACTACGATTTCAAGACCGGTCGTGGCGGACTGCTCGACGTGGAGAGCATCGTCCAATACCTGCAGCTCCAGAACGCCGCGAAGCACCCCGAGCTGCTCGAGGTCGAGCGCCTCGAGGTGCAGCTGCGACGGCTGGCCGACGGCGGCCTGCTCGGCGAGGAGTCAGCGCGCTCGGTGCTCGAAGGCTGGGCCTTCCTGCAGCGACTCAGCGCGGCCCTGCGCGTCGTCGAGAACCGCTCCATCTCGGATCTGAACATGGAGCGCGGTGACCTCGACTCCCTGGCCCGCCGCCTCGGCTACGAGAGTGCGAGCCGCGAAGGAAGCAGCCGCCGGGCCCTGCTGACCGACTACCTGAAGCACACGGAGCAGATCCGGGCGGTGTACACGAAGCTCTTCGCGGAAGGCTGAGCGCCGAAGGCGCGATTGCCCAGGAAATGCGAAGCATTGCCCGCTGAGCGCAGAAGGCGCGATTGCCCAGGCAATGCGAAGCATTACCCGCTGAGCGCAGAAGGCGCGATTGCCCAGGCAATGCGAAGCATTACCCGCTGAGCGCCGGCCTCAGGTACTGCGGCGCTCGCGCAAGAGCACTTCCTGGGTGACCGAGGCCACGTGGGCGCCGTCGGCGTCGAAGATGTTGCCCACCGAGAGGCCGCGGGCGCCCATGAGGGCCCGGCAGCTGAAGTCGTGGACGTGCCAGGCGTCGGCCCGCATGGGGCGATGGAACCAGATCGCGTGGTCGAGGCTGGCGTTCCAGAAGGGCCAGTCGCCGTCGGCGAGCGACTCGGGGCAAGCGGGGTGGGCCATGATGACCGCTTCGGTAGGCAGGTCGTCGGAGAGAAAGGCCAACGCACAGGCGTGGCGGTGGGCGTTGTCGTCGATGGATTCGGCCATGCGGAGCCAGGCCGTGGCTCGCCCTCCGCCGCCGACGCGCTCGGCGTAGCGTCGATCGAAGAGGGGGCTCCAGCTGTCGGAGTCCAGGGATTCGGGCTCGGGCAGCGCCGGCATCGCCTGGGTTTGAACCGTGCGGCCAGGCTCGTCGCTGGTGTAGGACGCCGCCAGGTTGAGGATCGCGCCGCTGGACTGGCGGGCCACGACTCGCCGGGTAACGAAGCTGCGGCCGTCCCGGATGCGATCCACCTCGTAGCGAACGGGCTGCTCGTGGTTCCCGAGGCGGATGAAGAAGGCGTGCAGGGAGTGGATCCGAAAGGGCGAGGCGACGGACGCGGCGGCGGCCGCCAGCGCCTGGGCGACGATCTGACCGCCGTAGAGCCCACCCCACGGATAGCTGGGCCCCCGTCCCTCCCAGGTGTCGGGGCCGTGGGACTCGAGCTCCATGATCTCGGCGAAGCGCATCGAGTCGGCCTTCCTGCTCAGTCCGATGCGGGCTCGCGCATGGTGACGAGCTCTTCCGCCGCGGTGGGGTGGATGCCCATGGTGGCGTCGAACTGGGCCTTGGTGGCGCCGCACTTGATCGCTACCGCGAAGCCCTGAACGATTTCGCCCGCCTCGGGACCGACCACGTGGAGACCCACGACCCGGTCGCTGGCGCGATCGACCAGGATCTTCATCAAGCTCTTCTCGTCGCGGCCGGTGAGGGTGTGCTTCATGGGGCGAAAACGCGAGCGGTAGACGTCGATCTGCGTGTATTGCTCCCGGGCCTCGGCTTCGCTGAGGCCGACGCTGCCGATCGTCGGCTGGCTGAAGACCGCCTTGGGGACGTCGCGATGGTCGGGCTTCGTGGGGCGCCCGTCGAAGAGGGTGGCGGCGAGGCACATGCCCTCGTGGATCGCCACGGGAGTAAGGTTGATGCGGTCGGTGACGTCGCCGATGGCGTGGATGCTCGGTGCCGACGAGCACGAGTATTCGTCCACCACGACGGCCCCGTTGGCGTCGAGCTCGACACCCGCCTCTGTGAGACCCAGCCCGGCGGTCAGGGGCGTGCGGCCGATGGCGCAGAGCACCTGATCGGCCTCGACGACGTTTCCGTCGCTCAGGGTTGCACGCACCCCCGTCGCGGCCTGCTCGAGGCGCTGCACTGTGCGGTCGAAGCGCAGGTCGATGCCCTTCTTGTGCATTTCCTCGGCGAGGGTGGTGCGCACGTCGTCGTCGAAGCCGCGCAGGAAGAGGGGGCCGCGGTAGAGCTGCACGACCTCGCTCCCGAGGCCGTGGAAGATGCACGCGAACTCGGTCGCGATGTAGCCGCCGCCGACGACGAGGAGGCGTCGCGGCTGCTCTGGGAGGTGAAAGATCTCGTTGGAGGTGATGGCGAGCTCGGATCCGGGCTCGTCGGGGAGCCGGGGCCAGCCGCCCGTGGCCACCAGGATGTGGGCGGCGGTGTATCGCTGATCACCCACGGCGACGCTGTGGGGGCCCTCGACCCGCGCTCGGCCCTCCATGCGCGTGACCCCGGCGCCGTCGAGCAAATCGCCATAGATCCCGTTGAGGCGGCCGATCTCCCGGTCCTTGTTGGCGATGAAGGTCGCCCAGTCGAAGCTGCGCTCGCCGACGCTCCAGCCGTATCCCAGGGCCGCATCCTCGAAGTCCTCGGCGAAGTGGGAGGCGTAGACCATGAGCTTCTTGGGCACGCAGCCCACGTTGACGCAGGTGCCGCCCAGGTCGCGCTCTTCCGCCACGGCGACCCGGGCCCCGTAGCCCGCGGAGATGCGCGCAGCGCGAACGCCGCCCGAGCCCGCTCCGATGACGAAGAGATCGAAGTCGTAGTCCGCCATTGCGGCCCCTTCCTCTCGACTGGCCGCTTGACTGGCCGCTTGACTGAAAAGCCCCATGCAGCAGGGGCCAGCGGCGGAGGATAGCCCGGGGACCCGGGTGCGCTGCGCGACAAATCCGGATCGCCTATCACTTGTCCTGCATGACGGGTGAAGACGAAGCGCGCGAGGAAGAGACGAGCGAGGCGGTCCGAGGCGACGAGCTGGCACCGGAGGAGCGCATTCCCGCTCTGGTGGTCTCGGGCTTCCTGGGCTCGGGCAAGACCAGCCTCGTCAGCCAGCTCCTCGACCATGCCGGGCGCAGCGGCCTGCGCATCGCCCTGGTGTCCAACGAGCTCGGCGAGCTGGGCATCGACCGGGCCCTGCTGGGCGGGGGCGGCGAAGCCTACGTGGAGCTGGAGGGCGGCTGCGTTTGCTGCGAGCTCTCGGACGATCTCGTCGACACCCTCGAAATGCTCTGGCGGGAGGTCCACCCCGATCGGGTCGTGATCGAGACCTCGGGCGTCGCCCTCCCCTTCGACACCCAGCTCAACTTCTGGCGGCAGCCGGTCTCGCGCTGGATCGGCGACGACATGGCCGTGGTGGTGGTGAACGCCGAGCAGCTCGCCGAAGGCCGGGACCTCGAGGGCACCTTCCAGGACCAGGTCTCCTCGGCGGACCTGCTGATCCTCAACAAGATCGACCTGGTGCCCGCCGAGCAGCTGGACGCGCTCGAAGCGCGTCTGCGGGCCATCGAGGACGAGGCGCCGATCGTGCGCTCCGTCCGGGGCGACGTGGATCCCGCCCTGCTCTTTCCGCCTGCAATCGGTGAGCTCGTGGATCGCAGCGGCCCGGCGCCGAGCGTGCCCGAGCACCACCACGAGCACTTCAGCACCGAGGAGTGGCGCCCGGCCCCGGGCCTCAGCGAAGAGCGCATCGAGTCCGAGCTGCGCCAGCCCGGCCTCCTGCGCGCCAAAGGCTTCGCCGAAACCGACGCCGGCCTGCGACTCGTCCAGCTGGTCGGCCGCCGCATCGAATTCACCGAAGTCGACACCCCCCCCGACCCCAACCTCATCAACCGCCTAGTCCTCATCCGCCGCACCCCCTAACGCAAGATGGGGGGACGGTCCTTAACGCAAGGTGAGAGTTGGGGACTTCCGTTAAGGACCGTCCCCGACCTTGCGTTAGGGGGGGGTGGGGGATTCTTGGCGGATTCGTTTCTTGGTGGCGGACCAAGAGCAGATGGGGCAGGTGGTGAGGTCGTGGGCGCGGGCGGGGCAGTGTTCGCGGCCGAAGTAGATGATCTGCAGGTGGAGCTTGGCCCAGCTGTCTTCTGGGAAGAGGGCCTTGAGGTCGCGTTCGGTGCGGACCACGCTGCTGCCGTTCGAGAGGCCCCAGCGGGCGGCCAGGCGGTGGATGTGGGTGTCCACGGGGAAGGCGGGCTCACCGAAGGCCTGGGTCATGACGACGCTGGCCGTCTTGTGGCCTACCCCGGGTAGAGCTTCGAGCGCTTCGAAGCTGCGCGGGACCTCGCCACCATGCTCCTCGACGAGGATTCGGGAGAGCTGATGGATCGCCTTGGACTTCTGGGGCGCGAGGCCGCAGGTGCGAATGAATTCGTGGATGCGAGCGACACCGAGCTTCACCATCGCCTCGGGCCCGGCCGCCTCGCCGAAGAGCCCGGGGGTGACCTGGTTGACCCGGGCGTCGGTGCACTGGGCCGAGAGCAACACCGAGACCAGCAGCGTATAGGCGTCGCGGTGGCGCAGCGGAATGCCCGGCGCCGGATAGTACGCGTCGAGGATCTTCTGGATGCGCTCCGCCTTCTCGGCCCGGGTCATGGCGCGGGACGATAGCGTCCCTGCTACACACCCCGATTGGAGAGGGCCAGATCCCCTCGGGAGCTGCCAGGTGGGCGACGCAATCGAGAACGGGGGCAACGGGGACGCCCGGCCTACCCTCGCCCAACGCATCCCCGCCGGCGTGCTCCACGACAGCGACGCAATCCTGGATCGCTTCCTCGCCTGGGTCGCCGACACGGGCATCGAGCCCTACCCCGCCCAGGAGGAGGCGCTGCTCGAGCTCATGACCGGTCGGCACGTGATCCTGAGCACGCCCACCGGCTCGGGCAAGTCCCTCGTCGCCCTGGGTCTCCACTTCAAGGCCATGTGCGAGGAAAGGCGCTCCTTCTACACAGCACCCGTGAAGGCCCTGGTGAGCGAGAAGTTCTTCGCCCTGTGCGAGCAGTTCGGCGCCGAGCAGGTCGGCATGCTGACCGGCGATGCGAGCATCAACCGAGACGCCCCCATCGTGTGCTGCACCGCGGAGATCCTCGCCAACATGGCCCTCGACCAGGGCGAGGACGTCGACGCCCCCTACGTGGTGATGGATGAATTCCACTACTACGACGACCGCGAGCGTGGCATGGCGTGGCAGCTGCCCTTGCTGGTGCTGCGCCGCACGCGCTTCCTGCTGATGTCCGCCACCCTGGGCGACACCGGCGACATCGAGCAACACATCGAGGATCTGACTGGCGCCAGCGTGTCGCGGGTCCACAGCGAAGAGCGCCCGGTGCCCCTGGACTTCGCCTACGTCGAGACCCCCCTCCACGAGACCGTCGAGCAGCTGCTGGCCGCCCGCAAGGCGCCCATCTACATCGTGCACTTCACCCAGCGCGACGCGGCCGAGCAGGCCCAGGCCCTCACCAGCGCGGCCATCTCGAGCAAAGACGAGAAGCGCGCCATCGCCGACGCCCTCGTCGGCTTTCGCTTCGATAGCCCCTACGGCAAGGACATGCGGCGTTTCCTGCAGCACGGCATCGGCCTCCACCACGCGGGTCTGCTGCCCAAGTACCGCCTGCTGGTCGAACGCCTGGCCCAGCAAGGCCTGCTCAAGATCATCTGTGGCACCGACACCCTGGGCGTCGGAGTCAACATCCCCATCCGCTGTGTGCTCTTCAGCAAGCTCTGCAAGTTCGACGGCGAGAAGGTCGGGATCCTCACGGTGCGCGACTTTCGGCAGATCTCCGGGCGCGCCGGACGCAAGGGCTTCGACGAGCAGGGCAGCGTGGTCGTTCAGGCGCCGGAGCACGTGATCGAGAACAAGCGCCTCACACTCAAAGCCGCAGCGGCGGGCAGCGCGCGCAAGAAGAAGTTCGTAAAGAAGAAGCCACCCACGAAGGGCTTCGTCCCCTTCAACGAGGGCACCCTGGAGAAGCTCCGGGGCAGCCTGCCCGAGGCCCTCACCTCCCGCTTCCGGGTCGGCCAGGCACTCATCGTGGGTTGCCTGCGCGGCACGGCACCTCCCGGGCTGCGGGGGCCCGGCTATGGCCGAGTGATCGACCTCATCGAGCGCTCCCACGAGGACGCCCGCAACAAGCGGCGCCTGCTGCGCGAGGCGGCACGACAATTCCGCATGCTACGCAGCGCAGGCATCGTCGGCGTCGAGCGCGACCCGGATGGGCGCGGCCCGCGGGTCCGGGTGAGCGAGGAGCTCCAGCGCGACTTCTCCCTGCACCACAGCCTCTCCCTCTACCTCCTCCAAGCCGTCGAGGCCCTCGACCCCGATCGGGCCGACTACGAGCTCGACCTGCTCAGCTTCGTGGAGTCGATCCTCGAGAACCCCCGCCCCATCCTCTTCGCCCAGGAACGCAAGGCCCGGGGCGAGCTCATCGGCAAGCTCAAGGCCGAGGGCGTCCCCTACGACGAGCGCATGGCCAAGGTGGAAGACGTCAGCTGGCCCAAGCCCAACGCCGAGCTCATCTACGCCTCCTTCAACCAATTCCGGGAGAAGCACCCGTGGCTGCGGGAGGAGAACATCCGCCCCAAGTCCATCGCCCGGGACATGTTCGAGAGCTACTCGACCTTCGACGACTATGTGCGTCGCTGCGAGCTCGCGCGGGTCGAAGGGCTGCTGCTCCGCTACCTCAGCCAGGTCCACAACACCCTGCTGCGCTCGGTGCCCGAGACGGCCCGGAACGAAGGCGTCGACGAGATCCTGGGCTACCTCCACACCCTCCTCGCCCGGGTCGACTCGAGCCTGCTCGAGGAGTGGGAGGAGATGGTGTCTCCCGGCTCCGGGACGCGGGCCCAGGAGCGGCCCGAGGCGCCCGCGGCGCCCCGCCTCGACGAGCGGGTCTTCCGGGCCCGGGTGCGCTCGGAGCTCTATCTGCTCCTGCGCTGCCTCGCCGACAAGCGCTACGAAGAAGCGACGCAGTGCGTGAAGGAAGACCGCGAGGACCCCTGGGACGCCGCACGCTTCGAAGACGCCCTGGCGCTCTTCTACGAAGAGTACGCGCGCATCCTCTTCGATCCCCGCGCCCGCCAGGCCCACCTGAGCCTCATCAAGGAACGGGGCCCGCGGCAGTGGGACGTCCACCAGACCCTGTGCGACGACCAGGGCGAGGATATCTGGAAGGTCGAGGCCGAGATCCACATCGACTCGCTTCCCCTGCCCGACGGGCCGCTCCTGCGCATCCGCCGGATCGGACCCTGAGCCGAAGTCGGCCGCGAGTCGGCATCAGAGACCAGCGAGGAGTCTCCGGGCTAGACGTCGAGGGGAATCGTGTCGCCGGGCAGCCGGGTGGCGGGCAGCTCCTTCTCGACCCGCACGCCCCCCAGCTTCACGATGCGGGCGGGAGCGCCCACGACCGTGCAGTCGCTGGGTACGTCGTGCATGCGGATGAAGGCCCCCGCTCCGATCCGCGCGTTGGCGCCCACGCTGATGGGCCCGAGCAGGGTGGCGCCCGTCCCGACGAGCACCTTGTCCTCCAGGGTGGGGTGGCGCTTTCCGTGGTGCTTCCCGGTCCCCCCCAAGGTCACGTTGTGGAAGAGCACGCAGTCGTCGCCGATGGTGGCGGTCTCCCCGATCACGACACCCGTACCATGATCGATGAAAAAGCGGTGGCCGATGCGGGCCCCGGGATGGATCTCGACGCCAGTGAGGAAGCGGGCGAAAGCCGAGAGCATGCGCGGAAGCACGGGCACCCGGAGGTTCTGGTGGAGGAGGTTCGAGATGCGATAGATCCAGATGGCGTGCAGGGGCGTATGACAGAGGGCAGTCTCGAGGTAGCTCTTCGCCGCGGCGTCATTGAGGTGAACGGCTCTGAGATCTTCGGCGAGGGTCCTGAACACGGCTTCGTCTCTCCGGCCCGCCCCGGCTTCGAGGCGCGCAGTGCTTTCGCTCATTGCGCGGAGAGGGTAATTGTTGGTATCCCCGGTGTCAGCTCGCTGCCGAAGACGGCCCCGGAGCCGTGTACTCTCCCCGAAGCCGCGAGCAAACGCGAAAGGCTCCCCCGGACATGCAGAAGGCCCTCGACGACCTCCTCTCCCTCCTCGATCTCGAGGAGCTCGAGGTGAACCTCTTTCGCGGGGAGAGCCCCAAGGAGGACACCCAGCGCGTCTTCGGCGGACAGGTCGCCGCCCAGGCCCTGGTCGCCGCCACCCGCACGGTGGAGGACCGCCTGGTGCACTCCCTCCACGCCTACTTCCTGCGCCTGGGCGACCCCAACGTGCCCATCATCTACCAGGTCGATCGCATCCGCGACGGGCGCAGCTTCGTGACCCGACGGGTTACCGCCATCCAGCACGGCCACGCCATCTTCGCCCTGGCGGCCTCCTTCCAGAGCCACGAGGAGAGCGCCGAGCACCAGGACCCGATGCCCCCGGCGCCGGATCCCGAGAGCCTCCCCACCTTCCGCGAGCTCGTCGAGGCGAGCCCCGATCGAATCCCCCCCTATCTCGAAGACTGGGTAAAGCGCGAGCGCCCCCTCGACGTGCGCAACACGCGCCCCGCCGAGTTCCTGAACCCGGAGCCACGGCCCCCCGAGAGCGCCATGTGGATGCGCACCAAGGGCACCCTGCCCGACGATCCACTGCTGCACCAGTGCGTGGTCACCTATGCGTCGGACATGACCATCCTCGAGACCGCGGCGCGGCCCCAGGGCCTGAGCTTCCACGACCCCGAGGTGATGGTGGCGAGCCTCGACCACGCCATGTGGTTCCACCGCCCCTTCCGCTTCGACGAGTGGATGCTCTACGCCCACCGCAGCCCCAGCATGACGGGCTCGCGAGGCTTAGCTCTTCACCCGGGACGGACGCCTCGCGGTCTCGGTGACCCAGGAGGGATTGATTCGCAAGCGAAGGGCTTCGCAGCCCTCGGTCGAGTGAGAGCCCCCCGAGCGCTACCGGGGACGCCGCCGGGGCGCCCGTCTGCCTTCACTCCTGGAACTCGATTCCCGACCAGTAAGACCAGTCCCAGTTGCTGACCTCACCGGCGTGGATGATCAGGCGCAGCTGCTGGAGGTGAGGATCGGGCAGTTCCAGGGTCTCGGTCTGCACCTCGATCGCCTGATCGGTAAGAATTGCGGGAAGGTGACGCTGCAGCAGCTTGCGCTCTTCGCCCCTCGTCGTGATGCCGATCACCTCGAAGGTGACACCGTCCACTCGGCCTCGCGCCTCCGCTGGTGCGGGCAAGATACCGAAGCGCAGAACGACACGGCGTGCCGATTCGGGAACCTCCGACTTCACCTCGGAGG
>JAFDEK010000090.1 GCA_019310385.1 Deltaproteobacteria bacterium
GGCGACCACCTCGAGCACCAGTCCGAGGTCGAGCGCCTCGCGGGCGTCGAGAACGTCGCCGCGGAACGCGATGTCCTTGGCGCGCTGGAGGCCAACCAGGCGGGGCAGTAGCCAGGTGCCCCCGTAGTCGAGCGATAGACCGCGCTTCACGAAGATCTCCGCGAAGCGCGCCGACTCGCCGGCGAAGACGATGTCGCAGCCGAGTGCCAGGTTGCAGCCGCCGCCGGCGGCGACGCCGTTTACGGCCGCGATCGTGGGCTTGGGGATGCGGTGCAGGGCGAGCGCCGGGGCGATCATCTCGCGGGTGAGCTGGGCCCGGGCGATCGGGCCCTGGGTGGCCCGCTCCGCGGCGGCCCCCGAGCCGCTCAAGACCATCACCCGGTCGTCCGGATTCGCCGCGATCTCGTCGAAGCAGGCGCCGAGCCGCTCGAAGAGCGCGGGGGTGAGCGCGTTGCGCTTCTCCGGTCGCCGCAGCGTAATCGTGGCGATGCCAGCCTCGCGGCGGACCTCGATGCAGCGCTCTTCGCCGTCCTTACTCATTTTCTACAGGCAGAACCGCGCCCGTGACGTAGGAAGAGGCCGGCAGAACCAGGGACAGGATCGCGTGGGCGATCTCCTCGGGCTCTCCGTAACGCCGCAGGGGAACCCGGCGGCGCGCGAACTTCGCCTTGTTCTCGTCGGCAAGGAGCCGAGCGGTTGCGCGCCCTATGCCACTGGCCGCTCCTGTCACGATCGCGGTCCGCCCGGCAATGGAACGACTGAGATCGGTTCGTCTCGACACAGAGGCTCTCCTCACTTCGGCGCGCAGCGAAGGACCGGAAAGCCTCCGGCGCGGTGGTCAACCTTCTGTCTGGAGCGAGAGAATACCCTACGTACAGCGCTGCGCGTCTTGTAGGAGAATTTGATCCAGCGTACGCTCATCGGCCAAGCGAAGATGTGGGTTCCGTGACGGGTGAACACGCAATCGGTCCGGTCGCCGAGCGCCATCGCTTCGATGAGGCGGCGTTGGACCGCTATCTACGCGGGCATCTCGCGGGCTTCGAAGGGCCCTGGACCCTGGAGCAATTCGAAGGCGGTCAGTCCAACCCGACCTTTTTGATCTCCAGCACCGGCGCGCGGCTGTCAGGGGAGCGCCTCGGCTCGAACCCGAAGGATGTGCTCGGCCTCGGACACCGTCTGCTGGACGATCTGCGCAACGCTGAGCTCCTCTTCGATCGCACCCACCACCTGCCCGCCGGGCACGATCCCGCGCTCGTAGTCACCGTTTTTGAGACCTTCGTAGGTGTCGCCAGCAATCTGCAGCTGGCCGAGCGCCTTGCGGATGTCCGGTCCCGCCCGCAGTCCCGCCAGCAGCACCTCCTTCAACGACAGGCGCAGCGCTCGCTTGACTGTGGGGATGTTCAGCAATGCCTGGAGGGGCGAAAGCTGGCGCGTCACGGCGAGCAGACGCTCGGTCTTGACGAAGCGCGTTCCCATTCCGTCGACCTTGTCGGTGTAGATCGTATCCGACTCGCTGCTGTGGAACGCGAGATCCTTGACACGGGCGTGCATGGGACTCTCCTTCGACAGCGCGAAGCGCGTGCCCATCGAGATGCCCTCGGCGCCCAGGACGAGGGCCGCCGCGAGCCCGCGACCGTTGCTGTAGCCACCGGCCGCTGCGATGGGAAGCTGCACGGTGTTGGCGATGATGGGCAGGATGACCAGGCTGCTAGCGTCTCCTCCGTGGCCGCCCGCCTCGTGCCCCGTGACGATGAGACCGTCGGCGCCCTTGCGCTGCGCACTCAGGGCGTGGCGGGGCGTAACGACTGTGTTGAGGATCTTGCCACCGTACCCGTGCACGGCCTCGACGATCGGGGGCTCGATGCCGAGTGAAAAATTGACGACGGGGACGCGCTCCTCGATCAGGATGCGCGCGTTGTCCCGAGCTGTTTCGAACCCGACAAGGGTCAGGTTGGCAGCGAAGGGCTTGTGCGTCCGCTCGCGGATCTCGCGCACCGATTCTCGCACCTCGTCCGGTCCAAGGGTGGCGGTGCCCAGGATGCCCATCCCGCCGGCTTCGGACACCGCCGCCACGAGTTGGGGAATGGCGACGTAGGCCATTCCGGAGCAGAAGATCGGGTGCTCGATGCCGAGCAGCTCGGTGATGCGGGTCTTCATGCAGATGTCTCCTCGTTGGCTGGATCCGACGGAAGGGTCGGTTGCGAAGCGCGCGCTGCCGCCAGGTCGGCTTCGTCACCTCCCGCCGCTGCAGGAGTCGAGCGGGAGAGACGCTGCATTCACACTCGGTGGATGTTGGCCGCGATCGCCTGGCGGCTCAGGGTAAGCTTGAGCTCGACGCGCTACTCTCCGTTCGCGTTGACTTCCAGGTTACGTGGTTGCATAACGGCCGTCAATCAGGTGGGTGTAGGTCAGGTTGGTGTAGGCGACAGGGATCCCGCATGTTCCGGATCGCGTGAAGGTGCACTCTGCTCTCTGGCGGGGTTCGTGCCGAGTCGTGGAGGGGAGCAGCTGTCCGCTGGGATACATCGGCGCCAAGCACGACATCGCCAACGTCGTGCTCTTCCTGCTGAGCGACGCCGCCGCCGTGCCGCTGCTGCAGACGCTGCTTCGCTGGGCGTGTGCCGCTCGCCGGGCGATCTCGGCTAGAATGCGCCGGGAGTGATCATTGGCAGGAGGGTGTCGGAATGGCAGGGCCGCTCGAGGGTTTTCGAATCGTCGATCTGACCGCGTACATCACCGGTCCCCTGGCTACCATGATCCTCGCCGATCAGGGCGCCGAGGTGATCAAGGTCGAGCCGATCGGGCTCGGCGACGTGTGGCGTCACGTGGGGACGGCCCGTGGCGGAATGTCGGCGATGTTCGCCCTGTGCAATCGCAGCAAGCGCTCGATCGCGCTGAACCTCAAGGATCCGCGTGGCCGAGAGCTTCTCGAGCGGCTGGTCGGGAGCGCCGATGTGATGGTGCAGAACTTCCGCCCGGGTGTCGTCGAGCGGCTTGGGATCGACGAAGCGCGCATGCGCGAGGTCAAGCCTGATCTCATCTATGTCTCGATCACCGCGTTCGGGTACGAGGGGCCCTATGCGCGGCGGCCCGCCTTCGACCCGATCGTGCAGGCGCTCTCCGGAACGGCGAGCGTCCAGGCGGATGCAGAGACGGGGGAGCCCCGCATGGTCCAGCAGGCGTTGTGCGACAAGGTCGCGGCCAACTCGACTGCGCAGGCGATCACCGCGGCGTTGCTGGCGCGCGAGCGCGGTGCCGGCGGGCAGCACCTGCGCGCGGCGATGCTGGATGCGGCGATCGCCTTTCTCTGGCTCGATGGCATGGCGAACTACAGCATTCTCGAGGATGACGTCCCGGTGCATCCGCCGGCCTCGGCCGCCATCCGTACCTTTGCGACCAGCGACGGTCACATCGCAATGGCGCCGATCACCGACGCCCAGGCGCACGGCATGTTTCGCGCATTGGGCCGCGAGGAGCTGATCGAGGATCCCCGCTTTGCCCACGTGGAGGCGAGATCCCGCAACTTGAAGGAGCTGTTCGCGGAGTGCGGTGGTGATCTGCAGAGGCTGACCACCGAAGATGCAGTGGGGCGTCTCGCGGCGGAGCAGGTTCCCTGCGCGCCCGTGGTTCCGCTCGACGAACTCCACGAGCACCCGCAGGTCGTCGCCAACGACACCCTCACGGAGACGCAGCACCCGCAGATGGGGCGGCTGCGTCAGCCGCGCCCCCCCGTGCGCTTCACGGCGACGCCGCCAGAGATCCGCTCTCCGGCTCCGACGCTGGGCCAACACACGGATGAGGTGTTGGCCGAAGCGGGTCTCGCGGAGCTGGAGATCGAGGACTTGCGCGGCAAGGGAGTCGTCGCCTAGCGGAGATCCTACGGCTCCGCACGGCGCTGGCGCCTGGCGTTGGTGCATCAATCGCTGGCCAAAGGTGAGCCACCTGGCGACACATGGGGTGGTTGGGCCACGAGCCGATCGCGCGATCGAAACCGCCCTGACGCTACGTAATGTCTTCCAGTTGCCGCTTCGTCAGGCGGAGGGCTTCTTGCGGTCGGTACTCTCCCTGATGGGTGTCAATCTCGAAGCTCCCGACCACACCACGCTCTCTCGTCGCAGCAAGCGCGCCTGGAAGAAACTTCATCTCGGTGTTGATCGGTTCGGTGTGATTGTCGCCGAGTAGCGGAAATTGTGGAAATGGGGGATCCGAAGCCTCGTCCCGGTCTATGCACCAACGCCCAGAAGAGGCGGCACCTACCTCGGTAGGTACCGCCTCGTTCAACCACTGGATCTTGCTGGCAAAAAATGGAGCCGACGATCCGAGTCGAACGGACGACCTGCTCATTACGAGTGAGCTGCTCTACCAGCTGAGCTACGTCGGCATGGGCGCCGCGATTCGCACGTCTCGTGCGTTCCGCGCGGCTCCGAGAGGCGCTGATTCTAGCCGCGGGCCCAGAGCGTCGCCACGAGTGTTCGTGGGGTTTGACCTGTGAGCCCGCTTGGGCGTAGGATTGGGCTCGCCGAACGCTGAGCGCGAGGAGGCTCGTTTGCCCGTCCTACCCGTCATCGATCTACTGATCCTCATGGGCTGGTCCCTGCTGGCTGTGGGGGCGGTCCTCAAGGCCGTCGCGATGACCACCGCGTACCGGCCTTCCATCGCCAGTCTCGGTGCCATGGATTTCCTGTTGATGGCCGTGGTCTGCCTGCTCTTCGCGCTGGCGCTCGCGGCCCGAACCTGGGTGAAGGCCAACGAGCCCCAGATCCTGGCGCGGCAGCGGAGCCTACCGGGCCGGGAGCCCTACCTGGTGGAGCCCAATCGGGGGATGGCGCTGAACCATGCCGAGAACTACGCCAACAACCACGCCAACAACCACGCCCAGGAGCACGCCCAGAACCACGGCGAGTCGCTGGATTCGCCGGCCGCCGAGGCACCCGTGCCGGCGCGCCCTCAGGGTGGCTCCTAGCTGCCCTCGGAGCGCAAGGCCGGGATGATGCTCAGCGCCGAGACCGCGAGCTCCCGGTAGAGGCGAGCGCTCAGGACGAAGATGTTGGTGGCTTGCTGAAATGCGTGCTTCACGGGGCGTCCTCGCTTGTTGACGAGCTCGATGCGGTCGGCGTAGTGCCCTGACAACCAGGGCTCGGCCACAACCAGGGCTCGACCACAAGGAAGTGGCTCGGACGCTGGCTTGGTGGCGCGGAATCCGGCGCCGGGTGGATTTTTCCCCGGCGGAGCCGTGATACAGTCCCGGCCGTGTCGGAGAATCAGACAATCGACCGCAAGATCTGGATCGATGGCGACTTCGTCCCCTGGGAGCAGGCAACGGTTCACGTTCTTTCCCACGGGGTGCAGCGGGGCTCCCTCGTTTTCGACTACATGAGCGTTCACGAGACGCCCCGAGGGGCCGCCATCTTCCGCCTCTTCGAGCACATCGAGCGCTTCGAGCGGTCCTGCAGCTTGGTTGGATTGCCTCTCTCGGTGGGCCGCGAGGCCCTCTCGGAGGCCGTCGTCGAGACCGTGCGCGTGAATCCGGGAGCTCGGGCGGTGAAGGTGAGCGCCTACTTCCCCAGCGTCGAGGTGGACGTGGTTCCTCTCGACGACCGGGTCAGCGTCGCCATTGCGGCCTACGACCCGGATGCGGACATCATTGCCAGGAAGCCGGGGCGGGCCGAGAAGCGGCCGACCCTGCGCCTGTGGATCGAGAAGGAGCGCCGCAACCGCCGCGCGGACATCGTGCCGCCCCAGGCCAAGGTGGCGGCCAACTACTCCTCGGTGATGACCGCCAAGGCCCGGGCGCGGGCGGCGGGCTACGACGAGATCCTGCTCATCGACGAGTACGGGCAGGTCGCCGAGGGCCCCACCACCAACCTCTTCATGGTGGATGGAGCGGGCACCTTGTGCACGCCGCCGGATCTGCGGGTGCTCCTCGGCGTCACGCGCAGCACGGTACTGGCCCTCGCGAAGGCGGACGGCATCCCCATCCGCGAGGCCCCGATCCTGCCCGAGGAGCTGGAGAGTGCTGCCGAGGTCTTTCTCACCGGCACCTCGGCCGGCGTCTGGCCTGTGGCCTCCGTCGACGACCAGCGGATCGGCGACGGCCAGCCGGGTCCCATCTCCCGCGCCCTGGCCGAACACTTCGAGCGCGTGGTCGCGGGAGCGGATCCGGCATTCGATCACTGGCTCACCTTCCTCGATTGAGATAGGCGTCGAAGCATGCGAGTACTTGCGGGAATCAAGCCCACCGGCGATGCACTTCACCTGGGCAACTACTTCGGAGCCCTCCGGCAGTTCGTGGATCTGCAGGAGGACTACGCCGAGCCGCTCTACTTCATCGCCGACTACCACTCCATGACGACGGTGCGCGACGGCGAGCAGCGCCGCCGCAACACCTTCAACGTGGCCCTCGACTTCCTGGCTGCCGGCGTCGATCCGAAGCGCTCGATCCTCTATCTCCAGAGCGATCTGCCCGAGGTGTGCGAGCTCACCTGGATCCTCTCCACGGTGACGCCCATGGGCCTGCTCGAGCGCGCCCACGCGTACAAGGACGCCAGCGCGAAGGGGACGAGTGTCAACCACGGCCTCTTCGCCTATCCGGTCCTCATGGCGGCGGACATCCTGCTCTTTCGCTCGGAGCTCGTGCCCGTGGGACAGGACCAGAAGCAGCACCTCGAGATGGCGCGCGACATGGCGGAGAGCTTCAACCACCACTACGGCTGCGAGGCCCTGGCGCTCCCCGAGCCCTACATCCTGGAAGATGCCGCCGTGGTGCCCGGCACCGACGGGCGCAAGATGAGCAAGTCCTACGACAACGTGATTCCCATGTTTGCCGGCAAGAAGCAGGTCAAGAAGTCCGTCATGGGGATCGTGACGGATTCGACGCCTGTCGAGGATCCCAAGGACCCCGAATCGGTGGTCTTCCAGCTCTATAATCTCTTCGCCGACCCCGAGGAGCGCAAGGCCATGGTAGAGCGTGCGCGGGCCGGCGGTCTCGGCTACGGCAACGTGAAGAAGGAGCTGCTCGACAAGCTCCTCGACCACTTCGAGCCCATGCGCGAGCGGCGCGCCGAGCTCGAGCAACACCCGGACGACGTGGCCGACATCCTGCGCACGGGCGCGGCTCGCGCACGGGCCATTGCGACCCCGGTCCTCGAGGCCTGTCGCGAGGCGGCCGGTCTCGGCACGCCCGGCGCGTAGGCGCGCACGCGGACGAAGCACCGGCGCAACCCTGACCGCCCGTGCATGACCGCCCGTCCTTGGTCGCCCGTTCATGGCTGCTCGTTCTAGAAGCCCGATTCGCCCGTGGGAAAGGCGGGGTAGTCGCCTTCGCGATGACCGTGCCGACTGACGTGAGCGATCGCGTCTTCCATCACCTGGAGCGCCTCGCGCCACACCTTTTCCGCCATGTTGAGTGCAGGGTACATGCGCACGGTCTCCTCCTGGTCGGAGATCGCCCACACGCCGTTCTCCATCATCCTGCTCCGAACCGCCCGGGCGATGATCCAGTCCTCCTCGCCGGACGGGTTGACGAAGGAGACGCCGAGCAAGAGCCCGACCCCCCGCGCCTGCTTCACGATCGGGTACTTCTGCCAGCTCTTCAGGATCGGCGCCGCAATCTCGCCGAGCCTGGCCGCATGGGCCACGACGCCGTCGCGTTCGTAGATCTCGAGGGTCTTGAGCCCCGCCGCGCAGCCGGCGGGTGTCGCCGCGAAGGTGCTCCCTGTGCCCGATTGCGGGTTGTCGCCCAGTATCTCGTCGCGGGCCGCGACCCCGGCGCAGGGCTCGATGCCACCTGAGAGATTCTTGCCGACCACGAGGAGATCGGGGATGACCTCGTAGTGCTCGATGCCCCACATCTTGCCCGTGCGGCCCAGCCCGGTCAGCACCTCGTCGGCGATCAGGAGCCAATCGTTCTCGTCACAGAGCTCGCGAAGACCCCGCATGAAGGCGGGCGTGGGCAGCCAGTTGCCCCCCTCGGCCAGGCCCGGCTCGACCAGGACGGCCGCGATCGAGTCTGTCGGAGCGATGCACTTGGGAATGTGGTTGCGCAGGTACCACAGGCAGTATTCGACGTACTGGTCCTCGCTCATGCCGGCCGGAATGTCGTCGCTGTAGGGGTAGGGCGCCTTGATGACGCCCCCGGTCCACGCTTCCAGATAGCGATTGCGCGAGCCGTCGTAGCCGCTCATCAGCTTGGTCGCGATGGACTCGCCGTGGTACGAGGAGCTGAACGCAATGACGTAGCGTCGCTTCTTGTGGCACAGCGCAATGAACACCGCCGCCTCGGCGGCCTCCGTCCCAGAGACCTCGAAGCTGAAGCGCGGCAGCGCGCGCCCCGGCATGATCTCCGCGAGCCTCTCGGCTAGCTCGTAGCGCAGCTCGTGTTCGTAGTGGAAGCCGTAGCGCTTGTGCGCCGCATGAACCGCTTCGATGATCTCCGGGTGTGCGTTGCCGATCGGATTGGTCGCCCACCCGTTCTGGAGGTCGATGTAGCGCCTTCCGTCGGGATCCCAGACGAAATCGCCCTCGGCGCGGTCGACGATGAGCTGCGCGGGCCGCTCGTAGCCCTGCTGCCGCGCGGCTCGCGCCCGGGCTTCGTAGCTGAAGCCGCCACGAAATACCGGTATGCCCCGCTCCAGCACAGCGCGCGTGCGTTTGCCGGGAAGCTCGTCACTCATTCGAAGCTCCTTGGCCCGGTATCGTGGCTACGGGTGCATCCCGCAGCGCCTTCTGCCGGGTCTTGGAGCCAGCCCGCCTCTCGGTCGGCGTATCGAGACGGCAGAGCTCGCACCAGGCAAAGAAGGGTATCACGACCGTGACACGCATCCGCGGGCGCTTCTGCCCGATCCCGAGACCTGCCGGCTCGTCTGGGACCTCGTCCGGAGATCGCTCGGAAACGGACTTGTAGATGCCCTGCCGCGTCTCCCGCGCGACCCCTCAGTCAGTCACGGAAAGCAAGCGCTCGCGCACCTCGGCGGCGCTCGAGCAGCGCTCCTCCGCCTGCTTCGCCATGAGCTGCATGACGATCTCGGCCAGGGTGTCGGGGATGTCGGGTGCCCGCTCCCGGGGGTCCGGGATCGCGCTGTGGCGATGGTGATAGGCGACGTCGCCGTCCGGAAAGGGCACCTTGCCGGTCAGCAGCTCGAAGAGGGTGACGCCGAGGGCATAGAGATCGGCGCGGTGGTCGATCGCGGTACCGAGGGCCTGCTCCGGGGCCATGTAGAAGGGCGTACCGCCCATGACCGTGGTGCCGCGTCGCACCTCCTCCATCATTTTTGCCAGGCCGAAGTCCATGATCTTCACCACACGTTCGGTGGTGAAGAAGAGATTCGCGGTCTTGATGTCGCGGTGGACGATCTGTCGGCTGTGGGCGTATTCGAGGCCCTCCGCGACCTGGATGCCCAGGTGGGCCACGTCCCGGGGCGCGAGTCGCCCTTTCTTGCGGCGGATCGCGTTCATCGGGTAGCCGCGCAACAGCTCCATGGTGATGAAGAAGTTGCCGTCCTCCTGGTCGGTGTCGTAGATGGTGACGATGTTGCGGTGATTCAGGCGCGCGCAGGCCTGAGCCTCGCGCAGGAAGAGCTGGATTGCCTTGGGGTGATCGCGCAGGCTGTCGGGCAATCGTTTGAGGGCGACCTCGCGGTCGAGCCGGATGTCCCGGGCGCGATACACGACGCCCATGCCTCCGCGCCCCAGCTCGTCGAGGATCTCGTAGCGCTGCTCGGAGAGGAAGGCGGTGGGCGTGTTGCTGATAGAGCCGCTCGGCTTCGAATCGGCGAGGCGCTGGGCGCTGCGCTTCTTGCGCAGGTTTTCGATGCGCGACGCCACGCCGGGATAGGTGGGGGAGTCGTCGCGCAGCTTCTCGAAGGCTTCGAGGGAGCGCTCGACCTCGCCCGCGTGCTCGAGCAGGTCGCCGAGTCGGAACTGCAGGTCCGCGCTACCGGCGCCGGCCTCCACACACTGTTCGATCTTCTGGGCGGCCAGGTCGGCGTGGCCCTCGTGCTCGAAGGCGTCGGCGAGCCGTTCGCATGCATCGCCGTAGCGGGGATCGCTGCTGTTCACCTGCTGGAGCAGACGGATCGCGCGGGCGCGGTCCGATTGCTGCAGCGCAAGCTCGGCGGCTTCGAGGAAGCTCCCCTTCTTCTCGAGGGCGTCCAGCCAGCGCGGGAAGTTCCGCACCTCGCGATAACACTCGACGGCCGCTTCGAAGTCGCCCGCGGACTCGTAGGTGCTGCCCGCCTGCACCCAGTCGCCGGCGGAGCGGAACATCTCCGCCGCCCGCAGCGCGTCGCCCGCCTCCAGGTAGAGCTCTGCGGCCCGGCCGAAGTCCGTCAAGGAGGCGTGGATCTCTGCCGCCTCGAGGGGGCAGCCGGCACTCTCGAAGTACTGGGCTGCACGGTCGGGGTGACCCTGGTCGCGGTGTAGCCGGGCGAGCAGGAGGTTGGCGAGGCGTGTGTGTCCGTCACGCTCGAGGGCCCGGGAGGCGGCGCTGAGGTCGCCGTGGAGATAGGGCTCGACGGCCGGCGGACAGCCCTTGAAGATGACGCCCTGGGAGCCGGCGAGGTCGAACTCGACGACCGTTGCATGGAAGGACTGGACTTCGACCTGGTGCTCGGCCACCCGATCGCCGCTTCCCACCATGATGGTATGGCTGCCCCTGGGAACGCGCAGGCGCGTGGTGCCGGCGCGGGTGAAGCGCAGCGACTCGGGCAGGCCGAGGGCCGCGACGGCCGCATCGTCGGTGGGCTGCTTGTCCCAGAAGACGTTCACGTCGACCGGGTATTCCTTGGGGTGGAAGTCGAATTCGACGCGTGCGGTGTCGCGCCCGCGCACCTCGACGGCCTGCTCGTCATAGGGTCGCAGGAGGATCTCCTTGCCGTCGGGGTCCTGGAGCACTCCCTCGATCACGACATAGTGGATCCGCGGCACGAGCTTCCGGTAGAGGGTTTCGCGGCTCACCATGTGGTGGGCTCTGCGCGTCGACAGGCCGCGGCGCTGCAGCCCGACCAGCTTCGATTCGCGCCCGCCGCGCGCGTGGCGGCCGGGCTTGCTTGCGAGGCGCACGCTGAAAGTTCCCACCAGCTCGTTGGGAAAGGCGATGGAGACGACGAGGTCGCCCCGGCCACGCACGATGCGCAGCGCCGCGAGCAGGAGCAGAGCGCAGCCGACTGCGGCTGCGCCCAGCCGGCGCCCCTTCGCTGTGCGCACCCCTTCGGCCAGCCGGCCCACTGGGCGCTTCATCGTCGAGGGCAGCAGCCGATAGCCGTAAGAGAGGGCGCCTTCGGTCCTGTCGCGCCACCGGGTCGCTGCGGTCGGTGGCCACAACGGCGTGTCAGCGGAGAGCTCCGTCGAGGGTCTTCCCTCACGTTCGAGTCGCGCGCGCTCGAGCAACGCCGAGAGGCGGCCGGAGCCCGGCGCGATGTCGCTGGCGCGTTCGAGGGCAATGGTGGCCTCGGCAGGGCGGCGGCCGAGCAGATAGATCTCGCCGAGCTCGCGCAGCAGTGCTGCCCGCGTCTCTTCGTCGGCGGCGGCCCGGGTGATGCCCAGCTCGTAGGCGGCGAGCAGGGCGGACTCGGCGCCCTCGAGATCTCCGCAGCGCAGCCGCATCCTGCCCAGGCCGCGCCACAGTGCGACGCCCTGGGAGCCGAAGCCGATGGCCCGCTCGTAGCTGCGTCGCGCGCGCTCGTGGTCGGCCGCGAGCTCGAGGAGTCGGGCGCGCAGGGGTTCGAGGACCACCGTCAGGGCGGGGGGTAGCAGGGACTGGATCGAGATTGTGACCGGCTCCGGGCGGTGTGCTTCGATCAGGGCCTCGCGCCGACCGGGGTCGACCAGGGGCGAACTCTCCAGATCCTCCCAGTGGCCGGGCTCCTGCTCCAGGGTCTCTTGATTCATGCTCTCTTGCTGGAGAGGCTCGAGCGGGACCGAGGCCGGATCCGCACCGGTCTCTTCGGGTGCCGGGCTCTGGGCCTTCGCGTTCTGGGTCTTGGCAAGGGCGTCTTCGGCCGCAGCCGCGAGAGACGCGGTGCCGAGCAGCAGAAACGTGATCGCGATCACGTCGGCGCCGGATTTCACGGGGTGTCGTCGTCGCATCGATGCCCCCTCTTCATCGGTTCGATCGCGGGCCCAATTGAGGGAGGAGTCGAGGCTCTCGGGAGTCTCTTGCGTGTTCGTGGGAGCCGGAATCCCCCCGTGGGTCACCAGAGTCCCCGAGCGGCGAGGAGACCCGATCAGGGGGCGCCACCAGCGCGGTTGCGCTACCTGAAGCGCCGTGTTCCGCCCCGGCAGCAAACTCGTTCATCCCTTCAATCCCGAGCTCGGTGTGGGCTTGGTGCGCCAGATCGAGGGACGCTTTCTCACAGTCTTTTTCCCGGAGGTGGACCGGGAGGTCGTCCTCTCGGCGACCGGAGCCGGCCTGACGCGCCTGGTGCTGCCCCAGGGCTCCCGGGCCCGCCTCCTCAGTGAACAAGAGGACGTGGTGATCGCCGAGGCCCGCGGCCACAGCTACCTGCTGGCGGACGGCCGCGAAGTTCCCGACGCGGACCTGTGGCCTCTGGGCCGGTCCGATACGCCCCTCGAGCGCCTGGCAACCCTCGAGCTCGACAGCGTGGAGGCCTTTCGCAACCGGCTGCAGGGCCTCGAGCTGATGGAGCTGCGGGAGGCCGGGGGCCTCGGGAGCTTTCTCGGCGGCCGGGTCCAGCTCTTCCCCCACCAGCTCCACGCCGCCATGCGGGCCGTCGACGCCGATCCCGTGCGCTGGCTGCTCGCCGACGAGGTGGGTCTCGGCAAGACCGTGGAGGCTTGCCTGATTCTCTCCGCGCTGGTGCGGACCGGGCGCGCCGAGCGGGCCCTGGTGATCGCGCCTTCCACCCTGACGATCCAGTGGCTGGGCGAGCTCTATCGCAAGTTCCACCAGGTCTTCGTGCTGCTCGACAACGAGCGTATCGAGAGCGTGGAGCTCGACTACGGCGAAGGCGTGAATCCATTCGAGGTGCACCCTCTCGCGGTCATTTCCCTCGAACTCCTGGCCTCGGACGCGCGGCTGCTGGGCCAGGCCCAGGAGGCGGGGCTCGAGCTGGTGGTCCTCGACGAGGCCCACCGGCTGGTGGGCGAGGAGATCACTCGCGCCCTCGGTCCCCTGGTGCGCGGTGCACGCCATGCCCTGCTGCTGACCGCGACGCCCTTGCAGTCCGACCGCCGGGGCTTCTTCTCGCTGCTCTCGCTACTGCACCCCGAGGCCTTCGAGAGCTTCGAGGCCTTCGATGCGGCCGTGGAATCGGAGGGCGCGACGCTGCCCTGCACCACCGCGGTGCGCCGTGAGGATGTCGGGGGCTTGCCTCCGCGAGTGCCCCTGGCCGTCGAGCTGCCTCCGCCGGGCGAGGAGCTGAGCGTGGATCCGCGGGCGCACTGGATCGCGGCCCAGGCGACGGCGTGGCGCGAGGCGGGCGAGAAGGCGCTCGTCTTCGTACGCGAGCGGGCGACACTCGAGGAGCTGCGCGCCTTCCTCGAGGGGGAGACGGGAACCCGGGTGACGGTCTTCCACGAAGACCTCTTGCCCGCCAAGCGCGACCTCGAGATCGCGGCCTTTCGCGAGTCGGGGGTCCCCATCCTCTTGTCCACGGAGGCCGGCGGAGAAGGGCGCAACTTCCAGTTCTGCGATCGCATGGTGCACTTCGATCTGCCCCTCGATCCCGTCGAGCTCGAGCAACGCATCGGCCGACTGGATCGCATCGGCCGCAACAAGCCCGTCGAGATCGTCTACTTCCGACACGCGAAGGCCGAGGTGGACCTCGCCGGGCTCTACGAACGCCTGGAGCTCTTCTCGCGCCCGGCCGCCGGTCTCGATTCGGCGCTGGCCTGCGTGGGACCCGCCATCGAGGCTGCCATGGAGAATTACGAGCGCCTCGACGTGGACGCTCTGGTCAGCGCGGTGGAGGAGGCCCGGGATAGCGCGTCCGACAGTCTGACCCGGGTCTTCTATCCCGACGCCTACCGTCCCGAGCAGGCCGCCGAAGTGCTGGCCCGGGTCCCGGACGATCTCGAAGACAAGACCCAGGCCTACTGCATCGAGGCGGCCGAGGACCTGGGCTTCGAGTGCCTCGAAAAGGGGGGCGCCGCCCGCTTCTACATCGAGTTCGGGTCCGGCGCGACGGTGGACGCGATTCCCGGCGTTCCGGGTGGCAGCCGCTTCCTCGGCACCTTCGACCGTGAAGAGGCCATCGTCGAAGAGGAGATGGACTTCTTTGCCAGCGGTCATCCACTGGTCGAGGGGCTGTTGCTCGAGCTCGAGGACGGCGTGCGGGGTCGCGCGACCCTCATGGAGGTTCCCGCCGGCCGCATCCGCGGCTCGGGCATGGCCTGCGTATTCAAGCGCGGCGCCGAGTGGGAGGTCGTCATCATGGGTGCGGATGGCGAGGAGCACCCCGAGTGGCGCGAGAGCTTCCTAGAGGCCCTGCCCCGGGCGCGGGATGCGAAGCCCGAGAAGTGGGGCATCGGCCACAGCTGGGCCGAGGGGATCCGCTCCCTCGGCGCGCGGGTGAAGCGGGATGGCGACCTCGTCGCCACGGCCTTCTTCCGCGCGGTCTGACATGAGGTCGAAGGCGCAGCGGAATGGAGCGGGAGTGAAGGGTTACCGACGCAGCACCGCATAGCGGTTGAGGCGTTCCTCGCGGCCGTCTGCCTCGTAGGTGTCGATGACCTTCGCCTCGAGTCCCTCCACGAGCCGCCGCAGCTCGGCCTCGTCGACGAAGTGGCAGTAGCGCAGCTTGCCCGCGTCTCCCCAGCGCAGCAGGTGGTCGCCCGGCTCGAGTCGGGCGGAATCGACGCGGATTCCCGTGTGCTGCTCGAGCTCACTCCAGGGAAGGATCCGGGCCGCGAATCGCTCGAAGGCGGCAAACTGCCAGGCCGCCACCGCGAGCAGTCCGCCGGTCGCCAGCCCTCCGACCAGGCGGGCGAGGAGCGCCCGCCGGGTCTCGAAGCCGGGCACGTGGTGGAGCAGGCCGAAGAGGACGACGAGATCGAAGGGGCGTGTCAGGGCCTCGGATTCCAGCGCGCCCCAGAGGGCGTCCACGCAAGCAAAGCGGGCCTCGGGGAGTGCGGCGTTCTGCTCGCGGGCGTGAACCAGGAGCGCCTCCGAGCTGTCGATGCCCAGGTAGTCGATCCGCCCGTGGAGCCTCTCGGCGAGAAAGGTCGCGAAGCGGCCGTTGCCGCAGCCGACGTCGAGGACGACGAGGGGCTCGGATCGGGCGGCCAGATGGGGCAGCAGTCGCTCCCAGCCCGGCCAGGGGTGGGAGCGTGTGTTGCTGAACTCCTGCGCCGCCGAGGCATAGAAGCGGCGATTGACGGTGTCCAGCGCCTGTCGCGTGTCGAGATCCATGGGGAAGCTCGGCTACCATACACGACCCCTCGAGCCCGCGAGAGAGCATGAACAGCCCCTCCCAGCACGACCGCCGCCACCGCTTCGACCCCGAGCGCCATCGGGAGCAGCTCGTCGCCATCATCCGCGAGATCGAGAGCCTCGGGCGCATCGACCGGGCGGGACTCGATGCCGTGCTTCGCAGGCATCCACGCGGCGGCGTGGGATTCTTCTCCCGTGCCGAGCTCATCGCGGGCCATCGTCACTTCGCCGCCCGGGAGGGCTTCGGTGCCGAGCGGGACTTCGCGGATCGAGTGCAGCTGCGGCCGGTGCGCAGCCAGAGCGGCGTGACTCCGCTCACCGTGCTCACCAAGCCCTTTCCCTGCCCGGGGGAGTGCGTCTTCTGTCCCAGCGACGTGCGCATGCCCAAGAGCTATCTCTCCGACGAGCCCGGCGCCCAGCGTGCTGCCAACAACCGCTTCGATCCCTACCTGCAGACCTGGAATCGCCTCGACGCCCTGGGCAGCATCGGGCACCCCACGGAGAAGATCGAGCTCATCGTTCTCGGCGGCACCTGGTCCTTCTATCCCGAGTCCTATCGGATCTGGTTCAGCGTGCGCTGCCTCGAAGCCATGAACGACTTCGGCGCGGGCGTCGATGGCCGCGCCGCCGCGGTGGCGCAGACGCCCGATTTCGCGGCGCTCGGGGAGGTCGTGTCGGGAAACCGGTCCGAACGGGGCGCATACAACAAGATCGTGTCGGGCTTTCTCGGCGCGCAGCAGGACGGCGCATTGATGGCGCGGGGCGAGCAGGCCTCCTGGAAGCGTCTCGAAGAAGCCCAGCGGGCGAACGAGGAGGCCGGGTGCCGCAACGTGGGCTTCTCGGTGGAGACCCGCCCCGATGCGGTCGACGAGGCGGAGACCCAGCGCATCCGCCGCCTGGGCGCGACCAAGGTGCAGCTGGGCTTCCAGAGTCTCGACGACGCCGTGCTCGCCGCCAACAAGCGCGGCCACGACGTGGCGACGACCCGGCGCGCAGTCGGCCTCTTGCGGCGTGCGGGGTTCAAGATCCACGCCCACTGGATGCCCAATCTCCTGGGCGCCACGCCCGAGGGCGATGTCGCCGACTTCGAGCGCCTCTTCGCCGACCCCGGCCTGCGTCCCGACGAGCTCAAGGTCTACCCCTGCAGCTTGATCGAGAGCGCGGAGCTCATGCGCTTCTTCGAGGCAGGGGAGTGGCGTCCCTACGAATACGACGAGCTGTTGGCAGTGCTCACCGCAGCTCTAGAGCGGACGCCGCGCTACTGCCGCATCACCCGGATGATCCGCGACATCTCCTCCGACGACATCGTCGAGGGCAACAAGCTCACCAACTTCCGCGAGATCGCCCAGCGCGCCCTCGAAGAGCGGGGAGGCGGCTGCGAGGATGTGCGCAGCCGGGAGATCCGGGGGCGTCGCTTCGCGCAAGATCAGCTGTGCTTGAGAGAGACCCGCTACTCGAGTGACGAGGGTGAGGAGTGCTTCCTCGAGTTCGTGACACCGGATGACGAGATCGTGGCATTCCTTCGCCTGTCGCTGCCAGGGAGCCGCGCCTTCCTCGACGAGATCGCCGGGAGCGCGCTGGTGCGCGAGGTCCATGTCTACGGCGCGGCTCTCGGCCTGGGCGCGCGATCGAGCGAGAAGGCTCAGCATCGCGGTCTCGGTACCCGTCTTCTCGACGAGGCGGCGCAGCGCGCCCGCCATGCGGGCTTCCGGGACCTGGCGGTGATCTCGGCCGTAGGCACTCGCGGCTACTACAGGAAGCTCGGATTCAGCGACGGAATGCTGTATCAGCATCGCAGCCTCGCTCGCTAATCCAGTTATTACGCAAGCGACTCCGCCGACTTCGCGCTGTGGGGAAATCCCCAGATCCGGGCTTGCGAGTTTGTATTTGCAGCTCCGGGTCGAGCGGGGCAGAATACGAATCGATTCAGCAGCAGACAGCCGGAATTGGCAGGCCACTGGCTCAGTGTGGGCTGACAATCCCGCTGGGAAAGGGAAGGGTCGACGACCCCCCGGCTTCGTGCTGCTGAGCTACGATTTGCACTGCGACGGCGCCGCGTCATTGCGCGAGCCGAGCGATAGGATGGGCCGAAATGATCGGTCTGAGAGGGAGTTGGCTGACGATGCGTAGTAGGAAGCCCACTCGACTGACGGAACGAAAGGTTACGGGGGAGAGTTCTGACATGAGGGAATACACTTCGCAGATGATGGAAAGTCGATTACGGACGCGCGGGCTGAAGACTGCACTGTCGTTGGGCATGTTGTTGGGCATCTTGGCGATGGTCGCCGCGCCCCTCGCGGCGAACGCCGACGTAACCATTGCGGTCTCTCCAGACGTGCCTAG
>JAFDEK010000023.1 GCA_019310385.1 Deltaproteobacteria bacterium
CCCGCGGCTGCGCCTGCCGCGGCTGCGCCCGCTGCGACTGCGCCCGCTGCGGCTCGTTCCGCCGCGACCATCCCCGCTGCAGCTAGTTCCGCCGCGGCGCTGCCGACCCCTGCACCCGAGGCCCAGCCGGAACTCGACCGTGAGAGACTGGTGGTCGTCGCGGACTCGGAGGTCGAGAGTGCCAAGGGTGTCGTGAGCGCACTGACGGCCTGGGGGCTCCAGCCGGTCCTCGTCCACGACGGCGTCGAGGCGATGCTCGCCATCCAGCGCATGCTCCCACGCATCGTGATCCTCGACGCAGCTCTGCCCAAGATGTACGGCTTCCAGGTCTGCGAGGTGATCAAGCGCAACGACAGCCTGCGCGACACGCGTGTGGTCCTGGTGGGCGCCATCCACAACCAGGAGCGCTATCACCGGCCGCCCACGGATCTCTACGGGGCGGACTGCTATCTCGAGCGCCCCGACCTTCCAGAGGGCCTCGAGTCCGTGATCAAGAGCTTCGGCATCGAGCTGCGCGAGGGCCTGGCTTCCGCCCCGGCCCCCCCCTCCGCGCCGGAGCCCGCTGCGGTAGCGCCGAGCCCGGCCGCGGTAGCGCCGAGCCCGGCCGCCCCGGCCAGCGAATTCGCCGGCCTGGAAGAGGCCCCCGCCGACGACTTCAGCGGTCTCGAGTCGCCCGCGGCCGAGAGCGTGGCGCCCGGGGCCGAGGCCGCCGACGAGCTCGCAGACGAGCGGAGCGAGGCGGAGAGGTTGGCGCGCATCATCGTGTCAGACGTGATCCTGTATCAGCCCGACAAGTTCGCGGAGGGCCTTCGCAACGGCAATGTCGTAGCGGCCATGGAGGCAGGCATCGAAGAGGGGCGCATGCTCTTCCGCCAGCGCATCGATTCGCGCGTTCGCGAGGAGAAGGACTACATCATCGAAGAGCTCATGCGGGTCGCGCGCGAGCGGGGCATGCAGTGAGCTTCGAGGAGGGCGATCGGGAGCGCGGGAGTATCCTGCAGGGACTCGACAGCTCGGACGACGAGCTGCGACGCCTCTCGGTCGAGCGCCTCCTGGCACTTCCTTCCGCCGAGGCGATTCCTCGTCTGATCGATTGCCTGGGGGATTCGAGCTGGAGGGTTCGCAAGGCCGCGATCGAACGGATCGTGGCCTGCCCTGAGGTCGATCGTGCGGCGGAGGCGCTCGTCTCGGCGCTGGCGGACGGGGAGAACCCGGGTCGCCGCAACGCCGCGGTCGAGGCCCTGGTCAGCTGCGGAGAGCCGGTCGTATCGCGCCTGATCTCCGCCCTGGGCAGTGACGACGTCGACGTGCGCAAGCTGGTGGTGGACGCGATCGCGGGCATCGGTAGCCCCAGCGGTTGCGAGGCCATGGTGAGCACCCTCGACGACCCGGACCCGAACGTCCGCGCAGCAGCGGTTGACGCACTGGGTGTGATCGGCAGCGAGCGAGCGGGCGCGGCGTTGCGGCGGGTGCTGGTGCGGAGGGGCGAGGAGCAGCTGGTCTGCTTCTCCGCCTTGAAGGCCCTGGCGCGTCTCGAGGAGAGGGTAGAGCCGAGCGAGCTCGCCGCGGCCCTCGAGGATCCCATTCTGCGGCCGGCGGCTCTTGCGCTACTCGGCCACTGCGACGGCGGCGACGCGGTGGAGTGCCTGCTGAAGGGCGTCCAGTCCGCCGCCCGGGCGAGTCGGGAAGCCGCCATGCAAGCGCTCCTGCTCATCTTGTCGCGCTCGGACCTGGAACGTGCGAGTGGTCTGGTGGAGGGCATTCGGGAGACGGTCCGGGCCAACCCAGGCGTGATGGCCTCGAGCATCGAGCGCCTCGGCGAGGCGGACCTCGCGACCCGTCTCGTGCTGATCCAGTTCTTGGGACTGGTCGGTGCGGCGGAATCCGTGGTTCCCATTCTCGTCGCCGGGCGCGACGAAGCGCTGGCCGAAGTCGCCCACGCGACCCTGGAGGCCATGGGCGCGGTGGCCGAGCAGGCCCTCGACCGGAGCTGGGAGAGCCTCGAGACGGAGCTGCGCCGTGACGCCTGCGAGCTGCTCGGCTGCACCGAGGGTCGCTACGGCACGGCGCGCCTCGAGTCGGCTCTCGACGAAGGGGACGTGGAGCTGCGTTCAGCGGCGGCCCGAGCCCTGGGTCAGCGCCGCTGCGCGACGGCACTCCCCGCACTGGTCCGGCGCCTGGAGCGGGTGGCGGGGAGCGACGACATCGACGCCGACGAGGAGCAGGCCGCATTGCTGGAGGCCCTGGTCTCGCTGGCCGACCCACGCGATGGCGCAGACAGCTCACTCGCCGACGACACGGTCGAGCTTCTGGCCTCGCTGGTCGAGGACGCGGCGGAGGGCCTCCGACTCTGCGTCGCCATGGTGCTCGGCCGCATCGGCTGCGCTCGCGATGCCGAGCTGGTGACCTCCCTCATGCGGGATCCGAGCGCGCCGGTGCGCCGCGCCGCCGTGGAGGCTCTCTCGCACATTGACTCCCAGCCCGATTCCCAGCCCGACTCTCAGCTCGCGAGTGGCGCGGCCTCCGAACCCCTGCGCCTGGCCCTGGCGGACGAGTCGCCCTTGGTGCGCATCGCGGCGGCGACGGCGCTCGGGAGCTCCCGGAGCGAGGGCGTGGTGGATGATCTCGAGAGCCTGGTCCACGACGCCGACTGGAGGGTGCGGGCCGCGACGGTACGCGCCATCGGAACCCACTTTGCGGTGGCCGACGCCGACCCCCGTCGTGACGAGGCGGTGGCCCTCGTGCGCCACGCACTGGGCGACGAGGGGCTGGTGGCCGTGGCCGCCGTCGAGGCGCTCGGGCAGATCGGCGGCGAAGGGGCCGCGCGTGTGGCTTGTGAGCTTCTCCACCACGGGGAGGCGGATCTCGTTCGGGCTGCCGTGGGCTGCGTCGGTGCCCATGGCGACGCCGCCGCCCTGGGTGAGCTTCTCCAGCTGATTCCGCATCCGAGCTGGTCGGTGCGCGCCGAGGTGATCCAGACCCTGGCGGATCGCCACCAGCAGCATGCGGTGCCCCACATTCTCCGGCGACTCGAAACCGAGCAGGACTCCTTCGTGCGCGACACGATCCTGCGTGCCCTGAAGCGATTGGAGGGCTAGTCGAGGTGTCACTCGGTCCCGAGAACAGCTTCGAGATGCGCGACGGCGAGTATCGCATGTTCTGCGAGCTGTTGAAGGATCGCTGCGGACTGCACTTCGGCCCCGACACGCGCTTCCTCGTGGAGAGGCGGGTGGCGCGCAGAGTCCAGGAGTTGGAGCTGGGGAGCTTCGCCGCCTATCACTTCCTCCTGCGCAGCGGACACGAGGGCGAGGAGGAGTTTCAGCGGGTCATCGACGAGCTGACCACCAACGAAACCTACTTCTTCAGGGAGCTCAATCAGCTCCGGGCGCTGGTGGAGGAGATCATTCCGCAGCTGCTGCGTCACAAATCGAGGGCGGGTTCGAACAGAGCCGTGAACATCTGGTCGGCCGGTTGTTCCAGCGGGGAGGAGCCCTACAGCATCATCGCTCTCGCCCTCGAGGCGGGGCTGCTCCCCGGACGCGACCTGCACGTCTACGCCTCGGACATCTCGCGCGGCATGCTGATGAAGTCGCGGCGCGGGATCTACCGCGAGGCCTCCTTCCGCGAGACCCGGCCCGCCCTGCGCGAGAAGTACTTCATCGAGAAGGAGAAGCAGCACCGGATCCGCGACGAGGTGAAGCGCCACGTCGACTTCATTCATCTGAACCTGATGGATCGCTCCAAGATCGCCCTGCTGGGCACCATGGACGTGATCCTCTGCCGCAACGTGATCATCTACTTCGATCTCGAGACCAAGAAGCGCGTCATCGAGACCTTCTACGACAAGCTCCGGCCCGCGGGCTACCTCCTGCTGGGACACTCGGAATCGCTGATCAACATCTCGAGCGCCTTCGAGCTTGCCCACCTCGAGAACGACCTCGTATATCGACGGCCCCTGCCTGGCGAGGAGCGGGGCGATCCCATGCACGCGGCGGCCAGGGCCGCCATGGCGGCCCTGGGCGAGGAGGACGAGAGATGAGCTCGCGCCGCCTCATCCGTGTCCTGGTGATCGACGATTCGGCTTTCAGCCGCCGGACCATCACGCGGATGCTCGAGACCTCTCCCCTGGTCGAGGTGGTGGATGTCGCGCGTGACGGTGAAGAGGCCCTGCGCAAGACCCTCGAGCTGAAGCCCGACCTCGTCACCCTCGATCTCGAGATGCCGCGCATGGACGGCTTCACCTTCCTGCGCCTCGTCATGGCCAAGCTCCCGACGCCCGTCATGGTGATCAGCGGCCGCGCGGGCGAAGAGGACACCTTCAAGGCACTGGACCTCGGGGCCGTGGACTTCATCGGCAAGCCCACGCGCCGGGCGACTCCCGCGCTGCAGACGATCCAGGAGGAGCTGATTCGCAAGGTGCACGCGATACGCGACCTGCGGATCGACAAGGTAAAGGAGCGGATCGTCGCGGCGCCGCGGGTCCTGGAGCGCCGGGAGCCGGCACTCGTCCCGGACCCGTCGCGGGTGGTGGTGATCGGATCCTCCACCGGCGGACCGGCCGCGCTCATGCAGACCTTCGGCGCCTGGACCGAGGCGCCGGCCTGCGCCTTCCTCGTAGCCCAGCACATGCCCGAGGGCTTCACCCGGGGCTTCGCGGAGCGCCTCGATCGACTCACACCCTTCGAGGTCGCGGAGGCTCGCGGCGGCGAGGATCTGCGTCCCGGACGCGTGCTGATCGCGCCGGGAGGCCATCACCTCGAGCTCGAGAGTCGGGGCGGGCGCGTTGTGACTCGCGTGGTCCCGAGCCAGGCCGGAGACAAGTACACGCCTTCGGTAGATCGCCTGTTCAGCTCCGCCGCGAAGCACATCGGCAGCGATCTGCTGGCGGTGGTTCTCACCGGCATGGGGGATGACGGGCGCATGGGGGCGGGAGAAGTGAGGGAGTCCGGAGGGAAGGTGATCGCGGAGTCAGAGGAGACCGCGGTGATCTTCGGAATGCCCCAGCAGGCCATTCGTGCGGGTCACGTCGACGAAGTTCTTCCGCTGAACGAGGTTCCGGCCGCGATTCAGGCTGGAATGAGGCGTAATCCTGCGAAGAGGTCGGTCCGGGGAGGAGCGACATGACGAAGGACGACAGAGACAACGAGAACGAGAGGACGTCGGAGCGCGGCGCTGCGGTGCTGTCGATCTTCCAGCGCGGCGCGGAGTTCACCAAGCAGATCCTCGCCGAGAACGAGCGCCTGCGTGAGCAGCTCTCCCAGCTGGACAACCGCCAGCAGGAGGCCGCCCAGTCTCCCGAGCAGTGGGAGAAGCTGCGCCAGGAGCTCTCGAAGCAGATCGTGAATCTCGAGGGCGAGAAGCAGAGCATCCTGGAGCAGCTCGAGGCGACCGAGCGAGAGAACCATCAGTTTGCCGAGCGTTACATCGAAATCGAGGAGGAGAACAACAACCTCGCGAATCTCTACGTCGCGAGCTACCAGCTTCACTCGACCCTCGAGGCCGGCGAGGTGCTCAAGGTCATCCTCGAGATCGTGATCAACCTGGTGGGAGCCGAGATCTTCGCCGTCTATGTGTGGGACGAGAAGGCGGAACGGCTCGAGCCCGTGGCTTCGGAAGGGCGGGCGGTGGCGGAGTTTCCCAGTGTTCGCCTCGGCGAGGGCTTCGTGGGCGAGTCGGTAGCGAGCGGAGAGGTGGACTCGGCTGAGATCGACGAGTCCGACGCGGGGGAGAAGCCGGTAGTGTGCATCCCCTTGCGGGTCGAGGATCGGCCCGTGGGCGCCATCGTGATCTGCAGCCTGCTCCAGCAGAAGGCCGGCTTCTCGGAGCTGGATCACGAGCTCTTCACCCTGCTGGCGGGCCACGCGGCGACCGCGATCTGTGCGTCGCAGCTCTACTCTCAGTCGGAGCGGAAGCTGAGCACCATCCAGGGATTCATCGAGCTGCTCAGCAAGTGAGCGAGCATTCGGGACCGAGGCGGCGCGCCGACGGGGCGGGTCGAGCAAGGAGTTCATCATGGCGCAACATCGAATCTTGATCGTCGAGGACAGCCCCACCATGAGGCAGCTGCTGGTCTTCGCGCTCAAGCGCCTGAAGGGCGTCGACATCGTCGAGGCGCAGGACGGCATGGACGGACTGCGCAAGGTCACCAGTGATCACTTCGACCTCGCGCTCGTGGACATCAACATGCCCGTGATGGACGGGCTGAAGCTCATCAGCCTGATCCGCGGCGAGCCGAGTCTCGAGCGGATGCCCATCTGCGTGATCACCACCGAGGGCGCGAGGGAAGATCGCGACCGCGCGATGACGCTGGGCGCCAACGAGTATCTCACCAAGCCGATCCAGGCGAACAAGGTCCTCGCAATGGCCAAGAGTCTGCTCAAGACCGACTGATCCCCCGTGCTATACAGTCCGCGGTGAGCCATCCCGCCGCGGCGCTTCTGCTCCTGCTCTTCCTTGCCTTCGCCCTCGAAGGCTGCGGCTACCGTCTCGCGCGCTACGGCGATGCCGGAGAGGAGGCTCCCCGCGTCTCCGTCGTCACCCTGAGTAACGACTCCCGAGAGGCCGGGGTCGAGACCCTCGTCAGCGACGCCCTGCGGCGCGAGGTTCTGAATCGCGGGGGGCTTCGCCTGGTCGGTGATCCCGAAGGGGCCGACTACGTGATTCGCGGGCGCGTGCGCCCCCTCGAGACCCGGGCCCGCGGCTTCTCTGCCGCGGTCCTCGCGGTCGAGTACGAAGTCACCATGGCGCTCGATCTGGTCGTCGACAGCGGGTCGGGAAGGGCCTGGAAGATGGACTCCGAAACCATGAGGGCGTCGGAGGTCTATCTCGCCAGCGCGGACGTCGAAGTGGGGCGGAAGAATCGGGACGAGGCTCTGCGGCGACTCTCGGATATGCTCGCCGTCCGGGTGCACGACCGCATCGACAGCGAGCTCCTCCAATGAGCCCCGACGAGCTGCGGCGCGAGGTGGCGGCGGGCAAACTGCGGCCCGCCTACCTGTTGGCCGGCGCCGAGCCGCTGCTGCGCGACGAAGCCCTTGCGAGCATCCGGGGCGCGGCGCTCGATGGCACTGCAGACGACTTCAACTTCGACCGCCTGAGCGGAGAATCGACGTCGCCGGGTCGCCTCCGGGAGGCCGTACAGGCCCTGCCCATCATGGCCTCCCATCGCCTGGTCGTGCTGAACGAGCCCCAGAACGCGCGGGGCGCCGCTGCAAAGAAGGAGCTGGGGGAGGGTGTGGCGGCGGCCGTGGGGGAGCTCGTGGGTCAGGAGCAGACGGTTCTCGTGGTGTGCGCAGCGAAGGCCGACAAGCGCAGCGCCTGGGTAAAGGCCTTCAAGCAGCCCGCCGCCCTCGTCGAGTGCGAGGCGCCCGGCAAGCCCGCGGGTGTGGTGGCCTTCGTGCGCAAGGAGGCGGCGGACCAGGAGGTCGAACTCGGGCCGGGCGTCGCTGAAATGCTCGCCGAGCGGGTGGGATCCCAACTCCTGTTGCTGCGTCAGGAGATCGCCAAGGTTGCCCTGCTGGCCGGGTCAGGGGCCCGGGTCACCCGCGACCACGTAGAAATGTCGACGGGCCAGATTGCCGAGCAGCCGGTCTGGGACCTCACGGACGCCATCGGGGATGGACACTCCGCCGATGCCGTGACGCTACTCGGCCGCATCCTGGGGGCTGGGGCTCCAGCACCCGTCGTGCTGGGAGCACTGGCGTCCCACTTCCGCAGGCTCGCCCGCGTGAGCCGGGGCGGCTCCGTCCGGGGCGCCCCCTGGATGATTCGCAAGCTCGAGAAGCAGGCGCGGCGTTACGGCGTCTCTCGGCTGCTCTCCTGCCTGAAGGAGATCCACCAAGCGGACGCCGCATTGAAAGGGGCCGGTAGCCTCGATCCGGGGATGGCCCTCGAACGCCTCGTCATGAGGCTCGCGAGCTGAAGCGCGGGCTGTTCAGGAGCCTGGGCCTGAGGAGCCTGGGCTTGAGAAGCCTGGGCTTGAGAAGTCCTAGGCGATGCTTCCGAGCCGCTGGGCCAGGCGCGAGATGCTGCGGTCGGCCCGGCGCTGGGGAATGACCCCCTTCGAGGCGGCCTTGCGAATCGTGCGCTCGGCTACGGCGAACTTTGCCGCCGCGTCGTCGCGGTTCTCGGCCTCGACGGCCTCGCGGAAGTGCTTGACCACGGTGCGCATTCCGTTGCGGATGTGGCGATTTCGCTCGCGACGTCGCTCCGTCTGGCGGATTCGCTTGACTGCTGACTTGTGGTTGGCCAAGGGCCGTCTCCTGTGGCTTCAAGGCGCGCGAGCATAGTGTGCGCGCTCGGCTGTGTCGATAGCCTCGTGGGCGGGCTGCCTCCCTTTCACCTGCCTCCCCTCCTACCGGTCCCTACCGGCCTCCCTTCCGGCTGCATCCGGCTGTGGAGGGCCCCGGCGATGTTCAGCCCGGCGGCCGGCCCGCCGATATACCTCTCGAGCCCGCATCACATCGGGAGAGGGCAGGTGTGAGTTCGCCCCGCAACGCCACATTGTCGAGAAGGCCATCGCGAGGCGCCCTGTGCCTGGTGGCGGTGCTGCTCTGGTCACTCCCGGGCGCGTCCTTCGCTAGCCCCGAGCAAGCACAGGCGCCCCTCGGGGAACCTGTGGCGGTGCCCGTTGCCGTCGGGCAGGAGAGTTCCGCCGGGCCGATCGCACTCCAGCCCGACGCCGGAAGCGCAGCCCAGGCAAGCGCTGCGCCGGAGACTCCGCCCTACCGCTCCCTCATCGAGGAGACCTGGCTCGGCGCCACCACCCATGGCCTCGGTACCCGGGGCGCCCGGGCGGGCGAGCAGGCTCTTGCGTTGGGGGTGGACAACCTGGATGTGGCGGCGCGCGCGCTGCTGCTTCCCGAGGACGGCGGCAACGAGCTGGGCAACGCCATGCTGGCGGCGCGGCTGGCCCCTGACCTTCCCGTTGCACGCATCGCCCTGGCCCGAGCCTTGTGGACCGAGGGCGAGTATCTCTCGGCGAGTCGGGAAGCAGTGGAAGGCTTGCTTGCGATACCCCGAAACCTCGAGGCCAGCTTCTGGCTTGCCGGCTCTCTGCTCACCATGCTTGCCGTGGTGTTGGCCGCGGCTTCGCTCTTCTTCATCGTCATTCTCGGCTTCTCGACCTTCGCCCGAGCCGCCCACGACCTGGGCGATCTCCTGTCCCGGGACCTGACCGACTTTGCGCGGGCGGCGCTGCTCGGATCCTTCCTGCTACTTCCCCTGGTGCTCGGGGAAGGGCTGGCCGGACTGGCCCTGGCCTGCTTCGCCCTGGCCTGTCTCTACGGTGGGTCTCGCCACCGCATGGCTCTCCTGCTGGCGGCGGCTCTGCTGATCATCGGTCTCTTCCCGCTGGCACGCATGGCGGGAACGACGCTCCATGCCATGGAGTCGGATCCCCTGGCCGCGGCGGCTCTGGCCGTCGTGGTGGGAGAGGACACGGAGAGTCAGGTCGCGCTCCTCGAGGCCGCGGAGAGCCAGGAATTCCTGGCCGAGCACGTTCTGGCGGTGCGGGCGCGCCGCGCTGGGCGCCTCGAAGAGGCTCGCGTGCGCTACGAGATGCTGCTGGAAGCGCGGCCACGCGACCCGGTGGTGCTCAACAACTATGCCAACCTGCGTTTCGCCGCGGGAGACGGCGACGCGGCGGTGGACCTCTACGAGAAATCGGCCTCCATCGCGACTTCGGCGATCCTCATGTTCAACCTCTCCCAGGCCTACGCGCGCCTCTTCCGCATCGAAGAGTTCGAACACACCCTGAAGCTCGCCCAGGCCATCGACGCGGAGGTCGTTGCGGACCTCTCGCGCTTCGGCGACTCGAATCTCGTTGCCGATCTTCCCTTCCCGAGAGAGGAGATCCGCTCTCGGCTGCTCGCAAGTGCGAGCGGGGAGGAGCTCTCGCGCCTTGCCCGGGACATCGTTGCGCCCGGTCTACTGGGAGCCAGCTGGATCCATGCGCTCGGGGCCTTTGCCGCGCTGGCGATCATCGCCGTGGTCATGGCGGGTCGCTTCGATCAGGCCAGCCGTTGCTCCCAGTGTGGCCGACGCATCTGCGCCCGTTGTGACGGCATCTTCTGGAACAGCGAGACCTGCGACGGCTGCCACCATCTCTTCAACCAGCCCGAGAGCACCGATCCCTCCATGCGCATGGCGCGCCTCTCCGAGCTGCGGCGGCGGGAGGAGCGGAGCGCAAAGATCGCGAACGCGGTGTCGCTGCTGATTCCCGGAGCCGCGGGGCTGCTGGCCCGGCGGCCGGACCTGAGCTTCGTGGGCGTCATGCTCTTCACCGCCGGAGTGACGATGTTCGTCTGGCGCGGCGGCGTCGTGCCCGATCCCCTGGTGGTCGGCGGCGCCGGCACCCTCTTCTTCGTCATCGTCGGAAGCGCGGCTCTCGGCGCCTATGGCCTGGTCGTCCTGGCGGGAATCCTGATTCGGAGGAACTCGTAGTCGTGCCGGTCGCACTGCGCGGAAATCTCAAGGACTTTGGAATCGCCGACGTGTTCCAACTCATCGGCCAGCAGCGAAAGACCGGGCAGCTCGAGATCAGGCGCGGTGCGCGGCACATGTGGCTGGCCTTCGACCAGGGTGCGGTGGTCTGGGCGGTGCCGGCCGGACGGGACGGCCAGCCGGGACTGGGCGAGAGCCTGGTGCGCAGCGGCCTGCTCACCCAGGATCGGCTCCTCGACCTGAGGAAGGAGTGCCAGGCCTCGGCGCGACCCTTGTCGGCCGTGCTCGCTACCAGTGCGGACGTGAGCGCGGAGGAGATGGACGAGGTCATCTCGCTGATCAGCCAGGACACGATCTTCGAAGTCTTGCGCTGGACCGAAGGGTCTTTCGACTTCAGCGCCCAGGCGGTTCCTCACGACCGCCCTCCCCAGAAGCTTCTCGGTGCCGAGCAGATCTTGATGGACGGCCTGCGCATGGCCGACGAGTGGCAGAGCTTCTGCGAAAATGTGCCGGCCCGCGACCGGGTGCTGGAACGCACGGCCAGCTTCGATCACTTCCGTCACGCCACTTCCCAGGACTCGCCGGTGTCGCTGGACATTGCCGAAAGGGTCTATCAGCTGGTGGACGGGCGACTGACCTGCCAGCGGATCATCGACCTCTCTCGCGCGGGAACCTTCGAGGCCACCCGCGTCCTCGCCGCTCTCCTCCAGAACGGTATCATCGGGCCCGTCGAGAGGAGATCGGACCGCATCGTTCACTCCGACGGACCGAAGAAGCGCGTCCTGGACCTCCGTTGGCTGCGAACAGCGGCGCTCTCGGGTCTCCCGCTGCTCGTGCTGGCGGCCGTGGTGTATGCGGGATTCGTGGCGCGCAGGCCGAGCGCGTCGTCGGCGGTCTATCCCATTCTCCGCAGCCCGATCGAGGACGCCCAGGTCCTATTCGAGAAGCGTCGCATCCGTCACGCGGTCGAGGCCCACCGATACCGCTTCGGGGATTGGCCGCACAGCCTCTCCGAGGCCGACCAGATCGGTCTGCTCGGCCGTGAGACGTTGGCGCCTACCGAGGGCGCCCCCTACTATTACGCGCGTCGCGAGGGCGGCGTTCTCCTGCTCGCACCGGAGCGCTGACCCCGCGCTTCTTGAGCGGGTCCGGGCCGGAAGCTGCGACGCTGTGGTCTGCCCGTGCTCACGAGAGAGCGGGAGCCCATTCTGCCTGGCAATAGAACCCCAGACCCCCAAGACAGCGTCCGGCGCAGCCTCGTCTTCGACGACAACCACAAGGCCGCGGAACTCTACGGTCACGCCGAGCGGCATCTGCGCATGCTCGAGGACCGGCTCGGCATCGACGCCCACGCGCGCGGAAACGAGGTGCGTCTGCTCGGCAGCGAGAGCGGCGTCAACCAGGCGGCGCGCATCCTGGAAGAGCTCTACGCCCTGATTCGCCGCGGACAGGCCCTGCAGGTCCCGGACGTACGCGAAGCGATCCGCATGGTGACCCAGGAGCCCGACGTCGACATCGGGGAGGTGACCGAGGACATCCTCTCTTCGGTGGGGTCGCGCCACAAGATCCGGGCGAAGAACCTCTCCCAGCGGGGCTACGTCGACCTGATTCGCGAGAACGACGTCGTGATCGCGACGGGGCCGGCCGGGACCGGCAAGACCTACATCGCCATGGCGATGGCGGTGGCGGCGCTCAATCGCCAGGAGGTCACCCGCGTGATCCTCGCGCGGCCGGCCGTCGAGGCGGGCGAGAAGCTGGGTTTCCTGCCCGGGGACCTGGCGGAGAAGGTCAACCCCTATCTTCGGCCCCTCTACGACGCTCTCCACGACATGATGAGCTTCGACAAAGCCACGCGTCTGATGGAGCGAGGCGTCATCGAGGTCGCTCCCCTGGCCTTCATGCGCGGGCGCACCCTCAACGACTCCTTCGTAATCCTCGACGAGGCGCAGAACACGACGTCGGAACAGATGAAGATGTTCCTCACCCGCCTCGGCTTCAACTCCGTCGCGGTGGTGACCGGGGACATCACCCAGTCGGACCTGGGGGCCGACACGCGTAGCGGTCTCGCCGAGGCGGCGGAGGTGCTCCAGGGCATCGAGGGCATCGGCTTCCAGGTGTTCAGCGAGCGCGACGTGGTGCGCCACCCCTTGGTGCAGTCGATCATTCGCGCCTATGACCGTGCCGCCAGGGGACAGCAGGACGCCAAGAGCCCCGGCGAAGGGGAGCGATGAGCGTTCGTGTCGCGGGCCCGCCGTCCGGGCGACCCGGGGACCGCCTCGACCGGGTGCTGCTCGCGGATCGGGCGCGCCGTGTCCTGCGCGCCCTCGATCACGGGCGTTCCGAGCTGTCCGTCGCCCTGGTGGGCGACGCGGAGATCGCCGGACTCAACGAGCAGTATCGCGGGAAGCCGGAGCCGACGGACGTCCTCTCCTTCTCCCTGGTCGAAGGCGATCACAGCGACTACCGCGGTCAGCTCCTCGGCGACGTGGTGATCTCCGTCGACACCGCCGCCAGCCAGGCCCGGAAGCGCCACCGCAGCCTGGACGAGGAGGTGGCGCGCTTACTGATCCACGGCGTTCTGCACCTGCTGGGACACGACCACGCGGAGGCCGAGGAGCGCCGTCGTATGTGGGCCGAGCAGCGCCGGGTGTGGAAGGCCCTGGCCCGGTGAGCCCCTGGGCTGAGTGACAGGCTGAGTGACAAGCTGAGTGACGAGCTGAGTGACAGGCGAGTGCCGGCGAGTGCCGGCGAGTGACAGGTGAGGGGCAGGTGATGCGCGAATGAGCGCCGAGGAAGGGGCCTCCGAGGAGCCCACCGCAGACACCGGGCTGCCGCGGCAGCTCGCGCTTGCCGCCTACGGGCTGGCCACCCTGCTCAGCGTTCCCCACTACCTCTCGGGTCCGGTGCTCGATCTCGGTCTCGTCATGGGTTGGCTGGCTCCGGCCTTTCTCCTGCTGGCCCTGCGCGGGGCACCCCTGGGCTCGGGCACACGCCAGGCCTTCCTGGCCAGCCTGATCGCCCACGGCCTGCTCTTCCACTGGTTCTGCGTCGTCACCGTGAGCTACGGGCACATGCCGTCGATCCTGGGGCTGGTGACGCCCCTGGCTCCGAGCCTCTATCTCTCCCTCACTACGGCGGTCTTTGCGGCCGGCTGGATCTGGCTGCGGGATCGCGGCTACGCGAGCCCCTTCAGTGCCGCCCTGCTGTGGACCGCTCTCGACCACCTGCGAGGCTTCGCCCTGGGAGGCTTTCCGTGGGCAACCCTTGGCTACTCCCAGATCGACAACCCGGCGCTCATGGGTCTGGCCCCCTTCACGAGCGTCTACGGCATCTCCTTTGCGCTCGTGCTGGGCGGCGGCGTCCTGGCGGAGGCCTGGGTGGCACTGCGCGCCCGCCGGCGGCCCTCGTGGCCGGCGGTCGCGGCCCTCGCAACGGTGCTTCTGCTCCACCTTGCAGGCGCCGCGGCGGCCCGCCGGGTCGATCTCGCTGGAGCGCCCACGCTCCGCGTCGCGGTGCTCCAGGGCAACATCGACCAGGGGGCGAAGTGGAGCCAGGAGTGGGTGGAGCGGATCCTCGAGATCTATCTGGATCTCTCCCGCCGGGCCGCCCGGGAGGGGGCCGAGGTGATCGTCTGGCCCGAGACCGCGGTTCCGGGGCTCATCGAGGTCGACGAGCAGGTGCGGGCTCCCATTGCGCGCCTGGCCCGCGAGACCGGGGCCTCCTTCGTCCTGGGAGCGACGGGCGTGGTGGTGAACCCCGAGCGGACCCGGGTCCTCCATTACTTCGACAGCGCCTTCGTGATGGACCGGCGAGGCGAGATCTTGACTCGCTACGACAAGACCCATCTGGTGCCCTTTGGGGAATTCGTGCCCCTGCGCTCCGTGCTCGGGATCTTCTTCCAGGCCCTGGCGACAGGAATAGCGAGCAGCGACGTCACGGCAGGCCCGGCACCCAGGGCACTGTCGCTTCCCGTGGCGGCGCAGGGCGGCGGGGAGGTGGGTGGCGAAAGCGTGATGGTGGGGGTTCCGATCTGCTATGAACTGCTCTTTCCGGACCTGGTTCGGCGTTTCGTCGGGGACGGCGCACGAGTGCTGCTCGCCATCACGAACGACGCCTGGTACGGTCGCACAGGAGCCCCCTATCAATTCCTGGCAATGACCTCCATGCGCTCCGCCGAGTCGGGCGTGTGGACGGTGCGGGCCGCGAACACGGGGGTTTCCGCGGTCATCGACGCACGTGGCCGGGTTCGAGAGCAGACGGCGATCTTCGAACGGAGCTACCTGGTCGCCGACGTCCCGCTGCTGCCCCCGCTTACTATCAAGAACAGCAGCAAGAACGGCAGCACGAACAGTGGCAAGAACAGCGGTGCGAGCTTCTACGTACGACACGGTGACGTGTTCGCCGGAGTTTGTTGGATCGCGCTGGCGGCATTGACGCTGAGCGCCGGATTTCGGCCGCGAGGGTTTGGACCGGGAGAGGGAATCGAGTCATGAGCGACGGCACTACGGGCAACTTGGATCCCAGCGAGCTCGCCGAGCGCCTGCGCGGATTGCGCAGCCGCTTCGTCGAGTTCCGGGGGCGGCTTTGACCTCGAAGGACTGAAAGCGCGGCTCGAGGAGCTCGAGGGCGAGATCGCCCGCCCCGATCTCTGGGACGACCGGGAGAAGGCCGAGAAGGTCACGCGCCTGAAGAACTCCCTCGAGCGGGAGCTCGGGCTCTACGACGGGCTCGCCAGCGCCCTCGACGACGCCGAGGTGCTGCTCGAGCTGGCCGAAGAGGCCGACGACGACGAGACGCGCCAGGAGGCCGAGGCGCGCTTCGACGAGGTAGATGCGAGCCTCGCCGACGCGGAGCTGCGGCAGCTGCTGGGCGGGGAGCACGACGGCGCCGACGCGATTCTCTCCATCAACTCGGGGGCCGGCGGGACCGACGCCTGCGACTGGGCGGAGATGCTCCTGCGCATGTACCTGCGCTGGGCCGAGCGACGGGGCTTCAAGGCGGAGATCATCGATGTGCAGGGCGGCGATGAAGCCGGAATTCGCAGCGCGACGGTGCGCATCACGGGCGACCACGCCTACGGGTATCTCAACTCGGAGCAGGGGGTTCACCGCCTGGTGCGTATCTCGCCCTTCGATTCCCAGGCGCGCCGCCATACGGCCTTCGCGAGCGTGACCGCGGTGCCCGAGATCGACGACGCCATTGACGTGGAGATCGACGAGAGCGAGCTGCGCGTCGACACCTACCGCTCCAGTGGAGCCGGGGGGCAGCACGTCAACAAGACCGACTCGGCGGTACGCCTCACACACCTTCCCACGGGCATCGTGGTGCAGTGCCAGAACGAACGCTCCCAGCACAAGAACAAGGCGACGGCCATGAAGGTGCTGCGTGCCCAGCTCTACGAGCGCGAGCGCCGAGAGCGGGAGGCCAGGTTGGCGCAGCTCGAGGGGGAGAAGCGCGAGATCGGCTTCGGCAGCCAGATCCGCTCCTACACTCTCCACCCCCAACAGCGGGTGAAGGACCACCGGACGGACTTCGAGGTGGGAAACGTGAGCGCGGTCCTCGACGGCGACCTCGATCGCATCATCCGCGCGACCCTGCTTCATCAATCCAAGGCTTCGAGAGAGGTCGGCTGAAAAACCAGGGCTGCGAGTGAGCCCAGCGGAGTCGAGAGTGAGCGAGTACGAGCGCGAAGCACGGCGCGAGCGGTTGGAGGCCCTGCGTGAGGCTGGAATCGACCCCTATCCCGCTCGGGTGGGGCCGCGGCGGCCCGTCGCGGAGGTGGTGGCCGAGTGGGAAGGGTCGGACGCAGAGACCCTGGAGCGCGAGGCGCCCGAGGCCGCCATCGTGGGACGCATCATGGCCGCGCGCTCCTTCGGCAAGCTCATCTTCCTGCGCCTGCTGGAGGACGGGGCCACCCTCCAGGTGAGCGCCCGCAAGCAGGAGCTGGACCCCGAGACCTTCGCCTTCGTGAAGAAGCTCGACATCGGCGATTTCGTGCGCGTCGAGGGGATCGTCTGGCGCACGAAGACGGACGAGCTCACCCTGGACCTGCGCTCGGCCACCATGCTCTCGAAGGCCCTGCGGCCCCTGCCCGAGAAGTGGCATGGGCTCAGCGACGTGGAGACCCGCTTCCGCCAGCGCCACCTCGACCTGCTGGTCAACCCCGAGGCGCGTCGGGCCGCGATCGTGCGCAGCCGCACTGTGTCGGCCATGCGGGCCTTCCTCGACGGCCGCGGCTTCCTCGAGGTCGAGACCCCGATCCTCCAGCCCATCTACGGCGGCGCGGCCGCGCGGCCCTTCACCACCCACCACAACACCTACGACCAGGAGTTCTTCCTGCGCATTTCCGACGAGCTCTACCTCAAGCGCCTGGTGGTCGGAGGGCTGGACCGGGTCTACGAGATCGGTCGCAACTTCCGCAACGAGGGAGTCTCGCGCAAGCACAACCCCGAATTCACCGCCATGGAGTGCTATCAGGCCTACGCGGACTACAACGACATGATGAGTCTGGTCGAGGAGATGACCCGGGAGATCGCCTCGCAGGTGCACGGGGGCACCCGGATAGACTACCAGGGTCAGAGCCTCGACTTCGGCGGGAGCTGGCCGCGCCTGCGCATGGCGGACGCCATTGCGGAGCGCTGCGGCGTGGACATCCTCGCGAGCGACAGCCTCGAGGGCCTGCGCGCCGCCGCCAAGGAGGCCGGCCTGCACCCCGGTGACGCGCCGACCTGGGGAGCCCTGGTGGACGATCTATTCAGCGAGCACGTCGAGCCCCACCTGGTGCAGCCCACCTTCGTCATCGACTATCCCGTGGAGCTCTCGCCCCTGGCCAAGCGCTCCAGCGAGGATCCGCGCCTGGTGGAGCGCTTCGAGGGCTTCATGGCGGGCTTCGAGTTCGCCAATGCCTTCAGCGAGCTCAACGACCCCATCGACCAGCGCCAGCGCTTCGAGTCCCAGAGCCACGCCGCCGCCGACGGAGACGAGGAGGCCCACCCCATGGACGAGGACTACATCGCCGCCCTCGAGCAGGGCCTGCCGCCCACGGGAGGGCTGGGGATCGGAGTGGATCGCCTCGCCATGGTGCTCGCCGACATGCCCAGCCTGCGCGAGGTCCTCCTCTTTCCCCACCTGCGGCCCGAGGGCTCGTGATCGTGGAGATCGGTGCGGCCATCATGGCCTGGCTCGCCGCGACGGGCGGGGCGATCGCCCTGGCGTTCATCGTCCTGCTGGCTCTGGGCATCCTCGCCATGGCGGTGCTCTACGTGGGCTCGGCGGTGATCGTGCTGGAGCGCTTCGCCCGGGTGGCCCAGGGTTGGCTCTCCATCGCAGGCTTTGCCGCGCTGATCTGCGTCGTGGCGGCTCTGGTGACCGCGGATCTCTCCCAGCCCGAGCTCCATGGGCGTCCCTGGGGCGAGTGGTTCGCCGGGGTGATGCCGCTGCTCTTGCGCGCGGCGCTCTCGACCCTGGTCATGACGCTGCTCTGCCGCTTCGCACTCGCGCGACTCTCATCGGATCAGCTCGGGACGGCCTCCCTGGTGATCCTCGGCTTCTCCGTCACCCTGGTTCTGGTTTCGGCGCTGCCCCTTGTCTACGCCTTCCTGCCCCTGCTGGGGGTCGGCCTCCTCGCTCTCTTCTACGCCTGGCGTCGGGCCAGGCGCGCGGCACCCGCGAGCGAGGAGGATGACGCGGCGTCGCCCTCGCGCCGCCTGGCCTGGTTTGCCGGCGCCATCGTCCTGGGGCTGCTCTCTGCCGCGCTGCCCGATGGGGGCGGGGAGCTCGCGAGCGGCCTGGGTGCCCTCGTGGTGGGCGCCTACTTCGCCGCCGTGGTCTTCGGCCTGCTGCCCCTGGCCGCGGCTGGGCTCCTCTTCATGCGGAGCTCCGTCGAGTGGTTCATCGCCGTTCGCTATCTGGTCGCGAAGCGCCGCCAGGTCTTCATCTCCGCCATCACGGCGATCTGCGTCGGCGGCATTGCGGCCGGCGTCTGGCTCATCGTCGTCGTGCTCTCGGTGATGAACGGCTTCGAGCGGACCTGGCGCGAGGAGATTCTCGGCAATCGGGCCCACTTCACGGTGCACAGCGGCTTCGGCCCCTTCGAGGGCTATGACGGGATCCTGCAGCAGGTTCGCGGGGTCGAGGGCGTGACGGCCGCTTCGCCCTACATCGACGCCGAAGGCATGGTGAGGGGGAGTCGGGGCGAGATCTTCAGCGTGCGCCTGCGCGGGATCGACCCCGCAACCGTCGGCGACGTGACCGACCTGCGTGACGACCTGCTGGCGGGCTCCATCGACGAGCTCGTCGTCGCCGAAGGCGACAAGGCGATCCTGGCCGCGGAGAACCCGGGTGAGGACTCCGCAGCGGAGCCCGAGGTCCCGGGCATCGTGGTGGGCAACCAGCTCGCGGTCTCGGCCGGAGTCTCGCTCGGCGACACCCTGGTGCTGATCTCGCCTTTCGGCGGCCCCCAGACGCCGCTAGGACCCGCGCCCCGGCTCAAGCGCTTCCGGGTGGTGGGCGTCTACCAGTCGAGCTTCTTCCAATACGACGAGGTCTATACCTATGTCGCCATTCCGGCGGCCCAGGATTTTCGCCGGGTGGCCGACGTGGTGGACGGCATCGAGGTTCGCACGACGGACTTCTATCGCTCGCGCCGGGTGGGGGACGCGGTGCGGACGGCCCTCGACTATCCCTACTACACCCGCGACTGGAAGGACTTCTTCCCGGCCTTCTTCCAGGCCCTCAAGACGGAGCGGGTGATGATGTTCCTGCTGCTGACCATGATCATGGTGGTGGCCGCATTCCTCATCGTCGCCACGTTGATCATGATGATCATGGAGAAGTCCAGCGACATTGCGATCCTCAAGGCCATGGGGGCCGAGGACTCGGCGATCCAGCGCGTCTTCGCCATCGAGGGCACCCTGATCGGGCTTGCGGGGACGCTTTTCGGTGTCATCGGGGGCATCGCGGTGACGGCCCAGCTCGAGTGGCTGCAGGGTCGTATCGAGTCCATTACCGGTATCGACACCCTGCCGGCCAGCGTCTATCAGTTCTCGACTCTCCCGACCCAGGTGAATCCCGTGCAGGTGGGCTTCGTCGCCGCGATCGCGATGGTGCTCTCCCTGGGCGCGACTCTGCTGCCCAGTCGACAGGGCGCCCGCCTCGATCCCGCCGAAGGCTTGCGATATGAGTGAGCGAAGCGGGCATGACGGGTCAGGCGAGCTGCTGATTCGCGTCGAGGCTCTCGGGAAGAGCTTCGAGACCGGCGACGGCACCATCGATGTTCTGAGCGACCTCGACTTCGAGGTGCGCGCCGGGGAGCGGATCGCGGTGCTGGGCCAGTCGGGGGTCGGCAAGTCGACGCTGCTCCACATCCTCGGGACCCTCGACCACCCGACCCGTGGGCAGGTGCTCTTCCGCGGGGAGGACGTCTTCGCCAAGAGCGGCGCCGAGCTGGCCAGGCTGCGCAACGGCTTCGTGGGCTTCGTCTTCCAGTTCCACCATCTGCTGCCCGAGTTCAACGCACTCGAGAACGTAATGATGCCCGGACTGATCCGGGGTGTCGATTTCGACGAGATGCGCGAGCGGGCGGCGACCATGCTCGAGGAGGTAGGCCTCTCCCATCGGCTCGGTCACCGGGTGGGGAAGCTCTCGGGCGGGGAGCGGCAGCGCGTGGCCGTGGCCCGGGCCCTCGTCCTCGATCCGCCGGTGATCCTCGCGGACGAGCCGACCGGGAATCTCGATCCGACGACCGGAGACCAGATTGCGGATCTCCTCTTCGAAATGAACCGCTGCCGGGGCACGACCCTGGTCGTCGTGACCCACAGCGGCCGTATGGCGCGCAAGCTCGGCCGCGCGGTGGTGATGCGGAAGGGGAAGCTGGAAGAGCAGGACCTGGCGCAGTGGTCCGGCACGTGAGAGGCCCCCTGCGAGATCCATGAAGCGCGGCGCCTGGATTCTGTGGAGCGAAATCGCCGAAGCCGGTGCGAAGCTTGGAGCTTCGCGGCCGATTCGGGCTAACATGCCCCCCGTTTCGTGGAGCGGTCGAGACCCGGGATCCGCATCGCTCCCGCCGAGGTCGATCCGGAGGAAAGCCTTGCGCTCGCTGGGCCGCGCCGGCATGCGCGCCGTCATCGCATCCCTTGCCCTGATCTTCGCGCTGGCTGTGCTGGCGGTGGCTGCGCCGTCGACCGCACAATCGACCGCCGAACAGACCGCCGAACAGACCGCCGAACAGACCGCCGAACAGACCGCCGAACAGACCGCCGAACAGACCGCAGAACAGAGTGCGGCGCCGGAGACGGTCCCTGTTTCCGAAGCGGCCCCGGTTTCCGAAGCGACGCCGGTTTCCGAGGTGAGCACGGCCTCGACCGGGGAAGAGGCCGCCGCGGCGGAATCCGCCGAGGAGCGGGTACTGCTCGCCGTCCTGCCCTTCCGGATCCACAGCGCCCGGCCCCTCGGCTACCTCACCGAGTCCATCGCCGAGCTGCTCGCCACTCGCATGGCGTCTACCGGACGGGTGGACATCGTCGACTCGGCCGATGTCCTCGAGGCCATGGGGGGCACCCTGCGCACCGAGCTCTCCGACACGGAGCTCCGGCGCCTCGCCAAGAGGCTGGGCGCCACCGCGGTCATCACCGGGAGTCTCACCGAGCTGGCTGGGCGCTTCAGCCTCGACCTTCGCATGACGCCTGCGGGTCCCGGCAGCGGCGCGAGCATCGTCATCGTCGCCCAGAGCGAAGAGGAGCTCCTGGGACGCCTCGATGAGATGGCCGAGCGTGCGACCGCGGCGGTCACCGAAGGTGGCCCCGGGATCATCACGACCGTGGACTTCGAGGGCGCCGACGAGCTCGAAGGGCCGTTGCGGGGGCTCCTCAGTGCCTACGCGGGACTGCGCTACGACCCGGCGGCCGTGCGCCGGGATCGGGCCCGGCTCGAGGAGCACCCGGGCGTCGCCAGCGTGGACGTCGAGACCGAGCGCACACCCAAGGGCGTGGAGATCCACTATCGGGTCGTGCGCGCCCAGGCGGTCGTCGGACCCGTCGACGAGGCCGGCGAGGGCATCCCGATTTCCGACATCGTGATCCGCGGCAATCGGCGCATCGAGGCCGACGCGATTCGCGCCCGCATCGGCTCCAAGGTGGGCGAGCCCATCAATCGCGTCCAGGTCGCAACGGACCTGAAGGAAGTCTTCTATCTCGGGTTCTTCCGCAACGTCAAGGTACTCCTGGACGAGGACGAGGCGGGAGTCGTCTTGATCTTCGACGTGGAAGAGAACCCGGTCGTGCGCCAGATCACGATCTCGGGCAACGACAACGTCGATGGGGACAAGATCCGCGACGCACTCACCCTCACGACCGGCTCCACCCTCGACTACCCCCTGCTCCACAACAATACGGATCGTATCGAGGCGCTCTACCGCTCCGAGGGCTACTACCTGGCCGACGTGGGCTTCAAGATCGAGGAGCTGCGGGAAGGCTCCGTCGCCGTCCACTTCGACGTGGGCGAGAACGAGAAGCTGCAGCTCAAGAAGGTGGAGTTCGCCGGCAACGAGGCCTTCTCCGACAAGCAGCTCAGGGAGGATTTCTCGACCAAGCTGTGGAGGTTCTGGTCGCCCGCCACGAGCTGGTTCGACCACTCGGGGACCTACTCGGAGCCCCTCTTCGTGCGCGATCTGCGCGGCGTGGAGAAGCTGTACACCGACTCGGGCTATCTGCAGGTCGAGGTGGGCCAGCCCGACGTCGATCCGACCGAAGATGGGCTCTTCATCACGGTGCCCATCGTCGAGGGGCCCCAGTTTCGGGTCGGGGAGATCGACGTCAGCGGGGACGAGACCGTCGATCTCGAGGCTCTGCGCATGAAGCTCCAGCTTGCACAGGGCGAGGTCTTCAACCGCTCCCACCTCACCGAGGACGTCGAGGCTCTCGAGCGCCACTACACCGACCGCGGCTTCTACTTCGCCAGCGTGCAGCCCGCCACCCAGCTCTCCCAGGAAACCCAGATCGTCGACGTCGAGTTCAAGGTGCAGAAGGGGCCGCTCTACTTCATCCGCCACATCAACATCTCGGGCAACACGCGCACCATCGATCCGGTGATCCGCCGGGAGATGAAGGTCGTCGAGGGGCAGCTCTACTCCGCGCGGGCCCTCGAGGTGAGCAATCGGCGGGTGAACGGCCTGGGCTTCTTCGAAGACATCCAGTTCGAGCCCAGGCCCACGGAGGATCCCGCCCAGCTCGACCTGGACGTGAGCGTCGTGGAGCGGCCGACGGGCTCCTTCAGCTTCGGCGCCGGCTTCTCGTCCCAGGACGGCCTGGTGTTCACCGCCTCCCTCGCCCAGGCGAACCTCTTCGGGCGGGGCTACGGGGTGAACCTCTCGGTGGACGTGGGCGGTCGCACCGATCGCTACTTCGTCTCCGTCTCGGATCCCTACTTCCTCGGCAGCGACTTCAGCCTGGGCGGGACCTTCTTCCTCACGCGGGTGAACTTCGACGGCTTCAATCAGCTGCAGCAGGGCATCGACATCAACCTCGGCCACTCCCTGCGCGAGGACAACACGGCCCGGGGCTTCCTGCGCTACAGCTACGCGAAACGCCGCGTCGAGCGGGACGACAACGTGAACGCGGCCGCCGTGATCTTCCGCGAGATCCTCCAGGGCAACGAGAGCAGCAGCATGGTGGGGGCCTCCTTCCGCAGCGACACCCGCAACGACCGCTTCGCCCCCACGGCGGGCACCACCTACGGGGCCAATATCGACTATTCGGGCTTGGGTGGCTTCGCGAACTTCCTGCGCCTCGAAGGGCGCTTCTCCTGGTATCTGGGCGCGCCCAGGTGGATGTTCGAACGCTCCTCCTTCGTGCTCTCCGCACGGGTGGGCTACACAGTGCCCTTCAACACCCTCGAGGACTACAGCTTCGTCGGCCTGCAGCAGCAGACGCCCTGCGACGACGGGGCCTGCCTCAACGCGGCGCCCCTCACGGAGATCGACACCGACATCAAGCTGCCCCTCACCGAGCGCTACTTCCTGGGCGGCATCGGCAGCTTCCAGCTGCGTGGCTTCAAGGCCCGATCGATCGGCCCCCGGCGCGCGATCCTGCGGCGCACCGGTCTCCAGGCCACCGGCTCGGTCTTTCACCCCGTGGGAACGGAGTTCATCGTGGAGGAGGGCGTCGCCCGCTGCCTGGATATTCCCGTGGGCACGGGCGCGGAGGGTCGGCCCTTCCAGAACACCCAGGGCAACAAGAATGGGCGCTGCAATGACATCAATGACCGTAAGATCAAGGACTTCGAGGATCTGCAGGAGACCGACGTGATCGGTGGCAACAAGTTCGCCACCGTCAGTCTCGAGTACCGCTTCCCCATTTCGGAGACCGTGGGGCTGCAGGCCGTGCTCTTCGTCGACACCGGAAACGCCTTCGCGGAGGGTGAGAGCTTGTTGGACTTCGGCGACTGGCGCTACGCTTGGGGTGGCGGACTGTTGTGGTTTTCCCCCTTCGGTCCGCTGCAGGTGATTTTGGGTTTTCCCATCAACCCGCTCTCCATCGAGAAGAGTCCCGTCTTCGAGTTCTCGGTGGGCGGCTTCGGGAATTAGGGTGGTTCCAGCGGGTCCTCGGACGAGTGATCGGGGATCTGAGCGGTCGAGTGCGGCGCTGGGCTTCGCTGCCGGATGTTCCGGGTGCGGCGCATCGACGCGGTGGCGGGCGGAACGAGTCCGCTGCCATGGTTTTGGGTTCGTTCGATCCGAAGATGTGAATTCGATTCTTCCCTCTTCGAGGCCGCCTCTGCGCGGAAGGCCTCCGGGAGGGAGAAAGGGAGATGCTTTCAATGCGCTTGAACAAGGCGATCGTCCTGGTTGCTGTGGTGATCGTCCTGGCCTGGGGGCTGGGAGCCAGCAAGGAGGGCCTGAAGGTGGGGGTCGTGGACCTCGAGCACGCTGTCAGCTCGACCACCGGGGGCAAGGCGGCGCGGGAGGAGTTCGAGCGCAAGGCTCGTGAGGCCGAGGCCTCGCTGCAGCCCATGATCGAACGCTTCCAGGCGATGGCCAAGGAGTTCGAGGCGAAGAAGTTCGTGCTCTCGGAAGACGCGCTGATGCAGAAGCAGCTCGACCTTGCCGAGCTGCGCAACCAGATCCAGAACAAGCAGAAGGAGATGCAGGGACAGCTCGAGGTGGATCGGGAGCGGCTCATGGGCCCCTTGCAGCGGAAGCTCGGCGCGGTGATCGACGAGCTCGGGCGCGAAGAGGGCTTCTCGATGATCTTCATGCGCAACACCCCGGGCCTTGCGTACACCCGCGAGGCTCTGGACATCACCGATCTCGTGATCGAGAAATTCAACGAGAAGGGCTGAGCGCTCGGTGACTCGCGTCCATCCGACCGCAAGTGTCGACCCCCAGGCCCGTCTCGACGAAGACGTCGAGGTCGGGCCCTATGGGGTCGTGGGCCCCGAGGTCGAGCTCGGTCGCGGGGTGAAGATCGGCGCCCACGTGGCGGTGATCGGCCGCACCCGGGTCGGCGTCGGCTGCGAGATCCACCCCTTTGCCTGCGTGGGCGGCGTTCCCCAGGACAAGGACTTCTCCGGGGAGCCCACGCGCCTCGAGATCGGCGCGAACAACGTGATCCGGGAGCACGTCACCATCCACGTCGGCACGCCCAGGGGCGGGGGCTGCACGCGGATCGGCGACGACAACCTGATCATGAATGCCGCTCACATCGCCCACGACTGCCAGATCGGCTCCCAGTGCATCATCGCGAGCTACTGCGGCCTGGCGGGCCACGTCAGCGTGGGGGACCACGTGGTGCTGGGCGCCTATACCGGCGTTCACCAGTTCTCGCGGGTCGGCGAGTCGGTGATGGCGGCATCCAACGCCAAGCTCTCCCTCGACGCGCCTCCCTTCTCCATGGTGGCGGGCGATCGCGCGCGGCTGGTGGGCGTCAATTCGGTCGGCCTCAAGCGGCGCGGCCTCGCCGCGGAGGTGCGGCAGGACATCAAGCACGCCTTCCACATCCTCTTCCACTCCCGTACGCGACTGGCTGCGGCGCTGGTCCGCGTGCGAGCCGAGTGCGCGGGCTCTGCCGAGGTGGAACGTCTGTTGCTCTTCCTCGAGAAGTCCGAGCGGGGCTTCTGTCGCTGAGACAGCGCCGGGGCAGGGGAGCCAACCTTGATCGAGACCCTTGGGCTCATCGCGGGCGATGGTCGCTTCCCCGCCGAGATCGCTCGGGCGGCCCGGGCCCGGGGCGCTCGGGTGCTGGCTGTCGCCTTCCGCGGGCTGAGCGATCCCGCCCTGGTCCAGGAGGTCGACGAGCTCCATTGGCTCTACCTCGGTGAGGTCGAAAAGCTCCTGTGCGTCTTCGGCGAGGCGGGCGTTCGCGACCTGGTGATGGCGGGAAAGGTCTCCAAGGACCATCTCTACCGCGAGCGCGCCGAACTGCGCCCGGACCGGCGGGCCCTCGAGATTCTCGAGGCCCTGCCCGACCGCCGGGACGATGCCATCCTGGGTGCCCTGGCCCGGGCCCTGGAAGCCGAAGGGCTGGTTCTCCACTCCCAGGCCGAGCTCGCTCCCGGGCTCGTGGCGGGCGTCGGCGTGCTGGGCGCCTGCTCGCCCAGCGCCGCCCAGCTGGGTGACATGGCCTTCGGCTGGCCCGTCGCCAAGGCGATCGGAGCCCTCGACATCGGCCAGACCGTGGTGGTCGAGCAGGGCTCGGTGCTCGCCGTAGAGGCCATGGAGGGGACGGACGCAGCCATTCGCCGGGGGGGACGGCTGGGCGTGGGGGGAGCCTGCGTGGTGAAGGTCGCCAGGCCCGGCCAGGACCTGCGCTTCGATCTGCCCGCCATCGGCCTCGGCACCCTCGAGGCGATGGTGGAGGCGAAGGCCAGCGCCCTGGCTTTCGAGGCCGGCTGCAGCGTGATCCTCGACCGCGACGAGCTCATCGCCCGGGCCGACGTCCAGCAGATCGCCCTCGTGGGCTTCGCCGGGCCGGGTCCCTGCCCCGCTGGAGAGGCGCCCGGCAGGCGGGAAGTGCCCGGTCAGGGAGAAGTGTCCGGCGCCGGAGGCGAAGGGTGAGGGCGCTGCGTATCGCGGTCGTGGGCGCGGGGCACATGGGCAAGCTCCATGCGGCGAAGATCGCGGAGCTGGCGGAGTCCGGAGACCCCGTGCGCCTTTCGGGGGTCGCGGACGTCGATGCCGAGCGTGCTCGGGCCCTGGCGGAGCGCCGCGGCGTGCGTGGTGTCACGGACTATCGGGATCTGCTGGGCGAGGCCGACGCCGTCATCGTCGCGGTGCCCACCCTGCAACACTTCGAGGTCGTGCGCGGGGCCCTCGCAGCCGGCCGCGACGTACTCGTCGAGAAACCCATCGCGGCCAGCATCGCCGAGGGCGAGGCGCTGCTCGAGCTCGCCACTGCCCAGGGTTGCTTGCTGCAGGTGGGCCACCTCGAGTGGTTCAACAACGCCATGCAGGTGATCCGCGAGCGCATCCACCGGCCCCGCTTCATCGAGGCCCATCGCATGGGGCCCTTCCCCGATCGCGCCACCGACATCGACGTCGTGCGCGACCTCATGATCCACGACCTCGACATCCTTCAGCAGCTACTCGGCGAGGAGCCCGAGCGGATCGAGGCGGTGGGGGTGCCGGTGCTGTCCCCCAGCGCCGACATCGCGAACGCGCGGATCACCTATCCGGGGGGCTGCGTTGCGAATCTGACCGCCAGCCGCGTTTCGTCGACACCCATGCGCAAGGTTCGCTTCTTCCAGCGCGACGGCTACTTCTCCATCGACTTCCTGGAGCAGTCGGCACTCGTGATTCGCCGCGAGCTCTCCGAAGCCACGGGCGCGCCGGAGATCAAGCTCGAGAAGCTGGACGTGGACCGGGGCGATGCGCTGCTCGGGCAGCTCCGCGCCTTTCTGGGCGCCGTGCGCGATCGCGGCCGGCCGGCCATCGACGCCGCCGGCGGACTCGGTGCGCTGCGCACCGCACTCCGGGTCCTGGACGCCATGCCACATCCCGACGAGTTCGAATGACCACGCTCCTGCTATCGGCCGGAGACGCGTCCGGGGATCTCCACGCAGCGGGATTCGTGCACGCCTTTCGCGAGAAGCAGCCCCGGGCCCGCTTCGTCGGCCTGGGCGGCGACGAGATGCACAAGGCCGGCGTCGAGATCTTCGTGCACCAGCGCGAGCTCGCAGTGGGCGGGCTCCTCGAGCTGATGGGCAGCGCGCGGGGCATCGTCTCGGTCTGGCGTCGCATGGACGCCCTGCTGCGCGAGGTCGAGCCGGATCTCGCCGTGCTGGTCGATTCGGGGGGCTTCAATCTCCCCTTTGCGCGCCGACTGCGCCGACGCTGCTCCGCACCGATTCTCTACTACGTCGCCCCCCAGGTCTGGGCGTGGCGCCGGGGACGAATCCGCAAGCTCGCCCGGCGGGTCGACCGCCTGGCGGTGATCTTCCCCTTCGAGCCGGAGGTCTACGCGGGGACCCGCCTGCGGGTCGACTTCGTCGGACACCCGCTGGTCGAGAGTCTCTCGTCCCTGGCCCGAGAGCGCCGCCCGGAAGCCGTGCGCGAGGCCCTCGGTCTCCCGGCCGAGGGGCCCCTGGTGGCCTTGCTTCCGGGGAGCCGCCGCAACGAGGTGAGCCAGCAGCTCTCCGTGCAGCTGGAGGCCGCTCGGAAGCTCCACGACCGCGATCCGCGCGTGGTCTTTGCGCTGGCCCTGGCGCCCACGATCCCGATCGAGGTGGCGCAGGCGTGGCTGGATCGCGCGGCGTTGCCGCCCTCGATTTTCATTCGAATCGTCCAGGGCGCCTCTCGCGAGGTGATGCTGGCCTGTGACCTGGCCCTTGCGAAGCCCGGAACCGTGACCGTCGAGCTCGCGCTGCTCGCGCGCCCCATGGTGGTCATGGGCCGCGCGAACGCGCTCACCGCTGCCGTGATCCGGCGCGCGGTCAAGCTGCCCTCGCTTACCATGCCCAACTTGATCGTGGGCAAGCCCATCGTGCCCGAGTTCCTGCAAGAAGAGGCGCGGCCCGAGTCCATCGCCGACGCGCTCGCCAAGCTCCTCGAAGGCCCGGCGCGGGAGCAGCAGCTCGCCGATCTGGGCGAGGTGCGGCGCCGGCTCGGAGCGGGAGGCGCCGCCCGGCGCGTCAGCCAGATCGCGGAGGAAATGCTCGGTGCTTCTACGGCGTAGCGTGAGGCATGGCATCGCCCTGCTCACCGCCATCGCGGGACTGCCCCTGCTCCTGGTCGCCCTGCTGCGGCCGGGCTGGCGGGTAGGGCTCGCTGAACGCCTGGGCAGCGTCGAGCAGCTCGAGCCTGGCTCGATCTGGATCCACGGCGCAAGCGTGGGCGAGGCGCTCGCCGCCCTGCCGCTCATCGAGCGCCTGCGCGCCTCGGGCTGTCGGGTCTTTGTTTCGCTCGCGACACGCAGTGGGCGCGAGGTGATGCGCCGCGCCATGCCGGACCTGCCCTGCGCGCTCGCGCCCCTCGATCACCCCTGGAGCGTCCGCCGCGCCCTCGCACGGGTTCGTCCGGAAATCCTCGTGCTGGTCGAGACGGAGCTGTGGCCCTGTTGGATCGCCGCCGCCCGGCGCGGCGGCGTGCCGGTGGTGGTGGTGTCGGGCCGCCTCTCGGACCGCTCCTTCCCGCGTTACCAGCGCCTGCGTTGGCTGCTCGGCCCCACCCTGGCTCGGCTCGATGCAGTGGGGGCTCGCACTCAGGTCGATGCCGAGCGCTTCATTGCCCTCGGAGTCGACAGCGAGCGGGTGAGCGTGACCGGCGATCTCAAGCTCGATCCGGGGGATGGCGTCGCGCATCTGGCGACGGATCTCGTTCGCGCGCTATCCGAGGTGATGGTCTTCGTGGCCGGCAGCACCCACGAGGGCGAAGAGCGAACGGCATTGCGCGTCCTCGAGCACTGCGAGGCCGAAGGATTCCCGGTGGGGCTGGTGCTGGCGCCGCGCCACCCGGAGCGCGCGGATGCGGTCGAACGCGAGGTCGCGGAGACCGGCCGTCGCCTGCAGCGCCGCAGTACGCTGGCCGGAGACGTGCTCGCCACCGGCGACGTGCTGCTGCTCGATTCCATAGGCGAGCTCGCAGCGCTCTATGCCACCGCCGCGGTCTCCTTCGTAGGAGGAAGCCTGGTTCCCGTCGGTGGGCACAACGTCCTCGAGCCCGTGTTCGCGGGCTGTCCGGTTCTCTACGGTCCCCACTTCGAGAACGTGCGTGCCTCGGTCGAGCTCCTGGAGGAGAGCGGAGCCGGCCGCTGTGTCGCCGATGAGAAGGAGCTGGCTCGGGCGGTAGAGGAAGCCCTGGCAGACCCCGAGCGCCGCAGAACGCGTGGCGCCGAAGGCCGGGCCGCCCTCGAGCTCCATCGCGGTAGCGCTGAGCGCACCATGGCGCTGATCGCTTCGCGGCTTCCGCCCGAGGCGTCGCGCTGGGCGCCGGCGACCTTGTCGTCCTCTCGCGATGGCGGCGACTAGTGGAGCTTCCGTGGCTCGCCTGGCGCCAGGAGCCCCCTTTGTGGCGCGCGGCTCTGCTTCCCATGGATCTCGCAGCGCTGCCCTACGGGCTGACGGCTCGGGCCCATCGGAAGCTCTACGAGAAGGGCTTGCTCGAGCGCCGGCGGCTCTCGTGCCGTGTGCTGAGCGTGGGGAGTGTCACCGTCGGCGGCGCCGGCAAGACGCCGGCCGCGGCCTGGGTGGCGGCCGCGCTCCACCGGCGCGGCTATCGGGTGGTGATCGCCACCCGCGGCTACGGTCGCGCCCGGAGAGAGGCGGTCACGGTGGTCTCCGACGGTCGCACTTTGCGCAGCGACCCTCCCCGGGCTGGAGACGAAGCCCTGGTCCTGGCAGCCCACGCTCCCGGGGTGCCGGTCCTGGTGGGGCGGGATCGAGGCATCGTCGGCTTGCGCGCTATCGCGGCCTTCGGCGCCCAGGTGCTCGTCCTGGACGACGGGCTCCAGCACCATCGCCTGGCGCGAGACGGCGAGCTCCTGGTGCTCGACGGGGCTCTCGGCCTGGGCAACCGGCGTCTGCTGCCCCGCGGCCCCCTGCGCGAGCCGGTGGGCGTGGCGAGCCGGGCGGGCGCTATTTGTATCGTGGACGGCCCGCTTCCCGAGGCGGACGCGCGGCTGCTCGACGCGTGCGCGCCCGGGGCGCCGCGCTTCGAGGCCCGGCGTCGGCCCGCCTTCCTGCGACCTCTCGCCGGGGGGGCGACGGTTCCGCCCGAGCTGCTCGACGGCATGGAGGTTGGGATGCTGTCCGCGATCGCGCGCCCCGATGGCTTTCGGCGCACCCTGGAAGGCTTGGGGGCTCGCGTGGTGGCCGAGCGCCGCTTTCGGGATCACCATCGCTACCGATCCCGTGATCTTGCAGGGCTTCGGCGGCAGACGGCGATCTGGGTGACGACCGAGAAGGACGCGGTGAAGTTGCTGCCCTCCTGGACCCGGGGCGCGGACCTGCGCGTGCTGGGGATCGAGCTCGCGGTCGAGGGGGCGGCGCGTCTCGTCGACTGGCTCGAGTCGCGTCTCGTTGCTGGGGGCGGGCCGGACGAGGGCTCTTCAGGGCGGGTCAGGGGCTGAGCTCGTCTCGGGTCCTTCCCTGGGAGTCCACGGACCAGCGAGCGACCAGCTCTGCTGCACCCTTGGACAGGACGGGGAGGGTGGGGGCCCGAAATAGGGAGACGACCAGGCGCTCGGAGTCTCCGCTTCCGGTCACATCGACCCGGGCGAAGCCCAGCTCCGAGGCGCCGTAGCGCCGTGCCGGGTGCTCTTCGCGGATGGGGCGGAAGCGCGCGCCGCCGCCCGCAATGACGTGCAGGGGAGGGTTCTCGCCGGGCAGCTCCAGGAGCTGCTGGCTGTGGTGGTGCCCCGAGAGATAGAGGTGGATCGGGACTCCGGCTCGCTCCACGGCGTCGTACAGGTAGCGGACGAATTCCTCGTTGTGGAGATAGAGGCCGCCGCCCTCCTCCCCGATGGCGACGGGCGTATGTGCGGCGATGACCCTCCACGGGCCTCGACTGCCCGCGAGGGCCAGGACGAGGCGCTGCTGACTCTCCTGGCTCCGGGGCGCCTCCGAGTCGAAGAGGACGAGGCTCAGGCCGGAGCCCAGCTCGACGACTTCGACCGTGCCCGCCGGCATGTGCCAGCTCGGGACGAACTTTGCAACGGCCTCCCGCTGCAGGGAGGGGCTCTCTTCGCTCATCAGGTCGTGGTTTCCGAGGAGTGCGTAGAGGGGCACCGGGTGCCGCTGTGCCGGGGGAAGCGGGCACGCGGACTCGACCTCGGCCGAGCGCGGGCCGTCCAGGCGCAAGAAGTGGCAGTAGGGGAACACCAGGTTCTCGCGCAGGCGCTCGGTCATCTCGGCGCGGCGCAGGCCGTCCCAGTAGAAGTTGTCGCCCAATAGCACGAGTGCGTCGACGGGGTGCTGCCGATCCTCCCGGGCCATCTCCTGACCCACCGCGACCTGTCCTTCGAGCAGCTTCGCAAAGGGGCGATGACGCCTTCCGGTGTCCCCTGTGGCGAGGAGCGACACCTTCGGGTCGACGGCGGGGTGGGAGGGCGCAGGCGCCGGCGAGCAGCCGCCCGCGCTGGTGAGCAGCGCCGCGGCGAGCAAGAGCGCCGCGGCGGGCAAGAGCGCCGCGAGCACGAGGGCTGTGAGCAAGGGGGCCGTGATGGCGTACCCGACCGTGCGCATCCTGAACAACTGCGATCTTCCTCTCGAGGGTTTCCCGGCGCTGCGCCGCGGCTCATCAGTAGCGCAGGGCGTGAAGCGCCACCCGCAGCCTTTCGCGGGGGAGATGCGCGCGCAATGCGCGCCGAAGGGCCCGGTCCCCCTTCGTGTAGGAGCCCAGAAAGGCGGCGCAGCCCCGGTCTCCGACGGCTTCGAGCAGCTCGCGCTTCAACAGGGAACGATAGAGGCGCATCAGCTCCTGCATGCGCCGGGCCGGCGGGACCGCCGCAGAGAGTACGCTGCGGTCGAGGTCGACGACCAGGACCTCGGTGCTCGACTCGTTCTCGCGGACCAGGAGGTTTGCCGCTTGCAGGTCGGCGTGGCGGCCTCCGGCGTCGTGGAAGCGCCGCAAGGCGATCCCGGCCGCCCGGGCGGCCTGCAGCGTGCGCGCTGCCGTGGGCCCCGCCGCGAGGAAGGCGGCCGCATCCAGGGTGCCTTCCTCGTAGACGCTTCCGACGCTGGCCTGCCAGAAGAGCCCCGCACGCCGGCCCAGTACGAGCACGCTGCGGGATACCGGTGCCCCCCGCGCCAGCAGCTCGGCGCTCACCGCGAGCTCGGCCAGAGGACGGCCGAGGCCGAGGAAGCTGCGCCGGGTGACCCGGGCCAGCGCGCCGCCGTGGCACAGGGGCCGGAGGTGCAGGCGCTCGCTGCGGCCGGGCAGCTCGATCACCCTGGTGGTGGCGCGTCCCTGGCCGCCCACGGCCCCGTCGGCGAGCATCCGCTCGAGGGCCTCGGGCTCCGGCAGTCCCAGGCTGCGGACGGCCTCTTCGAAGTCGGGAGCGACGTAGAGAGTGCCGCGCCCCACGCGAAGGGAACGAAACCGAAAAGTGTCGATCGCGAGATCCCCCTCGAGCAGAGAGTCCGCCCGGGCGACGCTGCGCCGCGAGGGGTCGTTCCCACCCGCGGTGTGGCCCTGGATGCGCGGCTCCGACATCGCGGGTTATCCTATCTGCCCACCCGCTGCCGTGCGAGGCTCGTCATCCCGAACTGTCTCAATGCCCTCGATTTTCCGCCGGATGCCGATCGGATCCTGGTGCTGCGGCTGGGCGCTCTGGGAGACGTCGTGCGCACGCTGCCGGCCTTCCGGGCCTTGCGTGCCGGCTATCCCGGGGCCCACATCACTTGGCTCGTGGAGCGCAAGGCCGCCGGTGCCCTGGCGGCCCAACCCGGTCTCGACGAGGTGCTTCGCTTTCCGCGCGAGGAGCTCTCGGAGCGGCTGCGCGCCTGCGATCTCCCGGGCCTGTGGCGCTGTGCGCGCGCCTTTCGCGCAACCCTGCGCGCGCGCCGCTTCGATCTGGTCGTCGATTTCCATGGGATCCTGAAGAGCGGTGTGATCTCGTGGCTGACCGGGGCGCCCAGGCGGGTCGCCTACGCGAGCCCCCACGGTCGCGAGCTCGCCTGGCTCTTCGCGAACCTGCGGGTTCGCCTCGATCCCATGCGCCTGAGTCGTTACGAGCGCAACGCGGCCCTGATCGAGTTCCTCGCGCTCCCTGCGGCCAGCGGTGGGGCGCCTCTGCACCTCGATCCCGACGCTGTGAAGCGAATGGAGAGCCGCCTGGGGGAGATCGAGGCCCCGATCGTGATCCATCCCGGCACCAGTCCGGCGACTTCCCACAAGCGCTATCCCCCCGAGCGCTATGCCGCCGTGGCGCGGGCGCTGCGCGAGCGGGGGGCCCCGGTCTGTCTGGTTGCGGCGGGGCCCGGCGAGGCCGAAGCCGCCATGGCGCGCCGCATCGTCGAGGCCTCCCAGGGAGCGGTCGCCCCGGCGCCAGCGACACCCAGCGTGGCGGATCTCGCCGCGCTCTTCTCCCGGGCGCGTCTCTTCGTCGGGGGCGACAGCGGCCCCCTTCACATCGCCTCGCTCGTGGGGACCCCCGTCGTGCAGATCATGGGCCCCACCGACCCCGTGGAGAACGAGCCCTCGGCCTTCACTCCCTGGCGTCGTGTTCGGGTTCCCATGGCGTGCAGTCCCTGCCGCCGGGGCTGCGGGGCGGCGACCTGCATGGAGGTGATTCCGCACGAGGCGGTGGTCGACGCCGCCATGGAGCTGCTCGACGAGAAGCCGGCCTTCGGATAGGTGGCGGGCGGTGGATGCAATGGGGCAGAGGAGCGAGGCCGCGGAGATCCTGGTGCGCGGCCCCAACTGGACCGGCGACGTCGTCATGGCGACTCCGGGCTTCCGCGCACTGCGCGAGGGCTTTCCGCGAGCTCGCATCACCCTGCAGCTGCGCCCCGGCCTCGAGGCGCTGGTGGCCGGAAGCCCGTGGTTCGACGAGGTGCTGCCCCTGCGCTCCTATCACCAGGGTGTGTCGGCTCTGCTGCGCGAGGCCCGGGAGCTGCGCCGGGCAGGGCGCTTCGATCTGGGCCTCTGCCTTCCCGACTCCTTCTCCTCCGCGCTGCTGATGCGCCTCGCCGGTGTGCGCCGGGTGGTGGGATACCGGCGCGGCCCGCGCAGTCTGCTCCTCCACCAGGCCCTGACGCCGCCGCCCGAGTGGGGCGCGCGGCGCATGGTGGCCCGGGAGCGTTTCGTGCTCGATCTGGTTGCGGGCCTCGGCTGCGGCGAGCGGGGCACGGGGCTCGAGCTCTTCACCACGGCCGAGGAGGAGAAGCAGGCGGAGCAGCAGCTCCAGAGCGCCGGCATCGGGGAGGGCGAGCCCCTGGCGGCCCTCGCGCCCGGGGCCTCCTTCGGTCCCTCGAAGCTGTGGCCCGCCCGGTCTTTTGCCCGGGTCGGGGACGCGCTGGCGCGCGCCGGCGCAAGGGTGGTGCTCCTGGGATCTCCCGCCGAGGCTGCCCTCACCCGGAGCGTGCTCGAATCCATGGAGGAGGGCGCCGCGAACCTGGCCGGGGCTCTCGACCTGGGAGGCCTCAAGGCCTTGCTTCGCCGTGCGGCGCTGCTGGTATGCAACGATGCCGGCGCCCGCCACGTCGCCGTGGCCTTCGGCGTGCCCTGCATCGTCCTCATGGGACCGACCAGCCTGGAGAAGACCAACCTCAACCTCGAGGCGGTGCAGGTCTTCGAAAGCGATGTCGAGTGTCGTCCCTGCTACCAGCGAAGCTGCCCCATCGATCACCGCTGCATGACCCGGCTGGAGCCCGGGCCCGTGGCTCGCGTTGCGTGCGAGCTGCTGGGCCAGCGGGTGGAGCGCGGCCGGTGATGGATCTCTCCGTCGTGGTCGTGAATTGGAACACCCGGGAGCTCCTCCTGCGCTGCCTGAGCGCCCTCGAGCGTGAGCTGGCATGCCTCGCCGAGGCGGGCCGCCTCTCCAGCGAGATCCTCGTCGTGGACAACGGCTCGGGGGACGGCTCGGCCGACGCAGTGGCGGAGCGGTGTCCCGGCGCGAGGCTGATCCGGCTGCCCGAGAATCGGGGCTATGCGGCCGGCAACAATGCGGCGCTGCCCCTCGTTCGCGGCCGCATCGTGCTGCTCCTCAACAGCGACGCCCTGGTGACGCCGGGAGCGCTCGCAGCCTGCGTCGAGGTGCTGGACGCGACTTCGGGCGCCGGCGCCGCAGGGCCCCAGCTCTTGCATCCCAACGGGCACTTGCAGAACTCGATCCACGCCTTCCCCAGCCTGTGGACCGAGCTGCTTCCCACGCTGCTACTCGAGCTGCTGCTGCCGAAGCGCTTCCCGTCCAAGCGCCATTTTCACCAGGGCCCCATCGACGTGGACGCCGTGCTGGGAGCCGCGCTCTTCGTGAGCCGGGAGGCCTTCGAAGCGGTGGGCCCCATGCCGGCGGAGTACTTCTTCTTCCTCGAGGAGACCGAGTGGTGCTGGAGGATCCGCCGGGCCGGCTTCCGCGTGCTCCACGTTCCGGGCGCCCGCATTGTTCACCTCTCCGGGGCCAGCAGTAAGCGCAAGGACCCGGCACGGACGCGGATCGAGTTCCACCGCTCCCTCTACCACTTCCTGCGCGTGCACCGCGGGCCGGCGGTCGTCGCGGCCGCGGCGGGAGCGCGGGTCGCCCGGGGCTTTCTCTCCCTCCTGCTGGGCTGCCTGTTGCTCCCCTTCTCGCCGCGCCAGCGCCGGCGCACCCGGGAGCGCTGGCAGCTGCTGCGCTGGCATCTGTGGGGCTGCCCGGCGGGCTGGGGCCTCGCGCCCGCCGACTGGAGCCCGGCTCCGGCTCCGGCGGCTTCCGGGCCCCAGGGGCTGGACGCGGACCCGAGAACAGGGAAAGCTCAGCGCTCGAATCTACCCGGCGGCGGAGTGGAGTAGGGTGGCGAGTCGAAAAGCGAGTCGAAAAGCGAATCGAAAAGCGGGCCGAAAAGTGAGTCGACGAGTGAGTCGAAAGACAAGGCCCCGGATCGAGCTGAAGCGTCTCGAGCGGCTGCTCGATGACTTCGCCCAGCTCCGCCTGCTGGTGGTCGGCGACGTGGTGCTGGACGAGTACCTCTGGGGAGACGTGGATCGCATCAGCCCCGAAGCGCCGGTGCCGGTGATGCACGTGCGCGGCGAATCGGTGGTGCTGGGCGGGGCAGGCAACGTCGTGCGCAATGTGGTCGCCCTGGGAGCTCGCTGCGGCTTCGCCTCGGTGGTGGGAGAGGATCCCGACGGTCGCCGGGTGGAGGCGCTGCTCGAGGAGCTGGGGGTGGGGACCGCGGGTGTGGTGCGCGATCCCGGCCGTCCTACTACCCGCAAGACCCGGGTGGTGGCCCGCTCCCAGCAGATCGTGCGCGTGGACCGGGAGACCCGGCAGCCGCTGGCGCCCGGCGTCGCCAGGGGGCTACTCGCCGCCACGGATTCGCTGCTCGAGGGCGCCGACGGTGTCGTGCTCGAGGACTACGGCAAGGGGCTCTTGAATCGCCGCCTGATCCGCCAGCTGATGACCCGCTTCGAAGGGGCGGGGGTGCCCGTCACGGTGGATCCCAAGGAGGAGCTCGGCCCCTTTCGCGGGGCCGCCCTGCTGAAGCCCAACCTGCGCGAGGCCGAGAAGCTCACGGGCATCCGGGTGCGCGAGCGCGCCGACCTCGAGCGGATCGCGCGCCGCCTGCGCACCAAGGTGGGCGACGCAGACCTGGTCATCACACGCGGCGGCGAGGGGATGACGCTCTTCCAGGCGGGCCGCCCGGCGGCCGACGTGCCTACCGTGCCCCAGGAGGTCTTCGACGTTCAGGGGGCGGGAGACACTACTATTGCGATCCTCACCCTGGCGCTGCGGGCCGGCGCGAGCCTCGTCGAGGCCGCGGTGCTCGCCAATGCCGGGGCGGGGGTGGTGGTGGAGAAGACCGGCACCGCGACGGCGAGCCGAGACGAGGTACGCGCACTGCTGCCCGCGGCCATCCGCGCGGCCGGGGAGGGGGCATGAGCAAAGATCGGGGCGCCGCTGGGGCGCGCAGCATGACGGGCTTCGGCCGGTCCTCCTTCGAGGTCGAGGGGATCGGCTTCGATCTCGAGGTGCGCAGCGTCAATCACCGCCATCTCGACTCCCGGGTGCGCCTGCCGCGCCTGCTCGCCGACTGCGAGGCGGACGCCAAGGCCCGCATACGGGAGAGGCTGCAGCGGGGAAAGGTCGACGTCACGGTCTCCATCGCGGGCGAGAGCGGCGAGGTCAGCCGGCTCGAAATCGATCACGAGGTGGTCGACCAGTACGTCCATGCCGCCCGACAGCTCGGCGAGCGCTTCGGCCTGCTCGGGACCCTCGACGTTTCCACCATCCTCGGCATGCCGGGCGTGACGCGCTTCGCAGATGCGGGCTTCTCCGAGGGGGACTCCGGCGAGGCGCTGCTGGAAGGGCTGGATCGGGCCCTCGACGCCCTGGACGCCATGCGGCTCCACGAGGGGACGAGCCTGGTCGCCGACATCGATTCGCGTCTCTCTCGCATCGCGCTTCTCGTGGACGAGCTCGACAGCCGCTCGGGCCTCGTGCAGCAGGCGGTGCGCGAGCGGCTCGCGAAGCGGGCCGCCCAGCTACAGCAGGAGACCGGGCTCGTCGACGAGGCGCGCCTGCAGCAGGAGGTGGTGATCGCCGCCGATCGCCTCGATATTTGCGAGGAGCTGGCGCGCCTGCGCAGCCACGTGGAGCAGTTCCGCAGCGCCCTGGCCGAGGCCGGACCCGAGCATCCCATCGGAAGGCGCCTCGACTTCCTGCTCCAGGAGTTCGGGCGCGAGGCCAATACCGTGGGCTCGAAGGCCAACGATGCGCCCCTCGCCCACCACGTGGTCGACCTCAAGACCGAGATCGAGCGGATCCGCGAGCAGGTCCAGAACATCGAGTAGGAGCCTCGAAATTGAGTGGCAGTGTGGGAAAGGCAGCGGGCCCGAAGGCCCCGGTGAAGTCGCGAGCCCGGGATCGGGGCGCGGGGGCCGAGGGCGGCAGCGGCTCGGTCCGCATGCTGAACATCGGCTATGGCAATCTCGTGCTGGCGTCTCGGGTGGTGGCCGTGGTCTCGCCGAGCTCCTCCCCCATGCGTCGCCTGCGTGAGGAGGCTTCCGATCGCAACAAGCTGGTCGACGCCACCCAGGGGCGGCGGACCCGCTCCATCATCGTCACCGACAGCGATCACGTGATCCTCTCGGCCATCAATCCCGAGACCATCGCCGCGCGGCTCGCGCCCGAAGAGGGCGAGGGGGCGGGAGCGTGAGCGGCGCAGCGTCCCGGCGCGGGATCCCCTTCGTGGTGTCGGCCCCGTCCGGGACGGGCAAGACGACGGTGTGTCGCCTGGCGCTGACGCGGGACGAGGGGCTCGAGTTCTCGATCTCGCATACGACCCGCAAGCCGCGGGAGGGCGAGCGCAACGGCGTCGACTATCACTTCGTCGACGAAGAGCAGTTCCGCGACCTGGTGGCGTCGGGCGCCTTCCTGGAGCATGCCGAGTACGCGGGCCGCTGCTACGGCACGAGCTGGAGCTCCCTCGAAGCGCCCCTCGAGGCGGGCCGCGACCTGCTGCTCGAGATCGAGGTGCAGGGGGCCGCGCAGGTTCGCGAGGCCCGCGCCGATGCGCGTTTCGTCTTCCTGCTGCCGCCGAGCATGCGGGTGCTCGAGCAGCGCCTGCGCGGGCGGGGCACCGACAGTGACGAGGTCATCGCCGCCCGCCTCGCCCTGGCCGAGCGCGAGCTCGAGGCCGTGCGCTTCTTCGACTACGTGATCGTGAACGACCTGCTCGAGGAGAGCGTCGCGGCGCTGCTCGAGGTCGTGGGCGCCGAGCGGGCCGGGGATACCCGGGAGCTGAGCGCGCGTTACGGGCGCGAGACCGTGCTCGCGAGCTGGCAGGGCCCGCAAGGCGGGTAGCCGGGAGCCCGCGCGAGGCAAGCGCGCTCTGTGAGTCGGGAGGGGCCGCGTTGCCCGGCCGACCGTCGCCCGGTATCCTCTGGTAGAGCGACGCAATGCCAACACCCCGTTCTTGAAAGGGATTTCCCGACAGGGATTTTTCGACAGGAAGAGACGGGCGGGAGAGCTTCATGCGCCGCGCGGGACCGCTGCGTAGATGATTCGCTTCAACGACATCGCCGACCGCATGCTCGAGTACAACCCGGGAGTCGATCTCGAGCTCCTGCAGCGGGCCTACGTCTACTCCGCCAAGGTCCACGAGGGGCAGGAGAGGCTCTCCGGCGAGCCCTATCTGATCCACCCCATCGAGGTCGCCGGCATCCTGGTCGACATGCGCATGGACGACGTCACCGTCGCCGCCGGCCTCCTCCACGACACCCTCGAAGACACCCTGACCACCGGCGAGGAGCTCGAGCGCCTTTTCGGCGAGCGCGTGGCCTTCCTGGTCGACGGCCTGACGAAGATCGCCAAGATCGAGTTCACCTCGGTGCGCGAGCGCCAGGCGGAGAACTTCCGCAAGATGCTCATCGCGATGTCCAAGGACATCCGCATCCTCCTGATCAAGCTCGCCGACCGCCTGCACAACATGCGCACCCTCCACTACATGAAGGAGGACTCGCGCCACCGCATCGCCGTCGAGACGACGGACATCTACGTGCCCCTGGCCCACCGTCTGGGCATCCACTGGATGAAGCAGGAGCTCGAGGACCTGGCCTTCCGGGCCCTCAAGCCCCACGTGGTCGAGGAGCTCGAGCGGCAGCTCTCCCGCAACCGGGACGAGCGCGAGCAGTACATCGAGGAGGTGATCGGGACCCTGGCCGCGCGGCTCTCCCAGGCGGGCATTCGCGCGGAGGTGACGGGGCGACTCAAGGACCTGGCCTCGATCCACGCGAAGATGGAGAGCCAGGCCGTCGGCCTCGACGAGATCTACGACCTGATCGCCTTCCGCATCGTCCTCGCCGGTACCGCGGAGACCTGTTACGCGGCCCTGGGCATCGTGCACAGCATCTGGCGGCCGGTCCCGGGCCGCTTCAAGGACTATGTCGCGCTCGCCAAGGCGAACGGCTACCAGTCGATCCACACGACGGTGATCGGCGCCTATGGGGAGCGCATGGAGGTGCAGATCCGCACCGCGGACATGCACCGCGAGGCCGAGAATGGCATCGCGGCCCATTGGAAGTACAAGTCGACGGACGGCGTGCCGGACCCCGAGGAGGAGCGGAAGTTTGCCTGGCTGCGCCAGCTCGTCGAGTGGCAGGGGGAGCTGACGGACCCACACGAGTTTTTCGACGCCGTCAAGGTGGATCTCTTCCCCGACGAGGTCTTCGTCTTCACGCCCCGGGGCGAGGTGATCAATCTGCCCCAGCGTGCCACCCCGGTCGACTTCGCCTACGCGATTCACACCGAGGTCGGCGACCACTGTGCCGGCGCGCGGGTGAACGGGAAGCTGGTGTCCCTGCGCACCCGGCTCTCCGACGGCGACACGGTGGAGATCGTTACCAACGCCAGCCAGGTGCCGCGCAAGGACTGGCTCGAATACGCGGTGTCGAGCCGCGCCCGCAATAAGATCCGCCACGCGGTTCGCCAGGCCGGCCGCCAACGCAGCCGTCAGCTCGGCCGCGACATCCTCGACCGGGAGCTGCGACGCGCCGGCTTCTCCCTGGGCAAGCTCCTCGAGAGCGGCGAGTTTGCCGAGCTGGCCCGCCGGGAGATGCGCGACGGAACCCCCGAGTCCCTCTTCTCGGCGGTGAGCTACGGCAAGGTCTCCGCGGCGAGCCTGGTCCAGAAGCTCAAGGGCGAGGAGGATTCGAGCAAGGAGCAGAAGGCCCTCGTGGTCCCCAAGCGCCTGCGCGGACTCTTCCGCCGCGAGAAGCGCAGTGACTTCTCGGGGGTCCGGGTCAGCGGCCTGCCCGACGTGCTGGTGCGCTTCGGCGGCTGCTGCGATCCGCTGCCCGGAGACGACGTGGTCGGCTTCGTGACCCGCGGCCGCGGCGTCACGGTCCACGCCAAGGACTGCGCGCGGGTCTTCGAGCTGGACCCGGACCGGCGCATCGACGTCGAGTGGGACCTGGATTCCAATGTTCCGAGAAAAATCAAGATCCGGGTTCGCTCGAAGGACCAGCCGGGCATCCTGGCCAAGATCACGAGCACGATCTCCGCCGCGGGGGTGAACATCGGCGCGGCGACGATCACCACCGGCCAGAGCCAGAGCGCGGTGCAGAGCTTCGAGATCTGGGTCGGCGACGCCTCCAAGCTCAACGCCCTCATGAAGGAGATCAGCAAGGTGAAGGGCGTGCAGTCGGTAGACCGCGTTCGCGGATGAGCGAAGCCTCCCTTTTGACCTCCGCTCCGGTAGGCGCGTGCCCCGGGCTCAGCGTCTGCGTGTTGGCCTGCGACGAGGAGGCCGAGCTGGCCCGCTGCCTCGACGCCCTGGCCTGGGCGGACGAGATCGTGGTGGTGGTGGACGCCAAGAGCCGCGATGGCAGCGAGAAGGTGGCGCGGGAGCGGGCCGCTCGCGTCGAGGTGCGGACCTACGCGGGTGACATCGAGCAGAAGCGTGGCTGCAGTGAGCTGGCGCGCAACGACTGGGTGCTCATCGTCGACCCCGACGAGGTGGTGAGCGAGGCCCTGGGCCGGGAGATCCGCGGCCTGCTCGATGGGGCGGGCGGGCAGAGAGGGCAGGGCGGACCCGACGGCTACGAGGTGAACCGCGCGACCTTCCACCTCGGGCGCTGGATCCGCCACGGTGACTTCTACCCCGACTGGAAGCTGCGGCTCTACCGCCGCTCCCGCGCGCGCTGGGTCGGCCGGGACCCCCACGGCCGGGTCGTCGTCGAAGGGGCGGTGGGCCGCCTGCGCGAAGAGCTCGCCCACTACAGCTACCGCGACCTCGCGGACCAGATCGCCCGCATCCAGTTCTTCAGCGATCAGTCGGCCCGAGCCATGCATCGCGACGGACGCCGGGCCCGGGTGAGCGACCTGGTGCTGCGCCCACCGGCTCGCTTCCTGCGCGCCTATCTGCTGAAGCGCGGCTTCCTCGACGGCACGGCGGGCTTCATCATCGCCGCCGCCACGGCGTTTCACGTCTTTCTCAAGTACGCGAAGCTGTGGGAGCGGGAGCGGGGCGCGGGCGGGACCCGTGGTTGAGGGGAAGATGGTTGAGGGGAAGATGGTTGAGGGGAAGGGAGTGCGACGGATGGAGTCCACCGAGCCCGAGCGCGTTGCGGCCCCCGTCGAGGGCCGCGGCAAGCGACGCTTGCAGGTCGGTTTCGGCATTTTCGTCGTTGCGGGCCTGATCGCCGGCCTCACCTTGCTGCCCGCCGAGTGGTCCTGGATGCGGCGGTCCCTGGGTGGCCTGGTGATCGGGACCGGGATCGCCTTGATGATCTTCGGCTGGCGGCTGCTCGTCTACGATGACGGCGACGATGACGGGTACGAGGACGAAGAGGGATGAGCCTCGAAGCGCGGCGCGGCCCCCATCAAGCGAAGGAGATCCCGCAGTCCGGACACGCCTCGCTCTCGGCCTGCAGCGCCGCCCCGCAGGCCGGGCACGCCTCCTCACCCTGCACGGCGTCCGGAGATTCGTCGGGCAGGACATCCCGCGCGATGGCGGCGTCGAGCTCACGAACCGGCGCGGCGTCCACCTCGCGCACGTAGAGACCGAAGAGGTCGACGTCGCCGAAGGACTCGACGCGCTGTCCCTCCGGCGCGTCGGTCGGCTGGGCGGGATCGACTCGGTGCGCGACACCGCTCTCCTCGAGGGCGCCGGAGAGGGCGCGAATCCACGGGATGGGGGCCACCCGGATGCAGGTGAGCTCCGAGGCGGGTGGGAAGGCCTCGGCCTCGGCCTCCGCGGGCATCTCGCTCTCGGACACGAGGTCCACGTCGCACTCCGCACAGCGGCTCGCCATGGCGGTGTACTCCTCGTGGCACGCGGGGCAGATCTTGTACTCGGCTCCAGCGGTCATGGCGAATACAGGCTCCTCGATCGTGATGGGGGGTGGCATCCCAGGCGGCGCGGCCGTTGGGCTCGACTTACTCCGGCGGCCCCTCCGGCGGCCCCTCCGGCTCCTCCCGCGCCTCGCTCTGCAAGGCGACCAGCTCGCGGTAGAGCCCCGGCTGCTCGATCAGCTCTTCGTGGGTGCCGAGCTGGCTCACCCGGCCCTTTTCGAGCACGACGATGCGGTCGGCGTGGCGGATGGTCGAGAGGCGGTGGGCGATGAGGAAGATCGTGCGTTCGCCCCGCAGCGCGTCGATGGCGCCCTGTACGGTGCGCTCGGTCTTCGCATCGAGGGCGCTGGTGGCCTCGTCGAAGACCAGGATCGCCGGGTCCTTGAGAATCGCCCGGGCGATGGTGATGCGTTGTCGCTGGCCGCCCGAGAGCAGCATGCCGAACTCGCCCACCACGGTTTCATAGCCCTCGGGCAGCTGGTCGACGAACTCGTCCACGTGGGCGGCCCGGGCGGCGTCGAGGGTCTCCTCCTCGCTGGCCCCGGGGCGTCCGTAGCGGATGTTCTCCGTAATGGTGGTGTCGAAGAGGAAGGGCTCCTGGCTCACCATGGCGCAGTGGTCGAGGAGCGAGGCGCGCGCGATGCGCCGCAGGTCCACGCCGTCGATCTCGATGGAGCCCGAGTCCGGCTCCTGGAAGCGCAGCAGCAGGTCGAGCAGGGTCGACTTGCCCTCGCCGGTGCGGCCGACGAGGGCGATTACCTCGCCCGCCCTCACGTCGAGGGAGACGCCGCGAATCACCGGCTCCCGGCCATAGGAGAAGTGGATGTCCCGGAAGCGGATGTCCTCGCGCAAGCCGTCCATCTGCACCGCGTCGGCGTGATCCTCCACCTCGCCCTCGCTGTCGAGGATTTCGTAGAAGCGCTGCGCAGAGGCCATGGAGGCCGCGACCTCGGTCCAGCCCTGGGACAGGGTCTTGATGGGCCGGTAGGTGGTCGACATCACCACGGTGAAGGAGGCGAGGTCGCCGGTCGTGAGCTCCCACATGCCCGAGAGGAGCAGGACGGAGCCCATGATGATGATCCCGACCCCGGCCGAGTTGTTCAGTATCTCGACCAGGCTGCGCGAGAGCACCTGTTGCTTGACCACCTTCATGTTGCGCTTGAAGAGCAGGTGGGTGGCGTCGCGAAAAGCGCGGTTCTCCTGATCTTCGCCGCGAAAGGCCTTGATGACCTTGATGCCGGCGAGGATGTTCATCAGTCGCTGGGTCACCTCGCCGAGCTGCTCCTGCCGGCGGCCCGCCCGGTGATGGATCCGGCCCGTGAAGAGCGAGATCACCCCGACGATGAGCGGTGCCACCAGCAGGGCCATGAAGGTGAGCTCCCAGGAGATGATGAAGAGGGTGACGAGGCCGACGGCGACCATGGTCGTGGCGTGGAGCAGGTTGCCGAAGACCAGGCGCAGGGCGAGCTCGCTCGCGGCGGCGTCGTTCAGGGCCCGGGAGAGGGTGTCGCCGCCGCTGCTGTCCCGGTGATGCGCGAGGGGCAGGGTGAGGAGCTTGGCCGCGAGAGCCTGCTTGATGTCGATGGAGACGCGGCCGAGCACGTACTCGAGGCAGTAGACCCGTACGAAGAGGACCGCCGGCATGGTGACCACGATGATGAAGGCGATGACGGCGATCATCGCGAAGCTGCGCGCGATGCGGGCCTTGAACTCCTCGCGTTCCTCGGGACTCGCCTGGGGAACGAGGATCGGGGGGCCGGTCTGGCTTGCCTCGTCGCCTCCTCCTCGTTTCAAGAGACCTTCGAAGTCGCCCCCGAGCCAGTCGATCTCGCCGGACCCGCTGCTGGCCTGGACGGGGAGTAGCACCTCGTCGAGGAGGGGCTTCATCAGGTAGGCGCGGACGTAGCGCCCGCCCGCGAAGACGATGGTGAGGAAGAAACCGAGGACGACCAGTGCTACGTAGGGCTTCGCGTAGGCGAGTGTGCGCAGGAGAAGCGAGGTCACCGAGTGCGTTTCGCTCGCGGCCGCCGCCGTGTTCGAAGCGCTCACTTTGCTTTCTCCCACCCCTCGCCCGTTTCGAGCCCCGCGCTTCTCATCCGAGCTCCGCCGCCAGTGCGTCCCCGCCGCGCCATCCGAGCAGTAGCTCGCCTTCGAGCCCCAGTCCTGCGACCCGCGAGCGGTCGAGGGCGTAGACGGGCGGCCGGCCGTGGACGCGCAGATCGAAGTGTCCGGGCCAGTGGCCCGCCGCGGGCGGCTCCTCCAGGCAGTCCTCGTCGTCCCACAGCGGACGCTGCACGGGTCGCCGTTCCAGCGCATCCTCGGCGAAGGGCAGCAGCTCGCGCACCTGCTCGATCATCCGTTGCTCCATCCGCTCCTCTGCTTGCTGCTTTTCGGCCGCTTCGTCCCCCTCCTCGAGGACGACGGAGCGGAGCACCAGATTCACCCACTCACGCTCTTCGGGCTGCTCGAAGACGGCGAGGCTGGTCACGGACGGTAGCTCGCCGCTGCTCTGCTCCTCGTCCACCAGGATCAGCCGTGAGGCCATGGCGGGGGGGAGGACGTGGCGACGTGCGCGCAGGTGCACGACGGCGCGCCGCCCGTGTGACCGCTCGGCCGCCAGGAAGTCCGGCGGGTCCCCGGGGCCGTGGGCCGCCGCAACGGCGCTGCCGGGGGCGGCGACCACCAGGATCCGGCCGATCCAGAGCTCGCCGGTCTTGGTGACCGACACGGCGGGGAGGCCGGCTGCGGAGACGAGCCGGAACTCTCCCGAGAGGGCGCGGAACTCGCCGTAAACGGACTCGACGCGCTTGCGCAGGATGCCGTGGAGCCAGGGAGCGCCATCGCGGAAGCTCGCTCCACCGGCGAGAGCCGTCGAGAGCAGACGCGCCTGGCACTCCGGGCCCGGAACAGTCAGTGGGAGATTGCCGAGGGCGCGGGCCTGGGCCCGGAGCATCAGCGCGAGGCGCGGGTCGGCGGAGCGCGCCTCGGCGGGCAGCCCGCGCAGATGAGAGCCTTCGACGGCCGTTCGGCCGAGCCCCGCAAGCCGTCCGACGCGGACCAGTGGCGCATCCAGCATGGCCTTGCGCTCGACCTCCCCGGCTTCGGCCAGGGCGCGCAAGAGTGCCTGGGCTTCCTCGGGCTTGGCCAGGCCCCACGCGACAAGCTCGTAGGCGGTGAGGTCCGGGAGTCCGACGTCGGCGCGCAGATCGCGGCCGACCAACTGGTAGGCCACGTCCTCGTCGACGATGCGGCGACGGTCGATGAGGGGAATGGTCAGGGTGCGCAGGGTCTGTTCGAGCACGCCGCCTTCCCGGGCGCCGGCGAGGAAGAAGGGCTCACGCAGGCCGGGGTAGGCGCGTTGCGAAGCCTCCTCCTCGACCACGAGTACGCGATGGCCCGCCATGCCGAGGCGGGCTGCCGCGACCAGGGCGTGGACGCCGCTCCCGAGTACGACGGCGTCCCAGCGACGGGCGCGGACGGCCGCTCCGCTCTCCACCGTCGGGAGCGCGCCCATCAGCGGCTCTTCTGGGCTCCGGGGTCGAAGAGGAGGGCCTCCTCTTCGGGCCCCCGCCGCTCGATCTCGCCGATCACGTAGGCGCGCTCGCCCAGTCCGCGCAGGCGATGGATGATGTCCTCCACCTGGTTCCGGGGAACACTGAGCACGAGGCCGATTCCGCAGTTGAAGACCCGCAGGAGCTCGCTCTGTGGGATCCCGCCTTCGCGCTCGATCCAGCTGTAGACGCCGGGGCGCGGCCAGGCGTCGGGGTCGATGCGGGCTCGTACGCCCTGGGGCAGGATGCGCGGGATGTTGCCCGCGAAGCCGCCGCCGGTGACGTGAACGATGCCGTTCACCGTGAAGTCCCGCAGCAGGTTGAGCACCGGCTTGACGTAGATGCGTGTCGGGGCGAGTAGCGCGCTCGCCAGGGTGCTGTTGAGCTCCGGGTTCTCGGCGAAGAGGTCGACGGGCTTCGTGCGGCCGATGTCCTCGAGCACCTGACGCACCAGCGAGTAGCCGTTGCTGTGGAAGCCGCTCGATGCGAGGCCCACGAGCACGTCGTCGTCGCTGATCGTCGAGCCATCGATCACCTTGTCGCGTTCGACGACGCCCACCGAGAAGCCCACCACCTCGATCTCGCCTTCCGGGTAGACGCCGGGCATGGTGGCGGTCTCACCGCCGAGCAGCGCGCAGCCCGCGCGCTTGCAGCCCTCGGCGAGGCCGCGCAGGGTCTGGGACGCGATGTTCCGATCGAGCTTCCCCATGGCGATGTAGTCGAGGAAGACGACCGGCTCGGCGCCCTGGACCGCCAGGTCGTTCACCACCATGGCGACGCAGTCGATCCCGATGGTGTCGTAGCGCCCGATCTGGGCCGCGAGCTTCAGCTTGGTCCCGACGCCGTCGGTGGCGGCGACGAAGATGGGCTCCTTGTAGCGGTCGGGGGCCTTGAACATGCCCGCAAAGCCGCCGATCGAAGACAGCACTTCCGGTCGAAAGGTGGGCCGCACGATCTCCTTCACCTCGTCGATGAAGGCCTCGTCGTGGTCGAGATCGACACCCGCCCGGGCGTAGAGCGGCGCGCTGGGCTCGGCGGCGCCCTGGCTCTCGGCGGCGGACGAGGGATCGGCCCCCGCTTCGTCGGATCGGGTGGGTATGCTCACGCGGCATAGGTAGGGAAGCCCCATCGGGCCTGTCAATCTTTCCTCCCCGGGGAAGCTCCGGGAGCCTGCCCTTTCTCTCTCGCGGTGCCAGGCCTCGCTGTGCCTGGCGCCGTCTACGGGCGAAGCCCACCGGGGCGACCACTGCTATCGTGCCCCGGTGAGAATCGCAGTCGTGATACCCGCGCTCGATGAGGCCCGGGAGGTTGCGGATGCGATCGCGAGCGCGGCCGCTCCGACGGTGGAGGTCGTCGTCGTCGACGGCGGAAGCCGGGACGAGACCGTCGCACGAGCACAGAAGGCCGGTGCGCGAGTTCTGGGCTGCCAGCCCGGCCGGGCGCGGCAGCTGCAGGCCGGGGTCGCAGGGACGGCGGCCGAGACCCTTCTATTCCTCCACGCAGACACCCGCTTGCCCCCCGGGTGGGAGAGCGATGTCGAGCAGGCCCTGGAGGATCCGGTGGTGTGTGGTGGGGCGTTTCGTCTGCGCTTCGACGACCGCCGGCCGGGGCTTCGCGTAATCGAGTGGTGGGCCCGGCTGAGGGTCGCCTTCTTCGGACTTCCCTTCGGCGATCAGGCCATCTTCGTGCGCCGGGAAGTACTGCAAGAGATCGGGGGGGTTCCCCAGGCTCCCGTGATGGAGGACGTGGATCTGGTGTCGGCGATGAAGATCCGGGGGCGCCTGGTCGCGCTCCCCCGCTCGGTCACGACCTCGGCGCGTCGCTACCGGCACGGTGGCGTGCTGCGCACCGCGTGGCGCCACGCCCTGGCGCTGGGGGCCCGTGGAGCCGGTGTCGATCGGGGCCGCATCCAGGCCTGGCTCGGGCGATGAGCAGCGCCGCGGCCGTGCCCGTCGCCGTCCCGCCCAGCGAGGGATCGGTGCGTCATGCCCTGGGTCGGCTCTCGGTCTACGTGCGGCGCAACTCCGTCTACTACGCCGTGTGGGCCGCGACGACCCTCGCCTACGTGGCGGGCTTCGTCGCGGTGCCCCTCCTGGTGGGCTCGGTGGTCGAGGCCGCCACCGAGGGCCTCCCCACCGACGAGCTCTCCCGGCGCTGCGCCCTGCTCTTTGCCGTCGCCATCGCCCGCGCGGTGCTCCGCTACTTCTCCCGCACCCTCGTCTTCAATGCGGCCCGCGAGGTCGAGTACGAGCTGCGCAACGACCTCTTCGCCCATCTGCAACGACTGCCCCAATCCTTCTACTTCCACTGGCGCACCGGCGACCTCATGAGCCGCTGCGTGAACGACCTCAATTCGGTTCGCCTGCTGCTCGGCCCGGGGCTGCTCTCGGTGGTGCAGACGCCGGTGCTCTTCGTGGCGGTGATCGTCGCCATGTTCACCATCAACGCAAAGCTCGCCTTGCTGGTCCTGCTCCCCTATCCGCTCTTCATGCTGATTGCGCGCCGCTTCGGCGCTGCGCTCTTCGGTCGCAATCTCGCGGTGCAGCAGGGCCTGGCCAATCTGTCGAACCAGGTGCAGGAGTCGGTCGCGGGCATCTCGGTGGTGAAGGCCTACGCGATGGAAGACGAGCAGATGAAGCGCTTCTCGCGCGAGAACGACTCGCTCCTCCACCGGCACCTGCGCCTCGTGCAGATGAACGCCGGCATGCCCGCCATCACGAGCCTGCTGCCCGCCACGGCGATGTTCATGGTGCTCCTGGTCGGTGGACGCGAGATCGAGCAGGGGCGCATGGATGTCGCGAGCTTCTTCACTTTTGCGATGTTCATCTACGAGCTCACCTTCCCCACCTTCATCATGGGCTGGGTGGTCGCTCTCGTGCAGCGTGGCGCCGCCGCCATGCAGCGCCTCGACGAGGTGCTCTCGGTGGAGCCCAGCATCGCGGACCGCCCGGACGCCGTCGCGCCCCGGCCGCTCCACGGCGAGATCGAGTTCCGCGGTCTCTCCTTCCGCTACAGCGATGACAGCGACGACCACGACAGCGACGACCACGACAGCGACGACCACGACAGCGACGACCATCAGCCCGACGAGGCCCGCCCGCCCGCCCTCGAGGACATCCGCCTTCGGGTGCCGGCGGGCAGCAGCCTGGGGATCGTGGGACGGGTGGGGTCGGGCAAGAGCACTCTGGTTTCGCTGGTGCCCCGGCTGCTGGAGGTCGAAGAGGGCCGGCTCTTCGTCGACGGCACCGACGTGAACCGGATCCCCCTGGCGAGCCTGCGCTCCTCCATCGCCATGGTGCCCCAGGAGTCCTTTCTCTTCTCCATGAGCCTCGAGGAGAACGTCGCCTACGGGCTTGCCGAGCTCGATCGTGAGCAGGTGCGCGGGGCGGCCCGACGGGCCCAGCTCGACAAGGACGTGGACGACCTGCCCGACGGCTACCAGACTCTCGTCGGCGAACGCGGTGTCATGCTCTCGGGCGGCCAGCGACAGCGCACCGCGCTGGCCCGGGCCCTCGCCCTCGACCCCAGCGTGTTGATCCTCGACGACGTGTTGTCGGCGGTGGATGCGGAGACGGAGGCCGCCATCCAGCGGGAGCTCGAAGAGGTGTTCGAGGGGCGGACGGTGCTCGTGGTCTCCCACCGGGTCGGCACGGTGCGCGGCTGTGATCAGATCGTGGTCCTCGAGGGCGGTCGTATCAGCGAGCGAGGCACCCACGAAGAGCTCGTCGCGGCCGGCGGGCTCTACGCGCGTCTCGCTCGGGAGCAGGAACGCGACGCGGCGACCCGGATCCCGGATGCGCGGCCGGGGAGGCCCGGGTGAGCGAGGACCACCGGGAACAGGAAGAGGAGGCTCTCGGCAAGGCCTACGACGCGCGGCTCATTACACGGCTGTGGCGCTACGTCGCGCCCTACAAGGGTTACGTGTTCCTGACTTTCGTCATGGTGCCCGTGCTCTTCGTCGTCGAGCTCGCGCCGGCCTGGATCGTCAAGACGGGACTCGACCATGTGTTCGTGGGCAGCGAGCCCGGAGGGGCTGGCGCTCTCTCTACAGACGCCGCGCCGGCCGGCTCCACCGGCCTGGGCTGGCTCTTCGACCCGCCGCCCGGCATCGCGCCCCTGCTCTGGCTCGCGCTGCTCTACCTCGTCGTCATGCTGCTCGACGCAGCCCTTCACTTCGCCAACATGGTCATCATGGCGATCACCGGGCAGCTCGCGATGCGGGACCTGCGCCGGGAGGTCTTCGGCCACATCCAGAGCCTGCACATCGGCTTCTTCGATCGCTTCCCGGTCGGTCGGCTGGTGACCCGGGCCACCAACGACGTCGAGAACGTGGCCGAGATGTTCTCCGCCGGCATCGTCGCCCTGGTGACCGACGTGGCGAAGATGCTGGGCTTCGCCGTCGCGCTCTTCCTCGTGAATGCCGAGCTGGCGCTGCGGGTCTTTCTCGTGATTCCCTTCCTCGCCGTCGCGGCCATCCTCTTCCGGCTGCGGGTGCGCGAGGCCTTCCGCGCGGTGCGGGTGCGCATCGCCCGCATCAATGCCCACATCCAGGAGACCATCAGCGGCATGAAGGTGGTGCAGCTCTTCACCCGGGAAGAGCGCAACCTGGCGGACTTCGACGCCATGAACGCCGGCCATCGGGACGCCTGGAAGGAGTCGATCCGCTACGACGCCCTGCTCTTCGCCGCGGTGGAGGCGGCCAGCGGGATCACCCTGGCGATCATCCTGTGGAAGGGAACCGGCCTCGCCGAGGCGGGCACTCTCTACATCTTCATCGACTGGATGCGCCGCTTCTTCCTGCCGCTGCGGGACCTCTCGGCCAAGTACTCCGTGATGCAGTCCTCCATGGCGAGCAGCGAACGCATCTTCCAGCTCCTCGATTCCCAGCCCGCCGTGCAGGATCCGCCAGTGGGGCGGGTGGCTGCGCCCGCTCTCCGGGCGCCGATGGGCGAGCGCGGCTCCATCGCCTTCGAGGACGTGTGGTTCGCTTATCCATCGGCCGCGGGCGCTCCATCGGCCGCGGGCGCTCCATCGGCCGCTGGCGCTCTACCCGCCGCGGGCGCTGCACGGGCGGATTGGATTCTGCGGGGCCTCTCCTTCCGGGTCGCGCCGGGCGAGCGGGTCGCCTTCGTCGGGGCGACGGGGGCGGGGAAGACCACCCTCATCAAGCTGTTGACCCGCCTCTACGACGTCGACCGGGGTCGCATCCTGGTCGACGGCGTGGACGTTCGCGACATGCCCCAGGCCCAGCTGCGCCGCCGGGTGGCCACGGTGCTCCAGGACGTGGTGCTCTTCAGCGGCAGTGTGGCGGAGAACATCGCCCTCGGCCGGGAAGACATCGACGAGGCCGGCGTGCGCGAGGCGGCACGCACCGTGGAGGCTGCGCCCTTCATCGAGTCGCTGCCTCGCGGCTACCGCACCGAGCTACGCGAGCGGGGCCACAATCTCTCCGCGGGGCAGCGCCAGCTGCTCTCCTTCGCCCGGGCCGTCGCCCACGGCGGTGACGTCCTCGTCCTCGACGAGGCGACCAGCGCCATCGATACCGAGACGGAGTTCCTGATCCAGCGGGGGATCCACAATCTCCTGCAGGACCGCACCTCCATCGTGATTGCCCACCGGCTCTCGACCATCCGCGACGTGGACCGCATCTACGTGCTCGAGGGCGGCGAGTTGTCTGAGTCCGGGAGGCACGAAGAACTTCTCGCCCTCGAGGGTCTCTATTACCGGCTCCATCGCCTCCAAGTCGAGGCCGAGACCGCGGCCTCCCGCGCAAGCGCCTGAGTACGGCCTGTGGTATTTATGAGATCCCCCCTGCTTCGAGTCGTTGTACTGGTCGTAGTACCAGCTACCCGCCTCGGAGTCCCCGTTCGGATGTCCGGGATTCACTCTCGGTAGCCTCCGAGGCCTTTCGAGGCCCGGTGGTTGGAACGGTGCCGAAAGCGTCCTTCCGGGACATCCAGAACATCGATGCGTGGAACACCGGGCCGCCTCCACCCAGGCCCGGGAACAGAAGACCGCCAAGCGGTGGCGGACTTCGGGTACGATGTTCCGTGTCCGGAGAGGCCAGCGCGACCGTGGCTTGGGAGCCTCGGCGGGCTCCCTGGGGGAAAGGGATCGGGTGCGAATCAAATCTCTTCAGCTTCACGGGTTCAAGTCCTTCGTCGACAAGACGGTCTTCACCTTCGAAGACGGGGTCACCGCCGTGGTGGGGCCCAACGGCTGCGGCAAGTCCAACGTCGTCGACGCCATCCGCTGGGTGATGGGCGAGCAGTCTCCCCGGCGCCTGCGCGGCAAGGGGATGGACGACGTCATCTTCGCCGGCTCGGAGACCCGTCCCGCCATCGGCATGGCGGAGGTGCTGCTCACCTTCGACAACAGCGACGGACAGGCGCCCGGGGCCTTCGCAGACTACGGCGAGATCCAGATCACCCGCCGGCTCTACCGCTCCGGCGAGTCCGAGTACCTGCTCAACAAGACCCCCTGCCGCATGCGGGACGTTCACGACTTCTTCCGGGACACCGGCATCGGGGTGAAGGGCTACACCATCGTCGAGCAGGGGCGCATCGCCGAAATCGTGTCCGCCAAAGCCGAGGAGCGCAGGGCCCTCATCGAGGAAGCGGCCGGCATCAGCAAGTACAAGGCCCGCCGGCGCCAGGCCGAGAGCAAGATCGCCTCGACGGAGCAGAACCTCACCCGGGTGAACGACGTCCTCGGGGAGATCAAGCGTCAGATCAACACCCTCGAGCGCCAGGCCCGCAAGGCGGGGCGCTACAAGCGACTGAACGAGACCCAGCGCATCCTCGAGCTCTCCATCGCGGCCGACGAGCGCCGGGAGCTGTTGGCCGTCGTCGAGAATGCCGACGGACGCCTGCGCACCCTCCAGGAGCAGGTGACCGCCCTCGAGGCCCAATTGGCCGAGCGCGAGCTCGCGGTCGAGCAACGGCGCATCGAGCTCGCCGAGGCCGAGAAGGCGGTGAGCCGGGGCGCCGAAACCCTCTACGGCCTGCGCAGCGACATCAAGGGGCTCGAGGGCCAGGTGGAGCTCAACCGGCGCGAAGTGGACGGACTCGAGGCGAGCAACCAGGGCCGCGAGCAGGAGATCGTCCAGCTGAGCGAGCAGCTCGAGACCGCGCGCATCGAGGCCGAGGAGGCCGAGGCCGAGCTCGAGCGACTCGAGGGCTCCCTCGCCGGCGAGGAGTCCAGCATTGCGGCGGCCGAGAGCGAGGCCCGCCAGGCCGTCGAAGCCCTGCGCGCCCTCGAGCGCGATCGGGACAGCGCCAACGAGGGCTTCGTCGGGGTGCTGACCTCCCTGGCCCGGGTCGAAGACCGCATCTCGGCGGTTTCGGATCGCCGGAGCGAGATCGACCAGCGGCTGCGCAGCGCGGATCGCGAGCTCGAGCTGCACCAGAGCCAGGCGCACCAGGCCGGCGAGGCCCAGAGCAGCCTCGAGGAGGGGCTCCGCAACCTCCTCTCCGAGCGCGACCGGCTGCAGGAGCAGCTGCGCAACGCCATGAAGAACCACGAGCGCTCGGGCGAGACCCTCAAGGAGCGCTCGGAGGCCCTGCGTATCGCGCGCGAACGCTACGAGGTCCGTCGGGCGCGGCTCATCTCACTGCAGGAGGTGATCGAGCGCGGCGAGGACGTGGGCGAGGCGACCCGCCACCTCATGGAAGATGGGGGCGGGGCCCGGGAGCGCTACGGCGTGCGCGGCCTGGTGCGGGAGTTCCTGGAGGTCGATGCCGATCTCGAGACCGCCGTGGAGGCGCTGCTGGCCGAGCGTGCCGAGGCCATGGTGGTCGAGAACGCCGCCGGGGCCGTCGAGGCCATCGAGCAGCTGCGCGGCGCCGGGGCAGGGCGGGGCGTCTTCGTCGTGCAGCCCCAGGCCGAGCTGCCGGCGTCGGGCATCGTTCCCCTCGGTGAGGAGCTGATCCGCCGAGTGCGTCCCAGGGAGGGCTTCGAGGGCATGGCGCGAAGCCTGCTGAAGGACGTCTATGTCGTGGACAGCCTCAGCCAGGTGCTCGAGACCTACGACGCCGGCAACCTTCCTGCCACCTTCGTGACCCCGGCCGGTGACGTGCTCTCCGCCGACGGCGTCGTCCGCGGCGGTGGCGAGGCGGCGGGCAGCGGGATGCTGGGCCGGCTGCGCGAGGTGCGCGAGCTCGAGGGGGAGGTCGCGGGGCTCGAGCGCGAGGCGCTGGCCTGTAATCGCGCCCACGAGACTGCCGAGCTCGAGCTCGGGCGGGCCGCGGAGGAGCTCGAGAACCTGCGCAATCGCCACCACACGGCAGTCCTCGCGGTCGCGAACCACGAAAAGGACCTCGACCGCACCTGCGAGCGGGTGAAGAACCTGGGCGAGGTTCAGGAGGGCCGCGTCGCCGAGCGCTCCGAGTTCCTCGACGAGGCCGAGGCCCTGGCCCAGGAGATCCAGCGTCTCGAGACCCAGCTCGGCTCGGGTCGTGAGGAGCGCACGGCGGGCCAGCGCCGGCTCGACAGCCTCGGGACGAAGATCAGCACCTCGGGTCGGGAGCTTTCGCGCCTCGAGACCCGGGCCACGGAGCTGCGCGTCGCCCACGGCGGCCGCGTGGAGACCCGCGACCGGCTCCAGGAGACGATGAACCGGGGCCGCAACGCGACCCGCGAGACCGGCGAGTGGATCGCGCGCCGAGAGACGGAGATCGCTGCCGCCATCGAGCGCCGGGCGACCCTCGCCGAGCAGAGCCAGCAGTGCGAGGCCGGACTTGCGGGGAAGCTGGCCGACGAGGAGCAGGCCCGGGTCGCGAACGAGCAGCAGCGAGAGACCTACGAGGCCAAGGCCGAGGAGCTGCGCGTCGTCGAGAACGAGGTGCGCGAGTGTCGCGGCGAGCTCAACGGCAGCCGCGAGGAGTCGTCGAACGCGGACCTCGCCGTGCGCGAGAGCACCCTGCGCCTGGAGCACCAGGAAGAGGGGATCCGCGAGAAGTGGGGCGTCGAGATCGCGACCTGGCAGCCGCCCTCCCTCGCAGAGCTGGAGAGCCAGGCGGGCGAGCTGGCAGGGGCCGCCGGAGGCGAGGTGGGGAGTGAGGTCGCAAGTGAGGTCGGGGGCGAGGCGACCGAGGAGCTCACGGACGAAGCGGGAGCCGACTCCGCCGAGTCGTCGGCGAGCGAGGCCGCCCAGGCCCTGCGCGATGCGCGCAGGAACGCCGAGCTGGTGAACCTCGATCTCGCGGAGCGCCGGCGCCACCTCGAGAAGCTGCGCAGCCAGATCCAGTCCCTGGGCGACGTGAACCTCGGCGCCATCGAGGAGCACGAAGAGCTGGCCGAGCGCTTCCGTTTCCTCTCCGAGCAGAAGGAGGATCTCGAGGGGACGATCCACTCCCTGCGCGAGGCCATTGCGCGCATCAACCGCACCAGCCGCAAGCGCTTCCGGGACACCTTCGAGGCGGTGAGCAAGTGCTTCTCGGAGAACTTCCCGCGCCTCTTCGGCGGCGGTCGGGCGAGCCTCATGCTCACCGAGGCCGATGACATCCTCGAGGCCGGCGTCGACATCATGGCGATGCCGCCCGGCAAGCGGAACCAGATCGTCAATCTGCTCTCGGGCGGGGAGAAGACCATGACCGCCCTGGCGCTGCTCATGGCCATCTTCCAGGTGCGGCCCTCGCCCTTCTTCCTCCTCGACGAAGTGGACGCGGCCCTCGACGACGCCAACGTGGGGCGCTTCAACCAGCTCATCACCGAGCTCGCCCGGGAGTCCCAGTTCCTGGTCATCACCCACAACAAGCGCACCATCGAGGTGGCCGACATCCTCTACGGCGTCACCATGGAGCAGAAGGGTGTGAGCAAGCTGGTGAGCGTGGCGCTGAGCTGACACCTCAGCCCTTGCTGAGAAGCTCCTCGATCCCGGCTCCGATGCCCTCGGCCAGCACTTCGATGTCGGGCGCGCCGTCGTAGTCACCGGTGACGCCGAAGGTGAGCTGCCCCGCGTAGGAGAAGATCGCGATCCCCACCCGGATGGAGACCGCCAGGGGCACGTAGGGGTAGGCAGTCAGCATGGGGCGTCCCGCCGCGTACAGGGTGCGCTGGGGGCCCGGGACATTGGTGGTGACGGTCTGCACGCTGTGCTGCTCGACGTCCGCGAAGAGCCGGCCCGCGAGGGCGAGCAGCATCGGGGGCGCGAAGCCCGTCAGCGCGGTGAGGGTCTCGGCGGCGACGGCCTGATGGTGTGCCTTGAGGTGCTTCATCTGTTCGCGGATCGCACCCAGCCGTTCCAGGGGATCTTCGATTCCGACCGGTAGCTCGGCAAAGATGGCGGCCACGCGGTTGTTGTAGCTGCCGCGCTCGTCCCGACGACGGACCGACACGGGAACCAGGGTGCGCACGACCCGATCCTCCACCTCCTCGTCGCGGGAGAGCAGCAGCGCACGGAAGCCGCGAGTGATGGCCGCGAGGACGATGTCGTTCACGGTGCCACCGTGGGCTTCGCGGATGCGCTTGACCTCGGACAGGGTGGTCTCGGACCAGCACCATCGGCGGTGGGGTCCGATGGGGCCGTTGAGGGAGGAGTCGAGCTCGGAGTCGCTGAGGCGGCTGAAGCTCCCCAGCCCGTCGCCGAGCTCAGAGAGGGTGCGCAGGGCGCGTCGCGGCGCTTCGACGGCCGTACGCAGGGCGGCGAAGGCCTCGCGAGGACTCGAGAGCTTCTCTTGAATTGCGTCGCCGAGCAGCTCGAGCGCCGAGGGCGGCGGCGCGGCACGCCACCAGTGCGGCGCCGGATGCTCGCGGTCGGGCTCGTCGTCCATGATGACGCTCAGCAGATCGGTGCCCGCGATGCCGTCCACCATGGAGTGGTGGACTTTCGAGAGAATCGCCCAACGCTCCTTCTCGAGGCCCTCGACCACCCACATCTCCCAGAGCGGCTTCGCGCGATCCAGCTGCTGTGACATCACGCGACCCACCAGGGTGCGCAGCTGCGAGCCGGCGCCCGGCGAGGGCAGCGCGCTGTGGCGCACGTGGTAGCGCAGGTTGAAGTGGGGATCGTCGCACCAGATGGGCCGGCCGATCTCGAAGGGCACGAAGCGTACCCGCTGTCGATAACGCGGAACGAGGTGGAGCTTCGACGAGACCATCTCCTCGATCTCGTCGTGGTGGGGCGCCGGGCCCTCGAAAATCGCCACGACCCCGATGTGCATGGGGTTGCACTCGTTCTCGATGTAGAGGAAAGAAGTGTCCTGTGCGCTGAGCCGGTCCATCGGGGCCTCCCGATCGATTCCCGTATTGGGCGACGCCTTCATGATAGTGCGTCGGCTCGCCGGGATCTTGCCCTGGGGAAGGCCTTGGCAGGGCGCTAGAGCAGCGTGACCAGGGCGATCTTGGTCGGGCCGCCGTAGCGGGCCTTGGTGGCGAAGTTGTTCGCGAGCTTGTCGACGAGGGGGAAGTTCGCGTAGCTGCGCACCCTGGAACGGGCGGCGCGCCAGGCCGGCAGGTCGACCCGGACCCGGTAGCTCAGGTTCGCGTGGATCCACTCGATCTCTTCTCCCTCCGAGAAGAGGTCCGAGAGCGCATCATCGAAGAGCATGTCGACGGTGGGGACGATGGTGTCGGTCTCCTGAAAGATGTGGTAGACGGGCAGATTGTCGTCGAAGATCAGCGTGCCGAAGCCGCGCGCCCGTGCTTCCTCGATGCGCCGCATGTGGCTGACATGGTCGTCGAAGAAGGCCAGGGCCCTGCGCCCGTCGAGGTTGCCGAAGTCGTGGCCCGACCAGTCCTGCTCGTGGTACTGGATGCTCGTGTCGCTGTACTTGCGATTCGAGAGGTCGACATCGAAGGCGTGAAACTCGGCCAGCGGGCAGGCCTGCCTCAGCACCCACGAGGTCTGGCCTCGCCAGACGCCGCTCTCTACGATCAGCTCCGGCTGCAGGAGGCGACCGGTGACGTAGAGCCAGAAGAGGTTCTCGAAGCCGCTGCCCCCGGCGTTGCTGGGGATGGGGCGCTCTTCGAAGACGCGGAAGAAGTCCGCCACGATCCCGTCGAGCTCCCCGGCCCGGCCTTCGCACTTGTCGCCGTACTTGTCGCCGAAGAAATCGGCGAAGAAGCGGTTGGCGACCCGGGCCGCCTCGCGGATGGCCAGCTCCCGGATGGCGGGCGTCAGCATTTCGGAGTGCAGCGTGGCCGGATCCACGGGCAGCCCCAGGATTCGATAGCGCACGAAACGCAGCAGCCTGCCCGGATAGGACCTCATTTCCTGCCTCTGCCTCGAGGGTCATCCCTCCAAGGCAACCTTCGGCAGCTCGAGTCCGATTTTGAAGGACTTTTCGCGGGCGCTCTCAGCGCCCCAGCACGAGCTTCAGCATGGGGTCGACCACCCAATCCGGCAGCACGCTCATGGCCGCACGTTGGCGGTCGGGCTTCACCGAGTACGCCGGCCAGGAATAGGAGCTGGTGAGGGCGGTGTGGACCGACTCCGCGATGATGCTCGGGTCGTTGGCCTTCTCCTGCTCGTGCACGGTCATGCCCTTGAGCTTGGTCAGCAGGTCGTGGAAGTGGGACGATTCCTCGGCGGCGCGGGAGAAGTTGCGCTCGATGCTCGCGACCATGTCCGTCTTGAAGGGTCCGGGCTGGATCTTGATCACCGGGATGTCGAGGAACATGAGCTCCCGTCTCAGGGAGTCCGAGTAGGCCTCGATGGCGTGCTTGCTCATCGCATAGGCGCCGTTGAAGGGCATGCCGCTCTGCCAGCCCGTCTCGGAGCTGATGTTGACGATGCGCCCCTTGCGGGCGAGCACCATGGGAAAGAACACCTGGTTGACCCGAAAGGTCCCCATGACGTTGACCTCGAGGACCCGGGCGAGGGCCTGCTCCTCGATCTCGACCATGGAGCCCACCGCCAGGATGCCCGCGAAGTTCACCACCCCGTCGAGGCCGTCGACCTGGGTCGCCACGGAGTCCGCGGCGGCCTGCACGCTCTCCCGGCTGGTCACGTCGACATGTACCGGAGTGATGTTCTTCTCCTTCCCGATCACCTCGAGGGCCTCCTCGACGAAGTCGGCGGCAAATACCTGCCAGTCTCGCTCGGCGAGGTAGCGCGCTGTCGCACCTCCCAGTCCGCCGGCGCCACCGGTGATGAAAACGGTCTGCTGGGTCTTCTTGCTCGTCATGGCGATCTCCTGAGGCCTGGCCGCCTTCCTCGTCGCTGTGCCGATACCGGCGGGGCCGCCGCGGAGAACTCCAGCGGCGGCCCGGGCGTGAGACGGTAGACCCAGGGTACCGCCCCGTGCGGCACGCGGCTGTCTGCGGGCCGACATTCGCCGGGTCGCGAGCTCGGCGGGCTCAGGGGTCGGCCCAGCCGTCCGCGAGGCGAAGTCGCTGCCCCTCGCGCTACCATGAGCGAGCCGGCGAATCTCGCCGGGCGGCATTGGGGATGCTCCTCATCCCGATTTCGTGCTTCTGCACTCGATCGGAGCTGTGCTGGCCATCGTCGCGAATCATCGCTATTCGGCGTCCATCGGCGTGGCTGTGCTTCTCGCCTCCGCAGCCGTGATCTTCGTTCTCGATCTGCGTTTTCTGCCCCGGCACAGCCCTGGCTTCGGCTATGCGGCGGTGGTGCTCATTGCGCTGTGGCTGCCCTGGCGCCGGTCGTCGATCGCGGTGGCCCTGGCTCTTTCTCCCTTGATCATTCTCGGCTCCTTCGCGCCGCTCTTCGAACCCGCTCCGGGGTCCGCCCGGGCCAACGTCGGAGTCGCCCTCGCGGTGGTCTGGCTCGCGGCCTTCGTCGTCGGGCGCATGGCCGAGTCCACCGCGCAGCTGGACGGGCGAATCCGCGAACGCACCCGCGCTCTCACGAGCGCCAACGAGGCACTGCGCGTGGAGAACGCGGCGCGCCTGGAGGCCGATCGGGAGCTGAGGCGGCGGGAGGCCTACCTGCGCCAGCTCATCCAGGACGCCAATGCCGTGATCCTCGTCCTGGACCCGGTGGGTCGCATCGTCGAGTGGAACCGCGAGGCCGAGCTGATTCACGGGGTGTCGAAGGCGGAGGCCCTGAGCCTGGAGAGCTACGCGCGTCTGGCCGGGCCGCAGACCCTGGAAGCCTCGATCGACGAGTTTCGCCGTCTGATGGAAGGCGGAGTGCCCACCAGGAACTTCGAGAATACGATCCGGCGCCCCGACGGTGAGGAACGCGTCGTGCTCTGGAGCGGCGCCGTCCTGCGCGACCCCGAGGGCGGCGTGCTCGGCGTCCTCGGCTCGGGGGTGGACGTGACCGAGCTGAAGCGCAACGAGCGGGAGCGCGAGGAGCGCCTGCGCTTCGAGGAGCTGATCGTCGACCTCTCGGCCCGCCTCGCGGACCCCACCGTCACGGACGTGGACCCGGTGATCCACGACGGACTCCGTGGCCTGGGCGAGCTCATCGGCGCCGATCGCTGCGGCATCGGCTTCTTCGACGAGGAGAGCGGCAAGCTGATCGGCGGCCACCTGTGGAGGGCTCC